>NZ_JBVIIE010000001.1:0-303958 GCF_055569945.1 Streptomyces sp. NPDC031340
CAGGGGCAGTGGTTCGGAGGCGGTGACCAGTTCCCGCAGCGGATGCCGGGCCAGCACCGCGTCCACCTCCGGCGTCAACGCCGCCGCCAGCCGGGACGCGGGCGGGCGGCCCTCGTCGCGCAGGGCGTCGACGGCGGCGAGGAGCACCTCGCGGCCGGCCTCGCCGCCGCCCTCGCCCTCTGGCACGCCGGCGGCCGCGCGCTCGTACAGTCGCGCGCCCTCCTCCAGGACCAGTTCGGTGTCCATCCCGGCCGGGATCTTGATCTGGGCGTGATGGCGCCAGGTGGTGACCGGGTCCCCCCAGGCCTCCACGTGGTAGCTCCAGTGGCCCGGGGCGCCGGGGGTGACGGTGGCGCCCCAGCGGTCGGTGCCGGGCGCCAGCTCCCGCATCGGCGTCCACGGGCCCGGACGGCCCTCCGGATCGGTCAGGACGACGTTCGCGGCGACCGCGTCGTGCCCCTCGCGGAACACGGTCGCCGAGATCTCGAACGACTCGCCGGTCACGGCCTTGGCGGGCCTGCGCCCGTGCTGGACGATCGGGCGGACGTCGAGGAGGGGGATGCGCCCGACACCGGAGGCGGCCCGGGCGGAGGGTGGCTCCACGGCCGGCTGCCCGGCGGCGGGCGGGCGTACAGGGGCTGTGTCGGCGCTGTGCTTCGGGGGTGGAGACGAGTGGTGCGTGGCGGGCATGACCGCTCCTGTCCGCGTCAACGTTGGTGGGCGGATGACTGTGGGGAGGTGGGTCCTGCGTGTTGTCCCTGTGGTGATCCAGGGGCGTACCGGAGGAGCCTTCCCACCCTATGCGAGTGGGCAATCCGGCACTTTGTTAACTACTCCCGCGTATGCCCGCGCACGGAGAGGGTTCACCTTGACGCCGGGTGTGCCGTGGTTACGAAGCCGCTCTCCCGGATACCGTCGGGATTGACGACGGGACGCACACCGGTGTGTGTCCCCCCTCCGCACGCCTGACCGAGGTGGCCAGTGAAGGCGATCCGTCGATTCACCGTCCGACCCGTCCTGCCCGAACCCCTTCTGCCGCTCAGCGATCTGGCGCGGAACCTGCGCTGGTCCTGGCACGCGGAGACACGTGAACTCTTCCAGTCGGTCGATCCCGAGAGCTGGGCCGCCTCGGGCGCCGATCCGGTGCGGCTGCTGGGGAGCGTGCCGCCCGCGCGGCTCGCGGAGCTGGCCCAGGACCGCCGCTTCCTGCGCCGGCTGACCGCCGTCACCGACGACCTCCACGACTACCTGACCGGCGACCGCTGGTACCAGTCCCAGCCCGGCGGACTTCCCGCCGCCGTGGCCTACTTCTCGCCCGAGTTCGGCGTCACCGCGGCCCTGCCCCAGTACTCCGGCGGCCTCGGCATCCTGGCCGGCGACCACCTGAAGGCGGCCAGCGACCTCGGTGCGCCGCTCATCGGCGTCGGCCTGCTCTACCGGCACGGCTACTTCCGCCAGAGCCTGTCCCGGGACGGCTGGCAGCAGGAGCAGTACCCGGTCCTCGACCCCAACGAGCTGCCCGTCGTCCAGCTCAGGGACACCGACGGCGCCCCGGCCCAGGTCGGCCTCGCGCTGCCCGGCGGCAAGCGGCTGCACGCTCGGATCTGGCTGGCCCAGGTGGGCCGGGTGCCGCTGCTGATGCTGGACTCGGACGTCGAGGAGAACGACCCCGGGGAGCGCGGCGTCACCGACCGGCTCTACGGCGGCGGCAGCGAGCACCGGCTGCTGCAGGAGATGCTGCTCGGCATAGGAGGGGTGCGGGCGGTGCGCGCGTACTGCCGGATCACCGGCCACCCCGAGCCGGAGGTCTTCCACACCAACGAGGGCCACGCCGGGTTCCTCGGCCTGGAGCGCATTGCGGAACTGTGTGCCGGGGGGCTGGACTTCGACTCGGCGCTGGAGGCGGTGCGGGCGGGCACCGTCTTCACCACGCACACCCCGGTCCCGGCCGGCATCGACCGCTTCGACCGGGAACTCGTCGCCCGCCACTTCGCGCCCGACGCCGAGCTGCCGCGCATCGACGTGGACCGCATCCTCGCCCTCGGCACGGAGACCTACCCCGGCGGCGAGCCCAACCTGTTCAACATGGCCGTGATGGGCCTGCGCCTGGGCCAGCGCGCCAACGGGGTGTCCCTGCTGCACGGCCAGGTCAGCCGGGAGATGTTCGCCGGCCTGTGGCCGGGGTTCGACCCCGAGGACGTGCCGATCACCTCGGTGACCAACGGCGTCCACGCCCCCACCTGGGTCGCCCCGGAGGTCTTCCGGCTCGGAGCCCGGCAGATCGGCGCCCAGCGCGCCGAGGACGCGCTGACCGTCGGCGGCTCGGACCGCTGGGACTCGGTCGCGGACATCCCCGACCAGGACGTGTGGGAGCTGCGCCGCAGCCTGCGCGAGCAACTGGTGGAGGAGGTGCGCGAGCGGCTGCGCGCCTCCTGGCGGCAGCGCGGCGCGGGCACGGCCGAGCTGGGCTGGATCGACGGGGTGCTCGACCCGGACGTCCTGACCATCGGTTTCGCGCGCCGGGTCCCCTCGTACAAGCGTCTGACGCTGATGCTCCGGGACCGCGACCGGCTGATGGGACTCCTGCTGCACCCCGAGCGGCCGATCCAGATCGTGGTCGCGGGCAAGGCGCACCCGGCGGACGACGGCGGCAAGCGGCTGGTGCAGGAACTGGTCCGGTTCGCCGACGACCCGCGGGTGCGCCACCGCATCGTCTTCCTGCCCGACTACGGCATGGCGATGGCGCAGAAGCTGTACCCCGGCTGCGACGTCTGGCTGAACAACCCGCTGCGCCCCCTGGAGGCCTGCGGCACCTCCGGCATGAAGGCCGCCCTCAACGGCTGCCTCAACCTCTCGGTCCTGGACGGCTGGTGGGACGAGTGGTACCAGCCCGACTTCGGCTGGGCGATCCCGACCGCCGACGGCGTCGCCATGGACGCCGACCGGCGCGACGGCATAGAGGCCGCCGCGCTGTACGACCTGCTGGAGCAGCGGGTCGCGCCGCGTTTCTACGAGCGCGGTCAGAACGGTCTGCCCGACCGCTGGATCGAGATGGTCCGCCAGACCCTCACGCTGCTCGGCCCGAAGGTGCTGGCCGGCCGGATGGTGCGGGAGTACGTCGAGCGCCTCTACACCCCGGCCGCCCACGCCCACCGCGCGATGACCCCGGACGCCGCGCGCGAGCTGGCCGCCTGGAAGGCGCGGGTGCGGGGCGCCTGGCACGGGGTGGCGGTGGACCACGTCGAGGCGTCGGCCGCCACGGCCACCGCGCAGCTCGGCACCACGCTCGGGCTGCGGGTCCGGGTGCGCCTCGGCGAGCTCTCCCCGGACGACGTCGAGGTCCAGGCCGTCTCCGGCCGGGTCGACTCCCAGGACCGCATCACCGACGCCGCCTCGGTGCCCCTGAAACCGGCGGGCAGCCAGGACCCGGAGGGCCGCTGGATCTACGAGGGCCCGCTCTCCCTGGACCGCACCGGCCCGTACGGCTACACCGTCCGCATCCTGCCCACCCACCGCCTGCTGGCCTCCGCCGCCGAACTGGGCCTGCTGGCGGTGCCGTCGGAGGATACGGTGACCGGGGCGGGGGTGCTGTTCCGCTGACCGCGCACGGGCGGGCGATCTTCGCCCGCCCCGTCGCCGTCGTCTGGTCGCTCCGCAAGAACGGCGAGCTGGGTCTCAGCGAGCGGGACGACATCTGGCGTCCGCGGCGGCTCGAGCTCATGACACAGCCCTACCGTCGGCAGACCCACGTCATGGACTCGGACTGAGCCGCCGGTGACATTCCGCTTGCATGCCGGCGGCCTGTCCGGCCGAAACCTCGGCGGCCCTTCGGGACCAGTACGCGCGGGCGATGCCCGGGTGACCGCCGGCCCCCGCGAGGCGGTCACTGCTCCGAGGTGCCCGCGCTCAGCTTCCGCAGGACCTTGCCGCAACGGTGGGCGTAGGCGTGCTGCAGGCCCCGGGTCGCCGGGCCGCCGGCCTTGGCGTACCACTTGGCCGGGCGGCTGAAGGCGGTGACCGTCAGCCAGACCGTGCCGTCGCCGGTGCGGTCCACCACGAAGGACTCCTCGCCGCACTCCGGATGCCCGGCCAGCGTGCCGTAGGCCCAGCCGGCGCGGCGGGGCTCCTCGACCGTCCACGCCACGCGGCAGGGCGCCCTGATGACGCCGGCGAGGGTGACGGTGACGTCCACGCCGGGCGCGGCCCGGTCGGCGGCGGCGTCGATGCCCACGCCCATCGAGCGGTGCAGCTCCCAGGTCAGCAGCGCCTGTGCCGCCCGGCGGAAGACCTCCTCGCCCTCACCGAGGCGGGTGCGCACCCGCAGGTGGTGGAAGCCCGGGGGGCAGAAGCCGTCGCGCCGGGTCGCGCCGACGTCGTCGTAGGTGAAGTCCTTGGGATCCGCTGCAGACACAGCACCCAAGAGTAGGGCGGTACCCGGGGGCGTCCGCCGCCCGGGTACCGCCCGTCGATCACCCTGGAACCGCTGGGACTAGCTGACGTTGACCGCGGACCAGGCCGCCGCCACCGCGTTGTACTCGGCGCTGCCGGAGCCGTACAGGGCGGACGCGGCGCTCAGCGTCGCCGTGCGGGCGCCGGAGTACTTCGTCGTCGACGTCATGTACGTCGTCAGCGCCTTGTACCAGATCTGCAGCGCCTTGGCGCGGCCGATGCCGGTGACCGTGGAGCCGCTGTACGTCGGCGAGTTGTAGGTCACGCCGTTGATGGTCTTCGAACCGCTGCCCTCCGACAGGAGGTAGAAGAAGTGGTTCGCGACGCCGGACGAGTAGTGGACGTCCTTGCTGCCGACGGTGGAGGACCAGTAGTCCGACGAGGCGCCGTCCTTGCTGGGCTTGTCCATGTAGCGCAGCGGGGAGCCGTCCCCGTTGATGTCGATCTCCTCGCCGATGAGGTAGTCGCCGACGTCGTTGGAGTTGGCGGCGTAGAACTCCACGCCGGTGCCGAAGATGTCGGAGGTGGCCTCGTTCAGACCGCCGGACTCGCCGCTGTAGTTGAGGCCCGCGGTGTTGGAGGTGACACCGTGGCTCATCTCGTGGCCGGCCACGTCCAGCGAGGTCAGCGGGTGGGTGTTGCCCGAGCCGTCGCCGTAGGTCATGCAGAAGCAGCTGTCGTCCCAGAACGCGTTGACGTACGCGTTGCCGTAGTGGACGCGGGAGTAGGCGGCCACGCCGTTGTTCTTGATGCCGCTGCGGCCGAAGGTGTTCTTGTAGAAGTCCCAGGTGACCTGGGCGCCGTAGGCGGCGTCGGCGGCGGCGGTCTGGTCGGTGGTGGAGCTGGAGGCGGCGCCGGTGCCCCAGACGTCGTCCGCGTCGGTGAACAGGGTGCCCGTGCTGGTGGTGCTGGAGTGGGCCTTGTTGTAGACCTTGTGGCCACCGCGCGTGGTGTCGTACAGCTGGTACGTCGAGCCCGACAGCGTGGTGTTGAGGGTGACGTTGCCCGAGTAGAGGGTCTTGCCGGTGCCGGTCTCGATGCCCTGGTACTCGTACAGCTTCTTGCCGGTGGCGGCGTCGGTGATGACGTGCAGCTCGTTCGGGGTGCCGTCGTCCTGCAGGCCACCGACGACCGTCTCGTACGCCAGGGTCGGCTTGCCGTCGGCGGCCCAGATGACCTTGCGCGCGGAGTCGGCGGCGGTCTTCGCGGAGCCGGCCGCCTTCGCGACGGTCAGCGCCTGCTTCTCGGCCTTGGCCACGGTGATCTGCGGCTTGACGGAGGCCACCTTGATGGCCGCCTTGACGGCCTTGGTGACGCTCTTCGTGGCGCCGGTGGCCGACTGGTGGACCACCAGGTCGCCGCCGAGGACCGGCAGGCCGGCGTAGGTGCGCTCGTAGCGGGTGTGGACCGCGCCGTCGGCGTCCTTCACGACGTCCTTGACGACCAGCTTCTCCTTGGCGCCGAGGCCTATGCGCTGCGCGGTGTCGGGCGCGGCCTTCTGCTGCTGCTTGATGAGGGAGGTGCGCGCGGCCGCGGAGAGCTGGACGGGGGCGGCGGCGAGCGGGGCCTTGGCCGTGGACCCCGCCGGGGTCTGGGCGGCGGCCGTACCGGTGGTCAGACCGGTGGTGAGCAGGGCTCCGGCGGCGACGGCGGTCGCGATGGCAAGGGTAGAACGCTTGTGACGCGCGTAGAGGGAGGTCACACAAGCTCCTTGGAGTGGGGGAGTCGGCACGGGGTGGGGCGCCCGGCCGAGTTGTCGTGAAGTTGTGCGGCGTTGTGAGAGAGGGTGACATCAAGGGCGCGTACATGTCAGGACCCCCAAGTGATGTTGGCCGAAAAGCTTCGGCGCGATGAATGTTGCGGGGACGTGAACGGGCTCCATGGCGCCCGGCCGCTGCCGCTGGAGACGGCTGTCGAGGGGTCGGCCGCGGGTTCGTCGCCCGGGATGGATGTGTCGCGATTTTCGTCAGGGACGCGTCAGGAACTTGGCCGGAAACCGTTCGTTGTCCGGATGTTCATGTTCGCTATACGGACTTTTGGGGTGGGTGTGCGAAGGTGCCGGACCCCCGCCGTGCGCGTCACGCCCGACCCGTCACCCCGGAGCCGGTCCCTCGCGGAGACGCCTGAGGGGGAGTGGAGACCTCTGAGGGGGATATGTCTTGCTTTTCCTTATTCATGGCAGAGACTGAGGTGTATGGAGGGGGCCGGCGAAGGATGTGCGCAAGTGTCGATGAAGTGGGACGACGCCGTCGCCCTCGGCAGGGCTTACGAGCAACTGCGGGCGGGCGAGCCCGTGGGGCCGTCCGTGCGCGATCCGGTCCTGGCCGCCTGGCGCAGGTGCCGCTCCCAGGGCCTTGCCGAGAGGCACCGGGGGGATCTTCCCTACCAGCGGGATCTGGGCGACGCGCAGAACCTCGCGGAGGCCGCCCGGCCCGTGCTCGAGGCTCTGGAGACTCGGCTGTCGGGCCTCCGGACGACCGTGTTCCTCGGTGACGAACGCGCCCGGTTGCTCGACCGGAGGGCAGGCCGGCACGCGCTGCTCGGGCGTCTCGACGCGATGCAGCTCGCGCCGGGCTTCAGCGTCCCCGAGGACGTGCTCGGGAACAACGGCATCGGCACCGTCCTGGTGACGCGGCGGCCCGTCTTCATCTGCGGTCGCGAGCACTACGGCGACGACCTGACGGGGCTGGTCTGCGCGGGCGCACCGGTGCGCGACCCGCTGAGCGGACACGTCGTCGGCGCACTCGACCTGACCAGCGCGCGGGCCGACACCCACCCCGCCATGCTCACCTCGGCACTCGAGGCGGCCCGTGCCATCGAACAGCGGCTGCTGGAGCAGGTCTCGTCCCGCGAGCGGGCCCTGCTCCAGGCGTTCCGGTCCGCCCATCCGCCCGGGAACGGTGGTCCGGGCGGCATGCCCACCGTCCCCGACGAGTTGCTCGACCGCCACGACCGGCTCCTCCTCCAGGCGGCCGCGACCGAGTTGATCTCCTCCGGCCGCACCGGCCTGGTGGAGGTGCGGCTGCCCCACGGACGCACGGCCGTCCTGCGCAGCCGGCCGGTGACGACTCCTTCCGGCGTCACGGGAATCGCCGTCGAGGCGGCTCTTCCCTCCGGTCTCCGGCAGGACCTCGCCGTGCTGACGGCCGAGGGCGGTACTCCCCCGGTTCTCACGCCCCCGCCCGTGCACCACGCCGCGACGCGCCCGGCGCCGCGGCGGCTCCTGCCCCGCCCGCTGTCTCCCGCCCCGGAGCCCCAGCCCCGGCCGGGCGCCGAGCAGGGCGACCGCCGGGGCGATGAATGGCTGGTCGCCGTCGGTGAGCCGTTGATGGGCCGGCTGGCCCTGCAGGCCCGGCAGCGCCTGGGGCTGCTGTACGACGCCTCCGCATGCGTCGGCACCACGCTCGACGTGGTTCGGACCGCCGAGGAGCTGACCGAGGTGGCCGTCCCCCGGTTCGCCGACTTCGCCGCCGTCGACGTGCCGGAAGCCGTGCCGGCCGGTGAGGAACCGGTCCGGGTGGACGGTGCGCTGCGCCGCGTCGCGCTCACCGGCGTGCGCGAGGACTCCCCGCTCCATGCGGCCGGTGACCTGATCGCCTATGCGCCGTCCACACCCCAGAACAGAGCCCTGGCGACCGAGCGGGCGGCCCTGGAACCGGAGCTCGCGACGGCCCATGGCTGGCACCTCCAGGATCCGGCGCGGGGCGAGCGGATCCTGGAGGCCGGCATCCACTCGCTCATCACCGTGCCGATGCGGGCCCGGGGCGTGCTGCTGGGAGTGGTCAGCTTCTACCGCTCCCGGCTCCAGGAGCCGTTCTCCGAGGACGACCTGCTGCTCGCCGAGGAACTGGTCGGCCGCGCCGCGCTGAGCATCGACAACGCCCGCCGTTTCACCCGCGAGCACAGGGTGGCGCTGGCGCTCCAGCGCAGTCTGCTGCCGCGCGGCCTCCCCGCGCAGCAAGCGGTCGACGTGTCCCACCGCTACCTGCCGGCGCGTTCGGGGGCCGGAGGCGACTGGTTCGACGTGATCCCGTTGTCCGGCGCACGGGTGGCGCTGGTGGTCGGGGACGTGGTCGGCCACGGACTGCACGCCGCCGCCACCATGGGCAGGCTGCGCACCGCGGTCCACAACTTCTCCGCCCTCGATCTCCCCGCCGAGGAGGTCCTCGCCCATCTCGACGACCTCGTCGCCCGGCTGGACGCCGACCGGGAGCAGGCGGAGACCGGCGACGCGGACATCACCGGCGCGAGCTGTCTCTACGCCGTCTACGACCCCGTCGCGGGCCGCTGCACCGTGGCCCGGGCCGGTCATCCGCCGCCCGCGCTGGTACGGCCCGACGGCACCGTCGAGTATCCGGACCTGCCCGGTGGGCCGCCGCTGGGCGTGAGCGGCCATCCCTTCGAGACCGCCGAGCTGGAGATCCCCGAGGGCAGCCTGCTCGTGCTCTACACCGACGGGCTGATCGAACACCTCGGCCACCGGGACGTCGGCCTCGGGATGGACAGACTGCGCGGCGTGCTCGCCCGGTCCGGGGGAACGCCCGAGCACGCCTGCCGGACGCTGGACTCCCTGTTGCCCCGGCTTCCGGATCAACCCGCCGACGACGTCGCGTTCCTCGTCGCCCGTACCCGGACGCTGGACGACGAGCACGTCGCCACCTGGGAGCTGGCCGCCGACCCGGCCGAGGTCCCGCGGGTCCGCGCGGAGGTCACCGAGCAGCTGGCCCGATGGGGCCTCGACGAGCTGCTCTTCTCCACCGAACTCACGGTCAGCGAGCTGTTGACCAACGCGCTCCGGCACGGCAGCGAACCCATCGCGCTGCGTCTGCTGCGCGACCGCACGCTGATCTGCGAGGTCTCCGACGGCAGCAGCACCTCTCCGCACCCGCGCCGGGCGGCGGCCACCGATGAGGGCGGCCGCGGGCTGTTCCTGGTCGCCCAGCTCGTCCAGCGGTGGGGCACCCGGTACACAGCGCGGGGAAAGGTCATCTGGACGGAGCAGCCGCTGGCGCCCGCCCGAGCGGTATGAGCACCCCTGGCGGCGGCAGCCCTGGTGGTCACCGGACACACCAGGTCCGGCCCGTCACGCCAGGCTGTCCCGCCAGGCCCGGTGCAGGTCCGCGAACCGGCCCGTGCCCGCGATGAGTTCGTCCGGGGTGCCGTCCTCGACGATGCGGCCGTGCTCCATCACCAGCACCCGGTCCGCGATCTCCACGGTCGACAGCCGGTGCGCGATGACCACCGCCGTACGGCCCTGGAGCACCGTCGACATCGCGCGCTGCACCGCCCGTTCGCCCGGGATGTCGAGCGAGCTGGTCGCCTCGTCGAGGATGAGCACGGCCGGGTCGGCGAGCAACGCCCGTGCGAAGGAGACGAGTTGACGCTGTCCGGCGGAGATGCGGCCGCCCCGCTTGCGGACGTCCGTGTCGTAGCCGTCGGGCAGCGCCTCGATGAAGTCGTGCGCGCCGATCGCCTTCGCGGCCCGCTCGATCTGCTCGCGGCTCGCGTCCGGACGCCCGATGGCGATGTTCTCGGCGACCGTGCCGGAGAACAGGAACGCCTCCTGCGTCACCATCACCACCCCGCGCCGCAGTTCCGGCACGGCCAGGTCGCGCAGGTCCACGCCGTCCAGCAGGACCCGCCCGCCGGACGGGTCGTAGAACCGGGCGAGCAGCTTGGCCAGCGTCGACTTGCCCGCGCCGGTCGAGCCGACCACCGCGACCGTCTGCCCGGCCGGGACGGTGAGGTCGAAGCGGGGCAGCACCTCCCCGCCGGTGCGGTAGCCGAAGCGCACGCCGTCGAACACCACCTCCCGGCCCGGGTGTTCGCCCGCGAGCGGCGGCAGCTGCACGGGAGCCGACGGCTCCGGCACGGTCGGCGTCTGCGCGAGCAGCCCGGCGATCTTCTCCAGGGAGGCCGCCGCCGACTGCCAGGAGTTGAGGAACATGCCCAGCCGGTCGATGGGGTCGTACAGCCGCCGCAGGTACAGCACCGCCGCCGCCAGCACACCGAGGTCCAGCGAGCCGCCCGCCACCCGGTAGGCGCCCCACAGCACGATCAGCGCGACGGCCGTGTTGGCGATCAGCCGGGAGCCGACGACATAGCGGGCCATCTCCAGCAGCGCGTCGCCGTTGGTGCGTTCGTGGCGCCGGTTGAGCACCCGGAAGGCGGCGTCGTTGGCGGCCTCCCGGCGGAAGGCCCGCACCGGCCGGATGCCGTTCATGGTCTCGACGAACTTCACGATGACGGACGCGATGGCGGTGGAGCGCACCCGGTACACCTCGCCCGCCCGCCGCCGGTAGGTCCGCACGAGCAGGTACAGCGGCAGGAACGACGCCACCGCCACGGCTCCCAGCCCCATGTCCAGCCACAGCAGCATCGCCGAGATGTAGACCGACGACAGCACGATCATGACCAGTTCCTGCAGGCCCTCGTCGAGCAGTTCGCGCAGCGACTCCACGTCCGTGGTGGACCGGGAGATCAGCCGGCCCGAGGTGTAGCGCTCGTGGAAGTCGACGCTGAGCGCCTGCGCGTGCCGGAAGATCCGCCCGCGCAGGTCGAGCAGCACGTCCTGGTTGACGCGGGCGGAGGCGTTGATGAACGCGTACTGCAGGACCCCGGAGGCGACCGCGCACAGCAGGTAGCCCACGCCCACCGCGACCAGCGGACCGCGGTCGTCGCCGCGCAGCGCCGGTACGGCCCGGTCGATGGCGTACGCCACCAGCAGCGGGCCCGCCTGGACGGCCGCCTGCTGGAGCAGCAGCAGAAGCGTGGTGACGGCGACACGGGCCCGCAGCGGGGCGAGCAGGGAGCGCAGGAGCGCGGCGGTGGCGCCCGGGGGAGTGGGCAGGGTGTCGCGGTCGAAGGGGTCGCCGGCGGCGGCGCCCGGCAGCGGGCCGTCCGGTTCGTCGTCCGCCGTCGCGACGGTCGTGGTGGGGGCCGTCATCGCTCGTCCTCCGCTTCCCCGGTGCCGGACATGAGGTGGGCGTACTCGGCGTTCGTGCGCAGCAGTTCCTGGTGGGTGCCGACGGCGGCGATCCGGCCGCCGGACAGCAGCGCGACCCGGTCGGCGAGCAGCACGGTGGACGGGCGGTGCGCCACGATCAGGGCGGTGGTGTCCGCCAGGACGTCCCGCAGCGCGGCCTCGACCAGCGCCTCGGTGTGCACGTCCAGGGCGGACAGCGGATCGTCCAGGACCAGGAACCGGGGCCTGCCGACGACCGCCCGGGCCAGCGCCAGCCGCTGCCGCTGCCCGCCGGACAGGCTCAGGCCCTGCTCGCCGACCTGGGTCCCGGTGCCCTGCGGGAGCGCGTGCGCGAAGTCGGCCTGGGCGACGGACAGCGCCCGCTCCAGCTCGGCCTCGCCGGCCGCGTCACCGGCCCCCATCAGCACGTTCTCCGCCACGCTCGCGGAGAACAGGGTGGGCTCCTCGAAGGCCACGGCGACCAGGGAGCGCAGCCGCTCACGGGGCATCGCGGCGATGTCCACGCCGTCGAGGGTGATCCGGCCCTCCGTCACCTCGTGCAGCCGGGGCACGAGCGCGGTGAGCGTGGTCTTCCCGCTGCCGGTGGCCCCGACCAGCGCCATCGACTCGCCGGGACGGATGTGCAGGTCGACCCGGTCCAGGACGGGCGGGGAGCCGTCGGGCGCGTCGGGGTAGCGGAACCGCACGCCGTCGAAGCGCAGTCCGCTGTCGTCCGGGCGGGCCGCGCCGCCGCCGTCGGGGCGGAGGGCCGCGGCGACGGCGTCCGACCGGGCCGCGCCGCCGCCACGGGGGCTGACGGCCGCGACGGCGTCCGACTCCGGTTCGGCGTCCCGCACCTCGAAGTACCGCTCCGTGGCGGTGGCCGCCTCCTGGCTCATCGCCAGCAGGAAGCCGATGGAGTCCACCGGCCACCGCAGGGCGAGCGCCGTGGACAGGAAGGCGACCAGCGTGCCCGCGGACAGGCCGCCGTCGGCCACCTGCACGCACCCCAGCACCAGGGCCGCCCCGATCGCCACCTCCGGCAGCGTCACGATGACGCCCCAGATGGTGGCGAGCAGCCGGGCCTTGCGCAGCTCCGTCCCGCGCAGCGTGCGCGACAGCTCCCGGAACGCCCGCGCCTGGCTGCGGTGGCGCCCGAACCCCTTGACGATCCGGATGCCGAGCACGCTCTCCTCGACGACCGTCGTCAGATCGCCGACCTGGTCCTGCGCGAGCCGCGCCGCGTCCGAGTACCGCTTCTCGAAGATCACGCAGGTGACGACGACGGGCACCGCCGGCCCCAGGATCACCAGGCCCAGCGTCCAGTCCTGCAGCAGCATGATGGTCACGCCGACGACGATCGTCACCCCGTTGACCAGCAGGAACGTCAGCGGAAAGGCGAGGAACATGCGCAGCAGCATCAGGTCGGTGGTGCCCCGCGACAGCAACTGCCCGGACGGCCACCGGTCGTGGAAGGCCACCGGCAGCCGTTGCAGGTGCCGGTACAGGTCCGCCCGCATCTCCGCCTCGACGTGCGACAGCGGCCGCGCCACCAGCCAGCGCCGCATCCCGAACAGCAGCGCCTCCGCCACCCCGAGCAGCAGCACGTACAGCGCGCCGAGCCACACCCCGGCCGGATCCCGGTCGGCGACCGGCCCGTCCACCAGCCATTTCAGCACCAGCGGGATCACCAGCCCGGTGCAGGAGGCGAGCACCGCGACGAACGCGGCGGTGAACAGCCTCACCCGCACGGGCCGTACGTACGGCCACAGGCGCAGCAGGCTTCGGACGGCGGACCGGTCCGCTGGGGTGGCAGGTGTAGTGGGCATCAGCAGTGAGCCTACGGATCGCCACTGACGACGCCCACCGAGTTTTGGCCGGACCGGGGTCGGCCGCAGGTCCTACGACCTGCGTGTTCGAGCGGTCGTACGCGCTGCCGGTGCGGCCGTCACGCCACCCGCAGCAGCAGCACCGACCGCTCCGGCACCGTGATCGTCGTGCCCGCCGAATGGGTCACGCCCGGCGTTCCCGCCTGCTCCTCCAGCGAGGTGTCGACGACCACCTGGTACCGCTCCGCCCACGGCGGGCCCGGCAGCACGAAGCTCACCGGGCTGCCCCCGGCGTGCAGCACGGCGAGGAAGCTGTCGTCGACGACCGGCGCGCCCCGCTCGTCGCGGCCCGGGATGTCCCGCCCGGAGAGGTACATGCCGAGCGTGGCGGCGGGCGCGTACCAGTCCCCTTCCGTCATCTCCGTGCCGCGCGACGTGAACCAGGCCAGGTCGCGCAGACCGTCCGCGGAGTGGGCGCGGCCGGAGAAGAACGCCCGGCGGCGCAGCACCGGATGCCGGTGGCGCAGCCCGATCAGCCGGGAGGTCAGCTCGCACAGCGCCCGCCAGCCCGGGTCCTCCAGCAGCCCCCAGTCGACCCAGCTGGTCTCGTCGTCCTGGCAGTAGGCGTTGTTGTTGCCGCGCTGGGTGCGCCCCAGCTCGTCGCCCGCGACCAGCATCGGCACACCCGTCGACAGCAGCAGCGTGGTCAGCAGGTTGCGCAGCTGCCGCCGCCGCAGCGCCCGTATCCCCTCGTCGTCGGTCTCGCCCTCCGCGCCGCAGTTCCACGACCGGTTGTCGTCGGTGCCGTCCCGGTTGCCCTCGCCGTTGGCCTCGTTGTGCTTGCGCTCGTACGACACCAGGTCGCGCAGGGTGAAACCGTCGTGCGCGGTGACGAAGTTGACCGACGCGTAGGGCCTGCGGCCGCCCCAGGCGTACAGGTCGCTGGAGCCCGACAGCCGGTAGCCCAGGTCCCGCACGTCCGGCAGGGCGCCGCGCCAGAAGTCCCGCACGGCGCCCCGGTACCGGTCGTTCCACTCCGTCCACAGCGGCGGGAACGCGCCCACCTGGTAGCCGCCGGAGCCGACGTCCCACGGCTCGGCGATCAGCTTCACCCGCCGCAGCACCGGGTCCTGCGCGATGACGGCGAGGAACGGCGACAGCATGTCGACGTCGTGCATGGAGCGGGCCAGCGCGGCCGCCAGGTCGAACCGGAAGCCGTCCACGCCCATCTCGGTCACCCAGTAGCGCAGCGAGTCGGTGATCAGGCGCAGCACGTGCGGCTGGACGACGTGCAGGGTGTTGCCGCAGCCGGTGTAGTCGGCGTAGCGCCGGGCGTCCGGCTGGAGGCGGTAGTAGCCGCGGTTGTCGATGCCCTTGAGCGACAGCGTGGGGCCGTACTCGTCCGCCTCGGCGGTGTGGTTGTAGACGACGTCGAGGATCACCTCGATGCCGGCCGCGTGCAGGGCGCGCACCATGCGCTTGAACTCGCCGACCTGCCGGCCGTTGGTGCCGGAGGCGGCGTACCCGGCGTGCGGGGCGAAGTAGCCGATGGAGTTGTAGCCCCAGTAGTTGCGCAGGCCGCGCCGCAGCAGGTGGTCCTCGTGCGCGAACTGGTGCACCGGCAGCAGTTCCACGGCCGTCACACCGAGCCTCACCAGGTGTTCGACGGCCGCCGGGTGCGCGAGGCCGGCGTAGGTGCCGCGCAGTTCCTCCGGGATGCCCGGGTGCAGCTTGGTGAAGCCGCGCACGTGCACCTCGTAGATCACCGAGTCCGCCCACGGCGTCCGCGGCCGCTGGTCGTCCGACCAGTCGTCGTCATCGTGCACGACGACGCCCTTGGGCACGTACGGCGCCGAGTCCCGGTCGTCCCGCACGGTGTCCGCGACGTGCTGCTCGGGCCAGTCCCGCACATGCCCGTACACCTCGGGCGGCAGACGGAAGTCGCCGTCCACCGCGCGGGCGTACGGGTCGAGGAGCAGCTTCGCCGGGTTCCAGCGGGCGCCGGTCCACGGGTCCCAGCGGCCGTGCACCCGGTAGCCGTACCGCTGCCCGGGCATCACGCCCGGCACGAAGCCGTGCCAGACCTCGTGCGTCAGCTCGGTCAGGCGGACCCGGCTCTCCTTGCCGCGGTCGTCGAACAGGCACAGCTCCACCGCCTCCGCCCCGCCCGCCCACAGCGCGAAGTTGGTGCCCGCCACCCCCTCCGGCCCGACCAGGAACCGGGCCCCCAGCGGCATCGGCGCACCCGGCCACACCGGCACGCCCGGCACCGGCCGCCGCCCGCCGTCGATCACGACGGCCGGACGCGCCTGCCCGCCGGCGCGTTCCCCGGCCACCGCCTCCTGCTCGGCTGCGCTGGACACCTTGTCAGCCTCCCACGGCTCGTGGAACGACACCCGGAAGGGCGTGCGGCGGCGGCATCGGCCCCGGCGGTCCCCGTGGCGCGCCGCTGCGGCTCAGCGGCGGCCGCCACACCCCCTCGCGTCGTTCTCCCCACTGTTCTGCCCAGACCGTGGCTCGCACTCACGTTTCCCCAGGGCGGGCCCGTCGTTGGGCAGCGCGTGAGGCACGTACACGGGCGCGCGCGGCGCGCGGGGGCCGCGCTGGCGGCCGCACTGACATGGGCAGGGCTGCTGGCGGGCTGCACCGTGAGCGGCGTGAACGGCGCGAACGGCGCCCCTGGCGCGCCCGGGGCGCGCGCGGAGGCCATCCGGATCTCGCCGGACGACGGCAGCAGGGGCGTGCGGCCCGGCGAACGGCTCCTGGTGCGGGTGGCGAGCGGGCGGCTGGAGTCGGTGCGGGTCGTCAAGTTCCAGGACGCGCGGGTGTCGGAGGTGGCCGGGCACATCTCCGGCGACGGCCTGCGCTGGGAGCCGGACGCCGGCCGCCTCGCGCCGGCCGCCCGCTACACGGTCGACGCGGTGGCCCTGGACGGCCACGGGCGCCGCTCGGCCCGCCACGCCACCTTCACCACGTCCGTCCCCGACGAGCGGCTCGTCGCCCACGTCACCCCGGAGAACCGCTCCACCGTCGGCACCGGGATGATCGTGTCGCTCGGCTTCAACCGCCAGGTCACCGACCGGGCCGCCGTCGAACGCGCCGTCAGGGTCACCGCCCGCCCGGCCGTCGAGGTCCGGCCGCACTGGTTCGGCAGGTCCCGTCTCGACTTCCGCCCCGAGCGGTACTGGAAGCCCGGCACCCGGGTCACCGTCACGCTGCGGCTGCGCGACGTCGAGCAGGCCCCCGGGGTCCACGGACCGCGGGACCGGACGGTCTCCTTCACCGTCGGCCGCAGCCAGGTCTCCCGGGTCGACGCGGCGGCCCACACCATGCAGGTGCGCCGGGACGGCGAGCTGCTGGCCACCGTGCCGGTGACGGCGGGCGCCCCCAAGTCCACCACCTACAACGGGAAGATGGTGGTGATGGAGATGTTCAAGGTCACCCGCATGAACAGCCGCACGGTCGGCTTCGGCGGCGAGTACGACATCCCGGACGTCCCGCACGCCATGCGCCTGACCGACTCCGGCACCTTCCTGCACGGCAACTACTGGGCGCCGGACGCCCCCGGACGGGCCAACATCAGCCACGGGTGCGTGGGGCTCAGGGACGTCAAGGGCGGCCGCCCGGACACCCCCGCGGGCTGGTTCTTCGACCGCAGCCTGGTCGGGGACGTCATCGAGGTCGTCCACAGCTCCGACAGGGTGGTCGCTCCCGACAACGGCCTCGGCGGATGGAACATGGGATGGAAACAGTGGAAAGCGGGCAGCTCCCTCCGGTGAGGCCGGCGCCGGGCCGGTCCGGGCCGCGCGGACGCGTGCCAGGTTGCTACGCAACGGTGACCTTCTGCCCGTTCGTACCCCGAAATTGGACGGTTAATATGCGCCAATGAGCGCGGGGGACGCGCAGGGGTGCGGGCCTGACCAGGCCCGGCGAGGGGAGAGAACGTGAACGTGCGGCCGATATCGGGGGCGTCGGTTGACGCACGCGGACGGGGCGGAAAAGGACTGACGGCGCTGATACTCGGGGCGCTGCTGGTGACCGTCACGGCGTGCGGAGGGGGGAACTCGGACGCCGGTTCCGGATCCGGGTCCGGCTCCGGCGGCGGGAAGGGCAAGGACGCCGGCCAGGCCGTGAGCAAGCAGTCCGAGGCCGTGGTGTCCATCGCTCCCAAGGACGGCGCGAAGTCCGTCGACACCAGCGGCGCCCTCAAGGTCAGCGCCGGCAAGGGCAAACTGACGCAGGTACAGGTCAAGGACTCCAAGGGCACCGAGATACCCGGGAAGGTGTCCGGCGGCGGCACGACCTGGACGCCGACGACGCACCTGGCCGCGTCCACCAAGTACACCGTGCACGCGGTCGCCAAGGACTCCGCGGGGCGCGAGGCCGCCGAGGACTCCAGCTTCACCACGCTGACGCCGCCGAACACCTTCGTCGGCTACTTCACCCCCGAGGACGGTTCCACCGTCGGCGTCGGGATGCCGTTCTCCGTCCGCTTCACCCGGGGCATCACGCACCCGGAGGACGTCGAGAAGGCCATCAGCATCAAGACCGAGCCGGCCGTGGACGTCCAGGGCCACTGGTTCGGCAACGACCGCCTCGACTTCCGTCCGGAGAAGTACTGGGCGGAGGGCACGAAGGTCACCGTCCGGCTCAACCTCGACGGCGTGGAGGGCCGGCCGGGCGTCTACGGCAGCCAGGCCAAGACGGTCTCCTTCACCATCGGCCGCAACCAGGTCTCCGTGGTCGACGCCAAGAAGCACACCATGAAGGTCACGCAGGACGGAAAGGTCGTCAAGACCATCCCCGTCACCACCGGCAAGCCCGGCTACGACACCTGGAACGGCCAGATGGTCATCAGCGAGAAGCTCCGGGTGACCCGCATGAACGGCGACACGGTCGGCTACGGCGGCGAGTACGACATCGCGGACGTGCCCGACGCGATGCGGCTGACCACCTCCGGCACCTTCGTGCACGGCAACTACTGGGCCTCCGGCGCCTTCGGCAACTACAACGCCAGCCACGGCTGCGTCGGTCTGCGGGACGTGCGCGGCGGCTACGACCGCAAGCTGCCGGCCGGGTGGTTCTTCGACCACTCGATCATCGGCGACGTCGTCGTCGTGAAGAACTCCGACGACGCCACGGTCGCCCCCGACAACGGCCTGAACGGCTGGAACATGTCCTGGGAGAAGTGGACGCAGTAGGCGTCACCCGCCCCACGGCCCCGGTGCGACACACGGCACCGGGGCCGTTGCCGTGTTTCCCGGTGTGACCGACCGCACCGAGGCGCGTGCCGTTGGTGCCCGTGCTGTGTCTGCCTGGGGGCGACCCCCAGACCCCCGGCCGGGTGTGACCGACCGCACCGAGGCGAGTGCCGTTAGTGCCCGTTAACCTGCCTGCATGACCGTGAATCTCGAAGTCGCCGAGGGCGTCGGCACCCTGCGCCTGGACCGCCCCCCGATGAACGCGCTGGACGTCGCCACGCAGGACCGGCTGAAGGAACTGGCCGAGGAGGCGTCCCGCAGGGACGACGTGCGTGCCGTGGTGATCTACGGCGGGGAGAAGGTGTTCGCCGCCGGCGCGGACATCAAGGAGATGCAGGCCATGGACCACACCGCGATGGTCGTGCGCTCCCGCGCCCTGCAGGAGTCGTTCACGGCGGTGGCCCGCATCCCCAAGCCGGTGGTGGCGGCCGTGACGGGATACGCGCTGGGCGGCGGCTGCGAACTCGCCCTGTGCGCCGACTACCGGATCGCCGCCGACAACGCCAAGCTGGGCCAGCCGGAGATCCTGCTCGGCCTGATCCCGGGCGCGGGCGGCACCCAGCGGCTGGCTCGCCTGATCGGCCCCTCCAAGGCCAAGGACCTCATCTTCACGGGCCGCATGGTCAAGGCGGACGAGGCGCTGACGCTGGGGCTGGTGGACCGGGTCGTACCGGCCGCCGACGTCTACACCGAGGCGCACGCGTGGGCCGCGAAGCTCGCGCAGGGGCCGGCGATCGCGCTGCGTGCCGCCAAGGAGTCGGTCGACACCGGACTGGAGACGGACATCGAGACCGGGCTCGCGGTGGAACGGAACTGGTTCGCGGGCCTGTTCGCCACGGAGGACCGCGAGCGCGGGATGCGGAGCTTCGTGGAGGAGGGGCCGGGCAAGGCCAAGTTCCTGTGAATCCGCCCACAGATACTTGCAATTGACGGGATGTCTCATCCGGGCCCCTCGGCGGGGCGGTTCATGGGAGCCTTGAAGCGCTCTTGAGCCTGCCTTGTCGAGGGGGACCGTCGATTGTCTCCAGGGGAGCAGTCACCGCAGGCCGGACAGGCTGCCGACGGCCTCGGACCGCCCGCGGCACGTGTCGGAGGACCTGCTGGGGGCGAGTCATTCCGGAGGGTGCATTCCTCCGGAACGGCCCCGGGGGCCGCGCCCGGCGGCCATGATGGGGCCATGGCGGGGCTGGAGGGCATCGAACAGCCGCGGGGGCGAGGCCGTGCGACCACAGGGCGGTGGTCGCCTGCGGTGGAGGACGAACAGGCGCTCAAGGCGCTGGAGCTGTACGGCGATCCGACCGACGCGGAGGTCCCGCTGCCGTCCCGCCCGGAGTCCGCGGCGACCGCCCGCCGCCTCGCCCAGGTCGTGGTCCTGCGCCAGTGGGGCCTCGGCCCCAGGATGGCGGAGGACGTCGTCC
The DNA here is from genome assembly GCF_055569945.1 of Streptomyces sp. NPDC031340. NCBI lineage: Bacteria > Bacillati > Actinomycetota > Actinomycetes > Kitasatosporales > Streptomycetaceae > Streptomyces > Streptomyces sp. NPDC031340. Next base: position 19,922 of record NZ_JBVIIE010000001.1, read on the forward strand.
TGCTCGTCTCCGAACTCGTCGGCAACGCCGTGCGCCACACCGGCGCCCGCGTCTTCGGCCTGCGGATGCGCCGCCGCCGGGGCTGGATCCGCATCGAGGTCCGCGACCCGTCCCGCGGACTGCCCTGCCTCCTGCCCGTCCAGGAGATGGACATCAGCGGCCGGGGCCTGTTCCTCGTCGACAAGCTCTCCGACCGCTGGGGCGTCGACCTGCTGCCGCGGGGCAAGACGACCTGGTTCGAGATGCGGGTGACGGACCGTTGACTCCCGGTACGACCCGCACCGGACGCCAATCGGACTAATCAGCGGTTTTTGCTTCAGATCCGCCTTAAATGGTGCGGTGACCACGACCGATCGCCGCACCGCGCTGCGGACCGGCGCCGGGCTCGTCGCCGGTGGCGTGCTCGCCGCCGGATGCGACGCCACCGGCGCAGCCGCCCACCCCGAGCCCACCGCCGACCCCACCGTCCGCCGCTCCACCCGTCCCCCGGCCCCCGGCCCGCGTCACTACCCCGGCCGGCCCGCCCAGCTCACCCACGGACCCCGCACCCGCCCCCGCGTCGCCCTCACCTTCCACGGCCAGGGCGACCCCGCCCTGGCCCGTGCTCTGCTCACCGAGGCCGAGCGGCACGGCGCCCGCGTCACCGTCCTCGCCGTCGGCAGCTGGCTCGACGAACACCCCTCCCTCGCCCGCCGCGTCCTCGACGGCGGCCACGACCTCGGCAACCACACCCAGCGCCACCTGGCCGTCAACGCCATGGCGCAGACCGACGCCCGCGCCGAGATCACCGCCTGCGCCGACCGGCTGAGGCGCCTCACCGGCTCCATCGGCACCTGGTTCCGTCCCTCCCGCGCGCCCCGGGCCTCCCCGCTCGTTCTGCGCCTGGCCCGCGAGGCGGGCTACCCGCACGTGCTGTCGTACGACGTCGACTCCCTGGACTACACCCGGCCCGGACCCGACGCCGTCACCCGCAAGGTCCTCGGCGAGATCCGCAACGGATCCGTGGTGAGCCTGCACTTCGGCTACCCGGACACCGTCGCCGCGCTCCCCGCCGTACTGGACGAACTCGACCGCCGCGGCCTGGCCGCCGTGACCACCACGGAGCTGTTCAGCTGATGCACCGCACCCTCCCTCACCGCACCCTCCCTCACCGCACCCGCGCCCGCACCCACCGCACCCGCGCCCACCGCGCCTTCGCCCGGCGCGCCCTGCTCGCCGCCGCCGGGCTCGCCGCGCTCGCCGCCTGCGGCGGCACGGACCGCCCGCACGCCGAGGAGGCCGCCCGCAGCAGCGCCGCCGTCCGGCCCGCCCCGCCGAAGGCGGCGGCGGTCCAGGGCCTGCCCGGGATGCCGCCCGTCCTCGACCCGCACGACGTGTACGCGGCCGACCGCCCGAACCGGCTCTCCCCGGTGGTCCGGGACTTCCCGTCCCGCGTCTACGTCCCCAACACCAACTCCGACACCGTCTCCGTCATCGACCCGAAGACCTACCGGGTGATCGAGACGATCCCGGTCGGCGCCCAGCCCCAGCACGTCGTCCCGTCCTGGGACCTGAAGACCCTGTGGGTCAACAACGACAAGGGCAACACCCTCACCCCGATCGACCCGAGGACCGGGAAGGCCGGCCGCACCGTCGACGTGCACGACCCGTACAACCTCTACTTCACCCCCGACGGCCGCTACGCCGTGGTCATGGCCTCCCTCGACCGCGAACTGGTCTTCCGCGACGCGCACACCATGAAACGCGTCAAGACCGTCCCGGTCAGCTGCTACGGCGTCAACCACGCCGACTTCTCCCTCGACGGGCGCTACTTCATCGTCTCCTGCGAGTTCAGCGGCGAGCTGCTGAAGGTGGACACGGCGAAGATGGAGGTGGTCGGGCAGCAACGGCTCCCGCACCATGGCGCGATGCCGCAGGACGTCAAGGTCTCGCCCGACGGCAAGAAGTTCTACATCGCCGACATGACCACCGACGGCATGTGGATCCTCGACGGCGACAAGTTCACGACGCCGGGATTCCTGCCCACCGGCAAGGGCTGCCACGGCCTGTACGTCAGCCGCGACTCGCGCGAGATGTACGTCTCCAACCGCGGCGAGGGCTCCGTCTCCGTCTTCGACTTCCGGAAGCAGAAGGTGACCCGGAAGTGGCACCTGCCGGACGGCGGCAGCCCCGACATGGGCGGTGTCTCCGCCGACGGCAAGGTCCTGTGGCTGTCCGGCCGCTACCACTCCGAGGTGTACGCCATCGACACCCGCACCGGCGCCCAGCTGGCCCGCATCAAGGTCGGCAGCGGCCCGCACGGCCTCGCCGTGTACCCGCAGCCGGGCCGCTACTCGCTCGGCCACACCGGCATCTTCCGCTGACCCGGCGGCGGATCACGGCGGCGGATCGCGGCGGCTCGCGCGCCGCGGACCACGCGCCGCGGATCACCGCAGCAGCGCCTCCGAGCCCACGGGACGGTAGCCGGCCGCCTGGAACGCCCGCAGCGAGCGGGCGTTCCCCGCCGCGATCTGCGCCCACACCGGCTCACCCCCGCCCAGCTGCCGGGCCGCCGTCGCCAGGGCACGCCCCAGCCCGCGATGCCGTACGCCCTCGTCCACCTCCACCGCCGCCTCCAGCCGTCCCGCTACCCCCCGCCCCAGCACGAGCACGCCCCCGTCCGTCGCCCACACCCGGACGTCGTCGCGTCTGAGGCGGGAGCTCACCACCCGCGGATGGTCCGGGCCGGCGATCTCGGTGAGCGCGAGCGGCGGCCCGCCCGGCAGGGCGGAGCCCACCGTCAGCACGTCGACCGTGTCCGTCGTGCGGCCCGTGCGGTCCATGAACGCGGTCAGGAAGCGGGCGTTCATCGTCGCCGCGAGCGCGTCGCAGCCGGTCTCCCGCAGGGCCCGGCGCACCCACCGCGGATCCTCGTCCGTGAAGACCACGGAATGCGCGGTGAAGGCGATGACTCCGGCGTCGCGGGGCGAGGGCTGCGGCAGGACCGCCGTCCGGCCGTCCGGCGGCGGGAAGACACCTCGTGCCGCCGCGTCCAGAATGTCCCGCAAAGTCTCCGCCACCACCCGCTCCTCGAGTCACCGCCCGCCGGAAGGCCCAGACTCGCAGACGTGATCGACTACGGCACCGGATTTCGCGTGGGTGGTCGCTGCGCTGCGCACTCGCCGCGCCCGTTAGTCTGACCTGCGGCAGAACGCCGGAAGACACGAGAAACGTAACAAGAGGGGCGGATCGGTGGCGGACATCGAAGAGGCGCGCAAGGAGTTCCAGCGGATCGACAGCGACGGCGACGGGTTCATCACCGCCGCCGAGCTGAAGACCGCGCTCGCCCAGGGGGGCGACTGGAACGTCACCGAGTCGGTCGCCGAGGCGATCATCAAGACCCGTGACCTGAACGGCGACAAGGTCCTGTCGTTCGACGAGTTCTGGACGTACCTGAACAAGTGACGTGAACGCGGGACGCGAAAGGGGCCGGTCCACCGCCGCAACGACGGCCGGACCGGCCCCTTCGTCGCCCCGGCGGGGCACCCGTGCGGCCCGGCGTGCGGAATAGCCCGCGATCCGGAAGGGTTGGTGGTGCTCACGGGAACGACACCAACCCCGGAAGGGCGACCGGCATGAAGATCGGCATCATCGGCGCGGGCAACATCGGCGGCAACCTCACCCGGCGGCTCACCGCACTCGGCCACGACGTCTCCGTCGCGAACTCCCGCGGACCCCACACGCTCACCGAACTGGCCGAGGAGACCGGCGCGACGCCCGTGCGCGTCGAGGAGGCGGCCCGCGGGGCCGGGATCGTCGTCGTCACGATCCCCCTCAAGGCGATCCCGGACCTGCCGTCCGGCCTGTTCGACGAGGCGGCGGACGGCGTCGCCGTGATCGACACCGGCAACTACTACCCGCAGCGCGACGGCAGGATCGCCGAGATCGTGGACGACGGCGTCACCGAGAGCCGCTGGACGGAACGCCACCTCGGACACCCGGTGATCAAGGCGTTCAACGGCACGTACGCCCAGGACATCCTCGACCGCCCTCGCCCGGCCGGCGCCCCGGACCGCATGGCGCTCCCGGTCGCGGGCGACGACGAGGCGGCCAAGCGCAAGGTCAGGGAGCTGATCGACGAACTCGGCTTCGACACCGTCGACGCGGGCGGCCTGGACGACTCCTGGCGCCAGCAGCCCGGCACACCGGTGTACGGCCTGCGGGCCGGCGTCGAGGAGGTCACCAAGGGCCTGGCGGAGGCGTCCCCGGAACGCCCGGCCGACTTCCGCGCATAGGCGCAGGCCCGCGGGCGGGCCGCGGCGCCCGGCACGACGTCAGGCGCCGCCCGCCCACTTCCGCAGCGCGTCCTTCGTGGCGAAGGCGGCGACGTCCTTGTCGTGCGGTTCGCTGGCGTACTGGTGGAAGCGCCACTTGGCCTTGATGCGCGGCTCGCCCGCGGTGACGTAGTCGGCGATCCACAGGCCGTCGCCCGCGTACGACGTGGTGTCGATGTTCAGCCAGAAGTTCCGGTTGCAGTAGAGCACGACCCGGTGGTGCGGCCGCAGCGCCTTCACCTTGCGGATGAAGGAGTCCTTCTGCGCGTTGGAGGCGTGCCTGCCGTCGCCCGTGCTCTCCCAGTCGACGGCGAGGATGTCGCCCGCCTTCTCGGGGGCGTGCTCGACGAAGTACTCGGCCTGGGCCTGGAGGTTGCCGGGCCACAGGAAGTGGTAGAAGCCGACGACCAGACCGGCGTCCCGGGCCCGCTTCGTCTGGGCGGCGAGCCTGGGGTTGACGTAGGACCGGCCCTCCGTCGCCTTGACGAAGACGAAGGAGAGACCGTCCGTGTCGAAGGACGAGGACTGATACGCACTCACATCGATACCGCGCAGCATCGGGGAACTCCCACAATTTCCGTCGGCGGGACAGAAGTTGTACCCCGTACCTGAACGGTCAACCGCCCGCCCCCGCGTGTCGGACGCCCTGAGCAGTACCTGCCGGCGAGTGTGGCTCGACAGACCTTCACGATCGGTGGGTCACGCGCACGTCCCCTTGCCGCTCTCGGCCGGCTCCAGCCACGCCTTGTCGGCGGGCAGTTTCACCGGCTCGTCCGCGACCGGATCCCACAGGACGACCGTGCTGCCTACGACGTTGACGAGCAGGTAGGGGCGATCCGGGTTCAGCGCGGGGCCCTCGCCAGGGATGCGGCCGAGCGCGGTGGTCGTTCGTACGCACGTCCAGGAAGGCTCGACGCCGAAGTACGCCGGCGGTTCCGTGCCGCGCTCGGCAGCGGCCTTGGTGCGTTCGGCGGCCCGACTGGTCGAGTCCAGGGCGATTCCGGCCGTGATGGTCAGGAGGGCGACGAACACCAGGGCGTGCAGCAGGACGTTCGTGCGTTCGCCGGGTGTTGCGTAGAAGTGGTGGCGGTGCCGGGCGATGCCCCACCAGGCAGGGACGACCAGCACGTAGGCCAGCATCGATACGAGCTTCAGCGAGGCGATGAACTGCCACAGGGGCGGGACGTCGAGATCGCTGGTGCTCAGGTCCAGCCTGTCGGCGTACAGGGCATGGAGCACCGAGCCCGCTGCCACGAAACTCGAAATCAGCAGCGTGACGACGAGGGGGACGGCCCATCCGACCCATTCGCCCCACGTCCATTGCCGTACCAGGAGCCAGAGTCCCGTGACCACCCCGAGAATGAGAACGGTGTAGTACATGGTGGAAGGCGTCCAGCCCTCGCTGCCGAGAAGTCCGCGCCCGGCGGCCGCGAACAATCCGGACACCACGAGGATCATCACCGCGCCCATCGCCTTGCCGTCGGGGAAGAGGCGCCAACCGGCCCGTGCTGCCCGCACGGCGCCGGCAAGCGCCAGCAGGCTCCAGAACCACTGACTCGCCGGTACGGCGTGGGCTGCCAAGGCGAGGGCGGCAGCGGGCACGAGAGCCCATAGCACGGCGTGAAGGGCCCGGCGGGTGCCCTCCTCCTCCGGCCATCGGCGCACCGGGTCCTTCCATATGCCGTCCAAGGGCCGGACGGCGATCCTTGAGGCGGTCGCCGGATTCTCGGCGCGGGCCAGGCGCAGGGCTTGTCGTGCGGGACCGGTGATGAGCCCACCGATGTCGTAGCGGCCGCGAGCCATGGCCCAGTTGGCGAAGTACCGGCGCCACCGAGAGTCGAGGGCGCTTCGTCTTCGCCGAGCGTCGATGACGCGCCAGCGGGAGCGCGTCTCTCGGTCCCGGTGCACGCGTTCCGCACGCAAGACGTACGCTTCCAGCCGCGCGGCCTGCGCCACCTTGCGGATCCGATCGGCAGCGCCTCGGTCACATCCCTTGGCGATACCGAAGAGGCGCACCTCGATCTCGTAGACGCAGGAGTCGGGAGACGGGTCGACAGCGTTACCCAGGAGCCCTTGCCCCGCGGGGTGTTCGGCACGGACGGGCCAGCCCTGCTGAAGAAACCGCTCCTTGGCCTCCGCCCAGTCCTGCTGACCGCCGCGCACTTCGACGAAAACCCGCACCCGCTGGTCGTAGCGTGCCTGCGCCATCCGCCGCCCCCTCCCATGGCCACTGCATCGGGCTCCGCCGACGGATGGTCTCATCCAGAAGGTGTGGGCGGTGCTTTGGAGGTCACCACGCTGGAAGCCCAGGGCTGGAGCGAATGCCTGGCTTCGCGCACGGGTGGGTACGGCGAGCGTGCAGAGAAGGCCCTGACAGCGCTGAAAGACACGAACGCGCTGGGCAGGGCCCGTTTCCCTAGCACTCGATGATGTTCACCGCGAGACCGCCCCGGGCCGTCTCCTTGTACTTCACCGACATGTCGGCGCCGGTGTCCTTCATCGTCTTGATGACCTTGTCCAGGGACACCTTGTGCGAGCCGTCGCCGCGCATCGCCATCCGGGCGGCCGTGACCGCCTTGACCGCGGCCATGCCGTTGCGTTCGATGCACGGGATCTGGACCAGGCCGCCGACCGGGTCGCAGGTGAGGCCGAGGTTGTGCTCCATGCCGATCTCCGCGGCGTTCTCGACCTGTTCGGGCGATCCGCCGAGCACCTCCGCCAGCGCGCCCGCCGCCATCGAGCAGGCGGAGCCGACCTCGCCCTGGCAGCCGACCTCGGCGCCGGAGATGGAGGCGTTCTCCTTGAAGAGCATGCCGATCGCACCGGCCGCGAGCAGGAAGCGGACCACGCCGTCCTCGTCGGCGCCGGGCACGAAGTTCATGTAGTAGTGCAGGACCGCGGGGATGATGCCCGCCGCGCCGTTCGTGGGCGCGGTGACGACCCGGCCGCCGGCCGCGTTCTCCTCGTTCACCGCCATCGCGTAGAGCGTGATCCACTCCATCGCGTGCGCCAGTGGATCGCCCTCGGCGCGCAGCTGGCGGGCCGAGACGGCGGCGCGGCGGCGCACCTTCAGGCCGCCCGGCAGGATGCCCTCGCGGGACATGCCCCGCGACACGCACTCCCGCATCACCCGCCAGATCTCCAGCAGCCCGGCCCGGATCTCCTCCTCGGTGCGCCAGGCCCGCTCGTTCTCCAGCATCAGGGCGGAGATCGACAGGCCGGTCTCCCCGGTCAGGCGCAGCAGTTCGTCGCCCGTGCGGAAGGGGTACTTCAGGACCGTGTCGTCCAGCTTGATGCGGTCCGCGCCCACCGCGTCCTCGTCGACGACGAAGCCGCCGCCCACCGAGTAGTACGTCTTCGACAGCAGTTCGGCGCCCGAGGCGTCGCGGGCCCGCAGGATCATGCCGTTGGCGTGGTACGGCAGCGCCTTGCGGCGGTGCAGCACCAGGTCGTCGTCGAAGGAGAACGGGATCTCGTGCCCGCCGAGCAGGCGCAGCCGGCCCGACTCCCTGATGTCCGCCACCCGCTGGTCCGCCGTCTCCACGTCCACCGTGCGCGGGGATTCGCCCTCCAGGCCGAGCAGTACCGCCTTCGGGGTGCCGTGGCCGTGGCCGGTCGCGCCCAGGGAGCCGTACAGCTCGCCGCGCACGGACGCGACGGCCTCCAGCAGGCCCTCGTTGCGCAGCCGGCGGGCGAACATGCGGGCCGCGCGCATCGGGCCGACCGTGTGGGAGCTGGACGGGCCGATGCCGATCGAGAACAGGTCGAAGACCGAGATGGCCACGTTGACTCCTCGGGAAGGGGGCTGCGGGAGGTGCGGAGGTGCGGGAGGTGTCCGCGCGGTGCCCCACTCGCCTTCGAGTGTGCGGGGCACCGCGCGGAAGGGAACGGCGGTGCCGGTCCTACTTGTTCAGACCGGGGTACAGCGGGTGCTTGTCCGCCAGCGCCTTCACCCGGGCCTTCAGCGCATCCACGTCGTAGGACGGCTTCAGCGCCTGCGCGATGACGTCCGCGACCTCGGCGAAGTCCTCGGCACCGAAACCGCGGGTGGCCAGGGCGGGCGTGCCGATGCGCAGACCCGAGGTGACCATCGGCGGGCGCGGGTCGTTCGGGACGGCGTTGCGGTTGACCGTGATGCCGACCTCGTGGAGCCGGTCCTCGGCCTGCTGCCCGTCCAGCTCGGACTCGCGCAGGTCGACCAGGATCAGGTGCACGTCCGTACCGCCGGACAGCACGTTCACCCCGGCCTCGCGGGCGTCCGCCGCCGTCAGGCGCTCGGCGAGGATCCGCGCGCCCTCCACCGTACGGCGCTGGCGCTCCTTGAACTCCTCGCTCGCCGCGACCTTGAAGGACACCGCCTTGGCCGCGATCACGTGCTCCAGGGGGCCGCCCTGGAAGCCCGGGAAGACGGAGGAGTTGAGCTTCTTCGCGAAGTCCTTCTTCGCGAGGATGATGCCGCCGCGCGGTCCGCCCAGCGTCTTGTGCGTGGTGGAGGTGACGACGTCGGCGTGCTCCACCGGGTTCGGGTGCAGACCGGCTGCGACCAGACCGGCGAAGTGGGCCATGTCGACCCACAGGTACGCCCCGGCCTCGTCGGCGATCCGGCGGAACTCGGCGAAGTCCAGCTGCCGCGGGTACGCCGACCAGCCCGCGATGATCACCTTGGGCCGGTGCTCCTTGGCCAGCCGCTCGACCTCGGCCATGTCGACCAGTCCGGTCGCGGAGTCCACGTGGTAGGCCACCACGTTGAACTGCTTGCCGGAGAAGTTCAGCCGCATCCCGTGGGTCAGGTGGCCGCCGTGCGCGAGGTCCAGGCCGAGGATGGTGTCCCCGGGCTGGGCCAGCGCGAACAGGGCGGCCTGGTTGGCGGAGGCGCCCGAGTGCGGCTGGACGTTGGCGTACTCGGCGCCGAACAGGTCCTTGACCCGGTCGATGGCGATCTGCTCGGCGACGTCGACGTGCTCGCAGCCGCCGTAGTAGCGGCGGCCGGGGTAGCCCTCGGCGTACTTGTTGGTGAGGACCGAGCCCTGCGCCTCCATGACCGCGAGCGGAGCGAAGTTCTCCGAGGCGATCATCTCGAGCGTGGACTGCTGGCGGTGCAGCTCGGCGTCGACCGCCGCGGCGACCTCCGGGTCGAGCTCGTGCAGGGGCTTGTTCAGTACGGACATGACGGGGACGACTCCTCAGCCGGCGGTGTGGGCGGCGTACTCGTCGGCGGAGAGCAGGTCGGACGGCTCGTCGGTGACGCGCACCTTGAACAGCCAGCCGCCCTCGAAGGGGGCCGAGTTCACCAGCGACGGGTCGTTGACGACGTCCTCGTTGATCTCGGTGATCTCACCGGTGACGGGGGAGTACAGGTCGGACACGGACTTGGTCGACTCCAGCTCGCCGCAGGACTCGCCCGCGGTCACCGTGGAGCCGACCTCGGGGAGCTGGGCGTAGACGACGTCGCCGAGCGCGTTGGCCGCGAACTCGGTGATGCCGACCGTCGCGACGCCGTCCTCGGCGGCCGACAGCCACTCGTGCTCCTTGCTGTAACGCAGCTGCTGCGGGTTGCTCATGGCCTGAATTCTCCTGTACGCGGGGAAGTGCTGGTGAGTGGGGGACTGCGAAGAACGTGCGTGAGCAGGCGCGATGTGCGCTGTGTCACGCGCGCGCGGCTACGACGGTGTCACTTCTGCCGCTTGTAGAAGGGCAGCGCCACGACCTCGTACGGCTCGTGGGTGCCCCGGATGTCCACACCGACCCCGGGGGTGCCCGGCGCCGCGTGCGCGGCGTCCACGTACGCCATGGCGATCGGCTTGCCCAGCGTGGGGGAGGGGGCGCCGGAGGTGACCTCGCCGATCACCTCGCCGCCGGCGACGACCGGGTACCCGGCGCGCGGGACGCGGCGGCCCTCGGCGACCAGGCCGACGAGGACGCGGGGAGGCTCGGCGGCGGCCCGGTCGGCGGCCTCCAGCAGTGCCGTCCGCCCCACGAAGTCGCCCTCCTTGCCGAACTTCACGACCCGGCCGAGGCCGGCGTCGAACGGCGTCACCGACGTGCTCAGCTCGTGCCCGTACAGCGGCATGCCCGCCTCCAGGCGCAGCGTGTCGCGGCAGGACAGGCCGCAGGGGACCAGTCCGGCGGGCGCGCCCGCCTCGGTCAGCGCCTGCCACACCTTCTCCGCGTCGGACGGGGCGACGAACAGTTCGAAGCCGTCCTCGCCGGTGTAGCCGGTGCGCGCGATCAGGGCCGGCACGCCCGCGACCGTGCCGGGCAGGCCCGCGTAGTACTTCAGGCCGTCCAGGTCGGCGTCCGTGAGGGACTTCAGGATGCCGGGGGACTCGGGGCCCTGGACGGCGATCAGCGCGTAGGCGTCCCGGTCGTCGCGCACCTCGGCGTCGAAGCCGGCGGAGCGCTCGACGAGGGCGTCCAGGACGACCTGGGCGTTGGAGGCGTTGGCCACGACCAGGTAGTCGGTCTCGGCGAGCCGGTAGACGATCAGGTCGTCGAGGATGCCGCCGTCCGCACGGCAGATCATGGTGTAGCGGGCGCGGCCCGTCCGCACGCCGCCGATGTCGCCCACCAGGGCGTGGTCGAGCAGGGCGGCGGCCTGCGGGCCGGTCACGGCGATCTCGCCCATGTGGGAGAGGTCGAACAGGCCCGCGCTGGTGCGTACGGCGTTGTGCTCGTCGCGCTCGGAGCCGTAGCGCAGCGGCATGTCCCAGCCGGCGAAGTCGGTCATCGTCGCGCCGAGCGAGCGGTGCACGGCGTCGAGGGCGGTGTGACGGAGTTCGGTACTGCTCATCGGTCGGTCGTCTCCCAAGGCGATGGGGCCCCCGTGCGAGCGAAGCCGGGCATGGGGGAAGCGAGGTCGTTCCTCCCCATCTGTCATCGGAACCTGAGAGGTTCGCCATGACCAGGCAAGGGATCACGGCTTGCACCTTGGGTGGAGCCGCTGGTCGACAGCGGCCCGCTTTTCAGATGTGCCTCGCCCGCGCGGTAACGGGGCCTGAGAGATTCAAGGGAGGGACTTGCTCCTTCGGCGTCCCGGTGAGGCGCACGTGGCGACGCGAACGTGGCGACGCGTACGTGCTGCCGGGAACTCTCCCGCGCGGATTCAAACGGCCGGTATGCAGTTGGCGGGCTCATCATTGCACGCCTCGGCGGATGGTGGGCGGTCGGTACTTGTGACAGGCCTGTGGCCGTAAAGGCACCGAACCGGGAGACAGCTTGGATTACTTTCTCTTTACATTCGGTGGGGAGAAGTTCTCTGACCCCCGCAGGGAGGACGATCACGGTGACAAGGCCCACGGCGTATGCGACGACCTCGGCTATCGCGCTGCCCGACCAGCCCACGGCCCCGGCCCGCGAGCGGTGCGCGGCCCGGCCGGCGCCGGTCGTCCGCGACCTGCGCGAGCGGTCCGGCCGCAGCCCGCACGCCCTGCTGTTCGGTTCCCGCGACGTCGTCGTGGTCACCGGCCTGCCCGGCAGCGGCAAGTCCACCCTGATGAAGCGGGCGGTGACGGGCCTGCGCATCGACTCCCAGGACGCCCGTGACCGCTGGGAGAGCCGCATGCCGCGCTTCCTGCCCTACGCCGTCTACCGCCCCCTGGTCCGCCTCGCCCACTACGCGGGACTGCGCCGCGCCCTGCGCTCCGGCGAGGGCGTCGTCGTGCACGACTGCGGCACCCAGGCGTGGGTGCGCGGCTGGCTCGCCCGGGAGGCCCGCCGCCGCGGCGGCACGCTGCACCTGCTGCTGCTCGACGTCGCGCCCGAGGCCGCGCTGGAGGGGCAGCGCGAGCGGGGCCGCGGCGTCTCCCGGTACGCCTTCGCCCGGCACCGCGCGGCCGTGTCCCGGCTGCTGCGCGCGGTGGAACGCGGGGATCTGCCCGACGGCTGCGGCTCGGCGATCCTCCTGGACCGCCCGGCCTCCGGCGTCCTGCGCAGAATCGCCTTCCCGGACTGACCCCGGCCACCCACCGCGGCCCGCGCGCCCGCCGTCGGACGCCACCCGCCACGCCGCGGCGCGGTGCGCGGTGCGCGGTGCGCGAGAGGTCGCGGGCTGACCGGTCGGCGGGTGGTACCCGTTAGCCTTTTCAGCCACAGCAGGTTCCAAGCAGGCGGTAGGCAGATGGACTTCCCGGCGGCGGGCTTCCCCGCGGACATCCCGGCACAGGCGCACCCCCACCCGCACGGCGGATGGCCCGGCAACGAACTGGAGGAGGTGCTCTCCGCCTCCCTCGGCGTGCCCACCGCGGGCGGGCGGATCGTCGAGGTGCTCGGGCGCAGCTTCCTCTGGGTGCCGCTGCCCAACGGCGGCGGCCCGGACAGCGGCCCCCTCGACCTGCCCACCCTCGAGATCGACGGGCAGGCCTACGTGCCGGTCTTCAGCTCGGAGGAGCAGTTCCGTCAGGTCGTCGGCAACCACATGTCGTACACCATTGCGCCGGCCGTCGAGTTCGCCCGCGGCCTGCCGCCGCAGATCGGCATCGCCGTGAACCCGGACGGCGTGGTCGGCGTCCCGCTCCCGCCGGCCGCCGTGGCCGAGCTGTGCCGCGCCGGCCGCACCTCGCTGGACGGCCCCGGAGCCGGCGGCCGCGTCCGCCTCTTCGAGCCGGACTGGCAGGACGACCCGGTCGACTTCCTCGCCGCGGCCACCGCGGAGTTCGCCGACACCGGCGTCGTCACCACGGCCCGCCGGTGCCTGGCCGCGATCGAGACGGCGGACCCGGTGATGTTCGTGGGCGTGGAGCTGTCCCAGTGGGAGGGGGACTTCAGGGCGCTGCCCCTGGAGGCCCTCGGCCGGGCGCTGGCCAAGGCCCCCACCCGGTGGCCGGTCAACCTGGTCCTGCTGGACGTCACCGACGACCCGGTGGCGGTCTGGATGCGCGACCAGGTCAGGCCGTTCTACACGAGGGATCACCTGTAACCGCTGCCCGCCGGCAGCCGGCCCGCAGGGGTGAGGGCGCCGCGCGACCGGCCCCGGCGGACACGTACTCGCCGTCGGTCGCGGGGCCCCGGACCCCCGGGCGCTTAAGCTGGTTTCATATCCGCAGCAACTTTCAGAAGGGGCGGTACAGGTGAGCGCCAGCGGCACCACGACCGGCCAGGTCGAGCACATGCTGCGCCAGGTGACGCCCGGGCGCTACGACGCCTACGAGGCGCTGCTCAGGGCGCTCGCGACCCCGTCCTCCGGCCAGGTCTGGATGCTGCTCTGGCACGGCCAGGCCGGGTCCCCCGACGCGCAGTACGGGAACATGGAGGTCGACGGCTTCAGCTACGCCCCCTGCGTGACCTCCGCGCAGGAGCTGTCGGCCAGTGGCTGGAACCGTTCCTACGAGGTCGTCGACGGGCTCGACGTGGCCCGCACCCTGTACCCCGACCACTACGGCCTCTGGCTCAACCCGCACGCCCCCGGCGGCGGCGTCGGCATCCCCTGGCTGGACCTGCGCCGCATCGCCACCGGCCTCGACCGCCAGCCGGCCGGCCCGCTGCGTCTTTCGGAGCCCGGGATCGAGATCCCGCAGTTCTACGCGCTGCTCGCGCAGAACGCCCACCGTACCCCGGCCGTCCGCTCGCTGCGCCGCGCCTGGGTGCAGCCGGCGCTCGGAGCGCCGTACCTCGCCATCGGCCTGGACGTGTACGACACCTCGCCGCCCGCGGTGGACTCGGTGCGGGCGATGATGCAGCAGTCCATCGGGGCGGTGCCGGACGGCCTGCCGGTGTCGACCGTGGCGATGTCCGACGGCTACGACCCGGTCGCGATGTGGCTGCGGGCGAACGCCCGTCCGTTCTACGACCGCGAAGCGCACGCGGCCCCCGCACAGGCCCCGGCAGCCGGATACGGCTATCCGCCGGCCCACGGCGCATACTGAGACGACCTCACAGCCCGCCCGTAGGGGGTGCTGTTCTTCGCGCGTAGATGGCGGCGTAAGATCCTCCCGTGTCCCATATAGCCACACCCGTCCCTGTCCGACCCTCGCTACCCACTGTCCGGATAACGGAACCCTCCAGCCCGCATCACGTTTACGCATCCTTTCCCCGTCAAGTCTGGCAACAGATCGCCAAAGCGTTGAAGACTCCCGCTCCAGGGGCCTCTGCCCCTGTGTACGACGGACTGATGACGCCGCTACAGCGGCAAGTGCGGGCCGGCTACCGCCGGTTGAGAGGGGTCCCTGCCAGATGACGGCACCATTGCACGAGCCGACCGCGGAAGCGGCCCCGAGCGCGGCCGAGGAAGCGGCGGTTGCCAGCGCCGGAGTGAAGGCCGTACAGGGGCGTTCCCTGGGCCGGATCGCCTGGGAGCGCCTGAAGCGGGACAAGCTCGCCCTCACGGGCGGCATCGTCGTGCTCGTCCTCATCGTGCTCGCCCTGCTCGCGCCGGTGATCACCAGCCTGCTCGGTCAGGACCCGGACGCCTACCACGAGAGCCTGATCGACCCGCTGTTCGGCACCCCCAAGGGCTCCCTGGGCGGCATCAGCGGTGACCACCTGCTGGGCGTCGAGCCGGTCAACGGCCGTGACATCCTCGCCCGCATCCTCTACGGCGCCCGCGTCTCGCTCCTGGTCGGCTTCCTGTCCGCGATGGTCGCCGTCGTCCTCGGCACCGTGCTGGGCATCCTCGCCGGCTTCTTCGGCGGCTGGGTCGACTCCCTGATCAGCCGCGTGATGGACGGTCTGCTGGCCTTCCCGCAGCTGCTGTTCACCATCGCCCTGGTCTCCGTCATGCCGAGCACCATGCTCGGGCTGACCGGCTCCAGCGTGCGTGTCTTCGTGATGATCCTGGTCATCGGCTTCTTCGGCTGGCCCTACATCGGACGCGTGGTGCGCGGCCAGACGCTCTCGATGCGCGAGCGCGAGTACGTCGAGGCCGCCCGATCGCTGGGCGCCGGGCAGTTCTACATCCTGTTCAAGGAACTGCTGCCCAACCTCGTCGCGCCGATCATCGTGTACACGACGATGATGATCCCGACGAACATTCTGACCGAGGCGGCCCTCAGCTTCCTGGGCGTCGGCGTCAAGCCGCCCACGTCCTCGTGGGGGCAGATGCTCTCCAGCGCGATCGACTACTACGAGTCGGACCCCATGTACATGGTGGTCCCGGGCGTGGCGATCTTCATCACCGTCCTCGCCTTCAACCTCTTCGGCGACGGCGTGCGCGACGCGCTGGACCCCAAGGGCTCCCGCTGAATTGCCGTACCGCAAAGCGTCCCGTGGCACCTGCACGGGGTCTCTCATCAAATCCGGAGGATCCGAGATCGTGACTACCCAACGCACCTCAGGGCGGCGTAAGCAGGCTTTGGCCGCTGCTGCCGCGGTCGCCGCGCTGCTGACCACGGCAGCGTGCGGCGGCGGCGACGACGACAGCAACGGTGGTGGGTCGAAGACCGGTGCGGCCGGCTTCGACGCCGCCAACAACAAGGTCGCCCAGGCATCGCTCGCCAAGAAGGGTGGCACGCTGAAGTTCGGTGGTGCCCAGGACGCCGACTCGTGGGACACCACGCGCGGTTACTACGGCTTCATGTGGAACTTCGCCCGCTACTACAGCCGCCAACTGGTCACGGGCAAGACCGAGCCCGGCAAGGCCGGCGCCGAGCTGACCCCGGACCTCGCGGACGGCCTCGCCAAGGTCACCGACGACGGCAAGACCTACACGTACCACCTGCGTGACGGCGTCACGTGGGAGGACGGCAAGCCGATCACGTCCAAGGACGTCAAGTACGGCATAGAGCGCGTGTGGGCGCAGGACGTGCTGTCCGGCGGCCCGACCTACCTGAAGGACTTCCTGGACCCGAAGGGCGAGTACAAGGGCCCGTACAAGGACTCGTCCAAGGACAAGCTGGGTCTGAAGGCGATCGAGACGCCCGACGACAAGACGATCGTCTTCCACCTGCCGAAGGCCAACTCGGACTTCGAGGAGGTGCTCGGCCTGGTGTCGGCGTCCCCGGTCCGCCAGGACAAGGACACCAAGTCCAAGTACGGTCTGCACCCGTTCTCCTCCGGCCCGTACAAGTTCGCGTCCTACGCCCCGGGCAAGGACCTGACCCTGGTCCGCAACCCCGAGTGGAAGCAGGCCTCGGACCCGATCCGCAAGGCGTACCCGGACAAGATCACGGTCAAGTTCTTCTCGGACGCCAACCAGCTCGACCAGCGCCTGCTCAACGGTGACCTGGACCTGGACATCAACCAGACCGGCATGTCGCCGCAGGGCCGCACCACCGCCCTGAAGCAGCACAAGGCCAACCTGGACAACCCGGTCTCCGGCTACATCCGTTACGCGGTCTTCCCGCAGAGCGTGAAGCCGTTCGACAACATCCACTGCCGCAAGGCCGTGATCTACGGCGCCGACCACGTGTCGCTGCAGACCGCCCGTGGTGGCCCGGTCGCCGGTGGTGACATCGGCACCAACATGCTCCCGCCGTCCGTCCCGGGTGCCGAGGGCCAGAAGTACGACCCGTACCAGCTCGCCGGTGCCAACAAGAACGGCAGCGCGGCCAAGGCCAAGGAAGAGCTGAAGGCCTGCGGCAAGCCGAGCGGCTTCTCCACCACCATCGCGGTCCGCAACAACAAGCCGGTCGAGGTGGCCACGGCCCAGTCGCTGCAGGCGTCGCTGAAGAAGGTCGGCATCAACGCCCAGATCGACCAGTACGACGGCTCGCAGACCGCCGGCATCATCGGCAGCCCGTCGAACGTCAAGAAGAAGAACTACGGCATCATCATCATGGGTTGGGGCCCGGACTTCCCGACCGTCCAGGGCTTCGGTCTGCCGCTGTGGGACAGCAAGTACATCCTGGAGAGCGGTAACAACAACTACGCCCTCATCAAGGACAAGGCGATCGACGGCCTGTTCGACCAGTACGTCACCACGCTGGACGACGCCGGCAAGACCAAGATCTCCTCGGAGATCAACCACAAGGTCATGGAGGGCGGTTACTACCTGCCCTTCGTCTTCGAGAAGTTCATCAACTGGCGCTCGGACAACCTGGCGAACGTCTACACGTCGGACAACTACAGCGGCATGTACGACTTCGTCAACCTCGGTCTGAAGTCCGCGAAGTAAACCCGGCACACCCGCCGTACGGCACGAAAGGCAGGTGAAGGCCGGCGCGGCGTGACCGCGGGTCACCTGGGGGCACCTCCCACGCTCATGAGGCGGTGGGGGAGACCGCAGGTGGCCCGCGGTCCGCGGCGGGCCGTTAGCTGTGCTCGCTTACCTCATCAGGCGGCTGTTCGCCGCCGCAGTGATGCTCGTGGTCATCGTCATGGTGGTCTTCGGCATCTTTTTCCTCGTCCCCAAGTGGGCGGGCGTGGACATCGCCGCGAGCTTCGTGGGCAAGCAGGCCGACCCGGCCGCCGTCGAAGCGGTGCGGCAGAAGCTCGGACTCGGCGACCCGATCTACTCCCAGGTCTGGGAGTTCTTCAAGGGCATCTTCGTCGGCCGCACCTACTCGGGCGGTGGCGACGTCACCCAGTGCGCCGCGCCGTGCTTCGGCTACTCCTTCCGCAGCGAGCAGGCCGTCTGGCCGGTGCTCACCGACCGCTTCCCGGTGACCCTGGGTCTCGCGCTCGGTGCCGCCGTGCTGTGGCTGGTCTTCGGCGTCGCGGCGGGTGTGCTCTCCGCCCTGAAGCGGGGCACCGTCTGGGACCGCGGCGCGATGGTCGTCGCGCTGTCGGGTGTCTCCCTGCCCATCTACTTCACCGGCATGCTCTCGCTGGCGATCTTCGCCTACGGGCTGAAATGGATCGACGCGCAGTACGTGCCGCTCGACCAGAGCTTCGGCGGCTGGTTCGGCGGCATGATCCTTCCCTGGATCACCCTCGCGTTCCTGTACGCGGCCATGTACGCCCGGATCACCCGCGCCACCATGCTGGAGATCCTCGGCGAGGACTACATCCGCACCGCCCGCGCGAAGGGCCTCAAGGAGCAGGTCGTCATCGGCAAGCACGCCATGCGCTCGACGATGACGCCGATCCTGACGATGCTCGGCATGGACCTCGGAGCCCTCATCGGCGGCGCCATCCTGACGGAGTCGACGTTCAACCTGCCCGGTCTCGGCCGTGCGGTGCTCGACGCCATCAAGAACCAGGACCTGCCCATCATCCTGGGCGTCACCCTGATCACTTCCCTCGCGGTGCTGATCGCCAACCTCGTGGTGGACATCCTCTACGCCGTGATCGACCCCCGAGTGAGGCTCGCATGACCGAACTCAGCAAGACCGGAGCAGCCGTGGGCGAGCCCACCTCGGCCTCGCCGGCCCCGACGTCCTTCCTGGAGGTGCGCGACCTCAAGGTGCACTTCCCGACCGACGACGGTCTGGTCAAGTCCGTCGACGGGCTCACCTTCCACCTGGAGAAGGGCAAGACCCTCGGCATCGTGGGCGAGTCCGGCTCCGGCAAGTCGGTGACCTCGCTCGGCATCATGGGCCTGCACACCGCCGGCCAGTACGGCAAGCGCAAGGCGCAGATCTCCGGCGAGATCTGGCTGGACGGCACCGAGCTGCTGTCCGCCGATCCCGAGTACGTGCGCAAGCTGCGCGGCCGCGAGATGGCGATGATCTTCCAGGACCCGCTGTCGGCGCTGCACCCGTACTACACGATCGGGCAGCAGATCGTGGAGGCGTACCGCATCCACCACGACGTCGACAAGAAGACCGCCCGGCGCCGTGCGATCGAGATGCTCGACCGGGTCGGCATCCCGCAGCCGGACAAGCGGGTGGACAGCTACCCGCACGAGTTCTCCGGCGGTATGCGCCAGCGCGCGATGATCGCGATGTCGCTGGTCAACAACCCCGAGCTGCTGATCGCGGACGAGCCGACGACCGCCCTGGACGTGACCGTCCAGGCGCAGATCCTCGACCTCATCCGCGATCTGCAGAAGGAGTTCGGCTCCGCGGTCATCGTCATCACCCACGACCTGGGCGTCGTCGCCGAGCTGGCCGACGACATCCTGGTGATGTACGGCGGCCGCTGCGTCGAACGCGGCCCGGCGGACAAGGTGTTCTACGAGCCCCGCCACCCCTACACCTGGGGCCTGCTCGGCTCGATGCCGCGCCTGGACCGTGAGCAGCAGGACCGTCTGGTCCCGGTCAAGGGGGCGCCGCCCTCTCTGATCAACCTGCCGTCCGGCTGCGCCTTCCACCCGCGGTGCCCGTACGCGGACATCCCGAAGGACAACATCACCCGCACGGTCCGCCCCGAGCTGACCGAGGTCGGCAGCCAGCACTGGGCCGCCTGCCACATGACCAAGGAGCAGCGGGAGCGCATCTGGATCGAAGAGATTGCGCCGAAGCTGTGAGCGAGGACAAAGCAGTGAGCATCCCTGCGCAGGGCAAAGGCGCCGTGGCCACCAAGGAGAACGCCGCCTCCGGCGAGACCCTGCTGAAGGTGACCGGGCTGCAGAAGCACTTCCCGATCAAGAAGGGCCTGCTCCAGCGGCAGGTCGGCGCCGTGCACGCGGTCGACGGCCTCGACTTCGAGGTCAGGTCCGGCGAGACGCTCGGCGTCGTGGGCGAGTCCGGCTGCGGCAAGTCGACCATGGGCCGGCTGATCACCCGGCTGCTGGAGCCGACCGGCGGCCGGATCGAGTTCGAGGGCCGGGACATCACGCACCTCGGGGTGGGCGGCATGCGCCCGATGCGCCGCGACGTGCAGATGATCTTCCAGGACCCGTACTCGTCGCTGAACCCGCGCCACACCATCGGCACCATCATCGGCGCCCCCTTCAAGCTCCAGGGCGTCACGCCCGAGGGCGGCATCAAGAAGGAGGTCCAGCGGCTGCTGTCGGTGGTCGGTCTCAACCCCGAGCACTACAACCGCTACCCGCACGAGTTCTCCGGCGGCCAGCGCCAGCGCATCGGCATCGCCCGCGCGCTCGCGCTGAAGCCGAAGCTGGTCGTGGCCGACGAGCCGGTCTCCGCGCTTGACGTGTCGATCCAGGCCCAGGTCGTCAACCTGCTCGACGACCTCCAGGAAGAGCTGGGCCTGACGTACGTGATCATCGCGCACGACCTGTCGGTCGTCCGGCACGTCTCGGACCGGATCGCGGTGATGTACCTCGGCAAGATCGTCGAGCTGGCCGACCGGGACGCGCTGTACCGGGCGCCGATGCACCCGTACACCAAGGCGCTGATGTCGGCGGTGCCGATCCCGGACCCCCGGCGCAAGAACGCCAAGAGCGAGCGCATCCTGCTCAAGGGCGATGTGCCGTCGCCGATCTCCCCGCCGAGCGGCTGCCGGTTCCACACCCGGTGCTGGAAAGCGACGGAGATCTGCCGGACGACCGAGCCGCCGCTGCTGGAGCTGAAGCCCGGTCAGCAGGTGGCCTGCCACCACCCGGAGAACTTCGAGGACCAGGCCCCGCAGGACACCGTGCTGCTGACCGCCGCGAAGGAGGCGGCGGAGCTGGTGTCCGACGAGGTGCTGGCGGAGTCGGCGGCGACGTCGGCCGCGGTGGCCGCGGAGGTCGCGGAGACCGAGGCCGAGGCGGCGACCGAGGCCGAGGCCGGAGCGACGACGGAGGCCGGTGCGGACGCGGAGACCGCGCCCGAGACCGAGGCCGGTGCCGAGGCCGAGGCGGGCTCCGGCGCCGCCGCGGAGGGCACCGACGGCCAGGACCCGCTCAAGAAGTAACCTCCGAGGCAGCGTCCGAAGCGGCCATACCCTCAGCGAGCCCCCACCTTGCATTGCAAGGTGGGGGTTTGTTTCTGGGTGAGAATGGAAGGGTGCTTCAGCAACTGTTCAGCCCTTCCGTCCAGCACACGCTCGACGTCGTCGGCATCTTCGTGTTCGCCATCTCCGGCGCGCTGCTGGCCGTGCGCAAGAACTTCGACGTCTTCGGCATCGCCGTCCTCGCCGAGGTCACCGCGCTGGGCGGCGGGCTGTTCCGGGACCTGGTCATCGGGGCCGTGCCGCCGGCCGCCTTCACCGACCTCGGGTACTTCATCACCCCGCTGCTCGCGGCCCTCCTGGTCTTCTTCCTGCACCCCCAGGTGGAGCGCATCCAGTCCGCGGTCAACGTCTTCGACGCGGCCGGCCTCGGCCTGTTCTGCGTCGCCGGGACGACGAAGGCGTACGACTACGGGCTCAACCTCACGTCCTCGGCCGCCCTGGGCCTGGCCACCGCCGTCGGCGGCGGTGTGCTGCGGGACGTGCTCGCCAACGAGGTGCCCTCGCTGCTGCGCTGGGACCGCGACCTGTACGCGGTCCCGGCGATCGTCGGCGCCACCATGGTCGCCCTGTGCATCCGCTACGACGCCGTCACCCCGGTCACCACCGGGCTCGCGGTGGTGACCGCCTTCGTGCTGCGGCTGCTCGCGATGCGGTTCCACTGGCGGGCCCCGCGCGCCTGGAACCGGCGCTCGACGGTGCGGGAGGAGGAGCCGGTCGTGCAGTGACGCCGCCCGAAGAAAAGCTACCGCTTAGTATTCGCTTGTTGTAATGTTCACCCATGCCAGAAGCAGCCTCCGCACCTGCCGCGCCGGCCACCATCGGGGACAGCGAGTTCGACCGGGACACCGCGCTGACCCGTCGCGCCCCCGGCGTCTACGACATCGACCTCTCCGCCGGCTGGACGATCGTCAACGCCGTCAACGGCGGCTATCTGCTGGCGGTCCTGGGCCGCGCGCTCGCGGACGCCCTGCCGCACTCCGACCCGTTCACCGTCTCCGCGCACTACCTGACCGCCTCCCAGCCGGGCCCGGCGGTGGTGCGCACGGAGGTCGTCCGCACCGGCCGGACGCTGTCGACCGGCCAGGCGTCACTGTTCCAGTACGACGAGCAGGGCGGCGAGGTCGAGCGCATCCGCGTCCTGGCCTCCTACGGCGACCTGGGCGCCCTCCCCGACGACGTCCGCACCTCCGCCCGGCCGCCCGCGATACCGCCGATGGACCAGTGCTTCGGCCCGGAGGACGGCCCGGCGCCCCCCTCCGGCGCGTCGGCCATCGCCGACCGCCTGATGCTCAAGCTGGATCCGTCCACCCTGGGCTGGGCGCTGGGCGCCCCTTCCGGCAAGGGCGAGATGCGGGCCTGGTTCGGCCTCGCCGACGGCCGCGACGCCGACCCCCTCTCGCTGCTGCTCGCGGTGGACGCGCTGCCGCCCACCGCGTTCGAGCTCGGCCTGTCCGGCTGGGTGCCGACGGTCGAGCTGACGGTCCACGTCCGCTGCCGCCCCGCCCCCGGGCCGGTGCGGGTGGCGATCACCACCCGCAACCTGGCCGGCGGCTTCCTGGAGGAGGACGCCGAGGTCTGGGACAGCGCGGACCGGCTGGTCGCCCAGTCCCGCCAGCTTGCCCGGGTCAGACTCGGCTGAGCGGCGTCCGGCCCAGCCAGGCCGCCAGCTCGCCGTAGACGTCGGCCCCTTCGGGGGCCGGCCGCGCCGAGCCGAAGGGCGAGTCCGCGTCGCGCCGGGCGTCGGCCAGGACGCGCCGGGCGACGGAGAGCGCGAACGCGCCCACTTCCGGGTCGAGCGGGAGCGGGTGGCCGAGCGCCTCGGACAGGTCCCAGGTGTGGGTCACCAGCTCCATCGTGTACCCCGACAGGGCCGCGGCGCCCGGCACCTCGCCCCACGGCACCCGCACCGGCGCCTGCATCCGGGCGTCGTCCGCCCAGGCCCGCAGCGCGCGGGCGCGGACCTCCTCGAAAGCGTCCGCCCATCCGTCGTCGGCGACGTCGGCGGACGGGTGCACGGCGAGCCCGTCGCCGCCCTCGCCGGCCACCGCCATGCGCAGGGTGCCGCCGACGACGTGACCGAGCAGGGCACGCACGTCGTACTCGGCGCACGGCGTCGGAGCGGTCAGCTGCTCCGGCCGGACGGTCCTGATCAGCTCGGCGGCCTGTTCGGTGGCGCGGGCGTAGACGGGGCGGGGGTCGATGGCGTTCATGGCCGGCCTTTCTGTTTCTACGGTGGTTCCGGTGGTTCCGGTACTCGCGGTCGTTGCCTTCAGGTTCGCCGGATAACCTGACATCCACCGTCAACATTTGCCGCGGGTCTCGGGCGGAGGGATCCTGATCCTGTGAAGTCCGGCCGCCTGCTGTCGATCCTGCTGCTCCTGCAGACCCGCGGCCGCGTCCCCGCCCGCGAACTCGCCGGCCGGCTCGAGGTCTCGGTGCGGACCGTCTACCGCGACGTCGAGGCCCTGTCGGCGGCCGGCGTACCCGTCTACGCCGAACGCGGGCGGCACGGCGGCATCGAGCTGCTGGCCGGGTTCCGCACGGACGTCACGGGCCTGACCGCCGACGAGTCCCGCGCGCTGTTCATCCTGGCCGCGCAGGGCGCGCACGCGGCGCTCGGCCTGGACGAGGCCCTCGGCTCCGCGCTGCGCAAGGTGATGGCCGCCCTGCCCGCGCCGCACCGCCCGGCCGCGGAGGAGACCAGCCGCCGCATCCTGGTCGACGCCACCCGCTGGAAGGGCGGCCCGCGCCGGGCCGTCGACCTCCAGGTGCTGCAGGACGCGGTCTTCGCCGACCGCAGGCTCCGGCTGCGCTACCGGCACAGCGGCGAGCCGGAGTCGCGGACGTACACCGTCGACCCGTACGGCCTCGTCTCCAAGGCCGGCGTCTGGTACCTGGTCGCCGACCGGCGGGCGAGACCGCGGCTGTTCCGGGCCGATCGGGTGCGGTCGGCGGCCGTCCTCGACGATCCCGTCAGGCGACGGCCCGGCGTCGAACTGGCCGACGCCTGGGAGGTGTTGCGCCGCCAGGTCGAGGAGCGGACGGGTGGGCTCGACGTCACCGTCCGGGTCAGGCGCGAGCGCCTGGACATGTTCCTGCGCCTGAACGCCGCGCACCTGGCCGAACTCCCCGACGACGACGGCACCGGCGAGTGGGTCACCGTACGCCTGTCGTACGGCGTGGTCCGCGAGGCGCGCCAACTGCTGCCGTACGCCGACCAGGTGGAGGTTCTCTCGCCGCCCGAGGTGCGCGAGGAGCTGGCGGCCGCGGCCGCCTCCGTCACGAGGCTGTACCGGCCGGCGGCCGCGGGCGGTTCGTGAAAGGGCTGGTGGGCGGGGCGACTTGAGGACCGCTTTACCCGATCGACAGGCCGGGCACAGGGCGGCCCCAACCAGCGCCTAACTGACGTTGGTTGAGTGCCCGCCTCAGGACTTCCTCATCCTTCTCTTGGAGCTGTCCCTCATGAAGCGTGTGCGTCTCGTCCCCGCGGTCGCCCTGCTGGCGCTCTCGCCGCTGGCCCTGGTGGCCTGCGGATCGGACGGCTCGTCGTCCTCCTCCGGCAGCGGCACCTCCGCCCAGCAGTCGTGTCAGCCGCCGTCGGGCGCGCCGGGCGGCGGCCGGCCGTCGGGGATGCCGAGCGGTGTTCCGTCGGGCGCCCCGACCGGCAAGGCGACCGCCCGGCCCTCCGGGGCCCCGTCGGGAATGCCCAGCGGTGGCCCCGGTGGAGGCCAGGGCGGCCCCGGCGGGGGCCAGGGCGGCTGCGGCGGTCCCGGCGGGGGCGGCGCGATGCCCAGCGGCGCCCCGAGCCAGAGCGCGACCGAGAGCTGACCCGGCGCCGTACGGCGGGGGGGGGGGGGGGGGGGGGGGGGGGGGGGGGAACCCCCCCCCCCCCCCCCCTCCCCCCCCCTCCCCCCCCCCCCCCCCCCCCCCCCCCCCCCCCCCCCCCCCCCCCCCCCCCCCACCTCCCCCCCCCCCCCCCCCCCCCCCCCCCCCCCCCCCCCCCCCCCCCCCCCCCCCCCCCCCCCCCCCCCCCCCCCCCCCCCCCACGGAGAGCTTCCGCGGCAGTGTCGAGTCCCATCTCGACGACCTGACCGGCCAGGTCAAGCTGATCGACAAGTCCGACACCAAGCTCTCCGGACGCAGCGCCACGATCCCCGTGACCGTGCAGAACAACCTGGTGCAGGGCGTCGGGCACCTGGTGCTGCGTCTCAGCTCGACGAGCCCCACCCGCCTGCAGATCGGCGGCGACGCCTTCGACGAGCAGCCCGTCGCGGTGTCCGGCGGGCACAGCCAGACGGTGAAGTTCACCACCTCGGCCAGGGCCAACGGCCAGGCCACGGTGATCGCGCAGCTGTACACGGAGGACGGCCAGGCGTACGGCGACCCCGTCAGGTTCGAGGTCAAGGTCACCGAGTTCACGGCCACCGTGATGCTCGTCATCGGCGGCGGCTTCCTCCTGCTCGTCCTCGCCGGCTTCCGCATGTACACCCAGCGCAAGCGCGCCGCCGCCCACGAGGCCGAGGACGACGGTCCGGACGACGGTCCCGACCAGGCGGAACCGACGGCCGACGGCCCGGAGAACCCCGGAGCCCCGGAGGACCGTCTTGACAAGGAGACCGGCACCGACGCCCGGGCGGACGGCCCGGACCAGCCGAGTGACCGGACACCGGACACCGCGGCGGAAAGCACAGACCCGTCCGGCACGGGTGAGAGAGTGGACCGTTGAGGATGTCGTGGCCGGTGGGCCCGGGACGATGAGGTGGGGTAACCATGAACGCGCCGTACGACGGTGACCGCGGCCAGGCTGCGGGCAGCCCGGGTCACCCCGAGGGCCCGCCGCCCGAGCACGGCCAGGTACCGTCGCAGTCCCCCGGCGACATGTACCTCCAGGACGCCTACGACCAGGACCCCTACCGCGAGCAGGGGCTCTCCGCGCAGGACCCCGTCGCCGAGGCCCTGTACGACCGCGCCGCGCACCCTCCGCCGCCCCCGGGCACGTACGAGCCGCAGCAGCCGCTGTACTCGCAGCCGCCCAGGTCGGCGCACTCCCCCGACCCACGGGTGTGGGCGCAGACCCCGGCCCCCGAGCCGGACGGCCCCAGCCGGCACCTGCCCTTCGGCGACGATCCGCGAGCGACGCAGTACGTGGGCGTCGACGACCTGGTCACCGAGGCCGGCGAGGAGCGCCACCAGCCGGACGCCTTCGCCCATCTCTTCCGCGACCAGCAGCAGGACGGCGGGCCCCGGCTCCCGGTGGACGCCCGGGCGGTGCCGGGCCCGGCCGCGCCCCCGCGCGGGCCGGAGCCGGCCGCGGCGGTCTCGGTGCCGGCGGACGACCGGACCATGAACCTCGGCACCGCCACCGAGCCCCCCGCACCGGCTCCCGCGCCCGCCGCCAAGAAGGGCGGCCGCGCGTCGGGGCTGCTGAAGTCGAGCGCCGTGATGGCGGCGGGCACGATGGTCTCCCGCCTGACGGGCTTCATCCGCTCCGCGCTGATCGTCTCCGCCCTCGGCGTCGGCCTGCTCGGCGACACCTTCCAGGTCGCCTACCAGCTGCCCACGATGATCTACATCCTGACCGTCGGCGGCGGCCTCAACTCCGTGTTCGTGCCGCAGCTGGTGCGCGCCATGAAGGAGGACGAGGACGGCGGCGAGGCGTACGCCAACCGCCTGCTCACACTCGTGATGGTGGCGCTGGGCCTGCTCACCGCCGCGGCGGTCTTCGCCGCCCCGCTGCTGATCCGTCTGCTGTCCGACTCGGTCGCCAGCGACCCGGCGGCCAACGCCGTCGGCGTCACCTTCGTCCAGTACTTCC
Source organism: Streptomyces sp. NPDC031340 (assembly GCF_055569945.1). Taxonomy (NCBI): domain Bacteria; kingdom Bacillati; phylum Actinomycetota; class Actinomycetes; order Kitasatosporales; family Streptomycetaceae; genus Streptomyces; species Streptomyces sp. NPDC031340. Next base: position 46,703 of record NZ_JBVIIE010000001.1, read on the forward strand.
TGCCCTCGATCTTCTTCATGGGCATCCATGTGGTCATGGGGCAGATCCTCAACGCGCGCGGCAAGTTCGGCGCGATGATGTGGACCCCGGTCCTGAACAACATCGTCATCATCGTGACGCTCGGCGCGTTCATCTGGGTGTACGGCACCTCGGCGGACTCCGGCATGAAGGTCACGAACATCCCGCCGGAGGGCCAGCGCCTGCTCGGCATCGGCGTGCTGCTCGGCCTCGTGGTCCAGGCCCTGGCCATGATCCCGTACCTGCGCGAGACCGGCTTCCGGGTGCGTCTGCGCTTCGACTGGAAGGGCCACGGCCTCGGCAAGGCGGCCACGCTCGCCAAGTGGACGGTCCTGTTCGTCCTCGCCAACCAGGCGGGCGCCCTCGTCGTCTCCCAGCTGTCCACGGCGGCCGGCAAGGCGTCGCCGGTCGACGGCACCGGCTTCGCCGCCTACGCCAACGCCCAGCTGATCTGGGGCCTGCCGCAGGCCATCATCACCGTCTCCCTGATGGCCGCCCTGCTGCCGCGCATCTCCCGCTCGGCGGCCGAGGGCGACGCCGGCGCCGTCCGCGACGACATCTCCCAGGGCCTGCGGACGACGGCGGTCGCCATCGTGCCGGTCGCCTTCGGCTTCCTCGCGCTCGGCATCCCGATGTGCACGCTGATCTTCGGCTCCTCGGGCACCAGCGAGGCCACCAACATGGGATTCATGCTGATGGCCTTCGCCCTCGGCCTGATCCCGTACTCCGTGCAGTACGTCGTCCTGCGCGCCTTCTACGCCTACGAAGACACCCGGACGCCCTTCTACAACACGGTCATCGTCGCCGCGGTCAACGCGGGCGCCTCGGTGGCGTGCTACTTCGTGCTCCCGGCGCGCTGGGCCGTGGTCGGGATGTCGGCCTCGTACGGCCTGGCCTACGCCATCGGCGTCGGGGTCGCCTGGAACCGGCTGCGCAAGCGTCTCGGCGGCGACCTGGACGGCGCCCGCGTGCTGCGGACGTACGCGCGGCTGTGCATCGCCTCGGTGCCCGCGGCGCTGCTCAGCGGCGCGGCCTGCTACGCCATCGGCCACACGCTCGGCCAGGGCGTGGCCGGATCGTTCGCGGCGCTGCTGGCCGGCGGGGCGGTCCTGCTCGGCATCTTCTTCCTCGCGGCACGGCGGATGCGCATCGAGGAACTGAACTCACTGGTCGGCATGGTGCGCGGGCGTCTGGGCCGCTGAGGCGGGGGTACGCGCACAACCATCGTCCGCCGCTGTGTGTCGTGCATACAGGCGGACTGTGGGCACAATTGGTTTCGGCGTCGGACGGCGCGCACGGACGTCGGTCGGCGCGCATGGGATGGGGAGGCAGGAACGACGGTGGCGGAACGGAGCACGGCTGCCGTCGACGTGGCAGACAACAGCGGCGATGAGCCGCTGACCGCACAGGCGGACCAGTCCACGGCCGACGGGGTGGCCCAGAACCGGGAGTGGGACACGGACATCGACGAGGCACAGGGGAGCGGGGGGACCGACGGTCCCGGCAAGGTCTCACCGCCGGAACTGCACAGCGGTCACAAGCTGGCCAGACGGTACCGGCTGGAGGAGTGCGTCACCCGTCTGGACGGATTCAGCAGTTGGCGTGCGGTGGACGAGAAACTGCGCCGCGCCGTCGGCGTCCACATCCTGCCCGCGGACCACTCGCGGGCCCGCGCCGTCCTCGCCGCCGCCCGCTCCTCCGCGCTGCTCGGTGATCCCCGCTTCGTCCAGGTGCTGGACGCCGTCGAGGAGAACGACCTCGTCTACGTCGTGCACGAGTGGCTGCCCGACGCCGTCGAACTGACCACGCTGCTCGCCTCCGGCCCGCTGGAGCCGCACGACGCGTACCAGATGGTCAGCCAGATCGCCTCCGCCATGGCCGCCGCGCACCGCGAGGGCCTCGCCCATCTCCGCCTGAATCCCAACGCGGTCCTGCGCACCTCCAGCGGCCAGTGGCGCATCCGCGGCCTCGCCGTGAACGCCGCGCTGCGGGGTATCAGTTCGGAGAGCCCGCAGCGCGCCGACACCGAGGCCGTCGGCGCGCTTCTGTATGCGGCGCTCACCCAGCGCTGGCCGTACGAGAGCGACGCCTACGGCCTGTCGGGGCTGCCCAAGGACGTCGGACTGATCGCGCCCGACCAGGTGCGGGCCGGCGTCCACCGCGGCCTGTCCGAACTGGCCATGCGCGCGCTCGTCAACGACGGCGCGACCGCCTCCCGTCACGAGTCGCCGTGCACCACGCCGGAGGAACTGGTGAAGGCGATCGGCGAGATGCCGCGCATCCGCCCGCCGGAGCCGGCCTTCACCGCGCCGCCGGATTACCAGCGCACCACGTATCAGCAGGGTTCGTACGGCCGCACGGCGCCGCACCCCGGCGTCACCCAGCCGGTGCCGGCCCCGCCCGCCCCGCTGCAGAGCCGCACCGGCAAGGCGCTGAAGTGGGCCGTCTCGGCCCTCCTCATCGCCGCTCTGGGCCTGGGCAGCTGGCAGCTCGCGGACGCCCTGATGGACCACGGCGACAAGTCCGACGACACGAACAAGACCCAGACGACGGACGGCAACGACAAGAACAGCGGCAAGACGAAGCCGCTCAAGCCGATCGCCATCGGGAACGCACAGGAGTACGTGGCTGCGGGCGAGGCCCAGCACCCTGCCGACGTCACCAAGACCTACGACGGCGACACGTCCACCGGATGGCGTACCAACAGCTTCAAGGACGGCCCGAAGATAGTGATCAAGCCGGGCGTCGGCATCGTCTATGACCTCGGTTCCGACCACAAGGTGGCGACCGCGACGCTATCGCTCCGGTACGGCGGCGATCACACAACGGTGCAGCTGTACGCGACGAACTCCTTGACCTCGTCCACTCCGCTGAGCTCGATGACCAAGCTCGGCTCGGTCACGACGACCGGCACCTCGGCGAGCGTGACGGTCGCCAAGCCGGCGAAGAGCCGATACGTGCTGGTCTGGCTCACGGCCATGCCGTACTCCGGTGCCGATTCCGCCAACTTCAGCGACGCCGGCTACAAGCAGGCCATCACCGAAGTGAAGTTCACCGGCTGAGAAGTACGTGCAGGGGGAGGGGGGCCGATGGCAGATGGAACCGCGTACGGCGGCGCTGACGATCAGGACCTCCTCGCCCGGCACGTGGCGGGCGATCCCGACGCCTTCGGTGAGCTGGTGAGGCGTCACCGGGACCGTCTGTGGGCCGTGGCGCTGCGGACGCTCGGCGACCGTGAGGAAGCCGCCGACGCCGTTCAGGACGCCCTCGTCTCCGCCTATCGGGCCGCCCACACCTTCCGCGGGCAGTCGGCCGTCACGACCTGGCTGCACCGGATCACGGTGAACGCCTGCCTCGACCGCGCCCGCAAGGCCGCCTCACGCAAGACGTCTCCCGTCGACGACCCCGAGCGGCTGGAGCAGTTGCTGGAGCCTCATGAGGAGGCGTCCGCCCCGGCGGAACGCAACGATCTCCACCGCCAGCTGCTGGAAGCGCTCGGCACTCTGTCACCCGACCAGCGTGCCGCGCTCGTCCTCGTCGACATGCAGGGTTATCCGGTCGCCGAGGCCGCCCGCATGCTCGACGTCCCCACCGGCACGGTGAAGAGCCGCTGCGCGCGAGGCAGGGCGAGACTCCTGCCCCTGCTCACCCATCTGCGGCCGGGAAGCGCCGACGACGGCGACGGACACGGACACGAACACAGACAGGAGCGGAACCGGACGCCCGGGGCATCCGTCCCATCCGCAGCGGGACCGCCGACCGGTGTCCGCGACGCGGGGCCGGACGCCGAGCCGAGTGATTCAGCTGCTGTGAAGGGCGGAGGTGGGCGAGCGTGACATTCACGCAGGACAGTGCCGGGCACCCGGACATCGCCGAGATCTCCGACCTCGCCGAAGGACTCCTCCCGCCGGCCAGGACCACGGACGTGCGGCGGCATCTGGACGACTGTGAGCTGTGTGCCGACGTCTACGCGTCGCTGGAGGAGATCCGGGGGCTGCTCGGCTCCCTCCCCGGCCCGCCCTCCATGCCCGCGGACGTCGCCGGGCGTATCGACGCGGCCCTGGCGGCCGAGGCTCTGCTGAGCGCGACGACGCCCGGCATCTCAGCCCCCCAGCAGCAGGCGACCGGCTCCGGCTCACCGTCCGGCGCGGACGACGGCACGCATGTTTCACGTGAAACATCGCCCACGGCCGACCGCCCCACGCGCCGCGCCCGCCTCTCGACCACCGGCCCGGGCCGCAAGGACCGCATGGACCGCAAGCGGAGCGGTCGTCGCAGGGCCGCCGTCCTCGGCACGGTCTTCGCGGTCGCCGCTCTGGGACTCGGTTCGGTCCTCGTCGCGACGCTGGACAGCGACACGTCGCCCGGTACACAGGCCGACAGCCGGCAGACCACCGCAGCGGACACCTTCTCCCAGAGCAAGCTGGAGAAGCACGTCTCCGATCTCCTCGCGAAGAACCAGGGCTCGGACACCGGCTCCAGCGCCCCGCACAGCCGCGGAGTGCAGGGTGAGCCGAGTATCGCGTCGCCCAGGCTCCTCCGGACGCCCGCCGTCCCGGACTGCGTCCAGAAGGGCATCGGCCGCACCGACCCGGCGCTCGCCGCCGAGGAAGGCACCTACAAGGGCGGTGACGCCCTGCTCGTGGTGCTGCCCGACTCGTCCGACAGCACGAAGGTGACCGCGTACATCGTGGACTCGACGTGTGTGACCCACCGGTCGTCCGCCCCGGCCGACGTTCTGCTGGAGCGGTCCTACACACGGTCGTCCGGCTGACGCCTCGTCTCCCGCCCGCGTGGTACCCGCGGTGCATGGTTCCGTGTGCCCGGACACAGCGGGAATGCGCGCCCCTTAGGATCCGTTGGGTGGGGTGAGAGCGAGCCAGCGGCTCTCCCACCTGTCCGACGACGCAGTCCAGAGACGAGGAAACAAGCCGTGAGCGACGTCCGTAACGTGATCATCATCGGCTCCGGGCCCGCCGGCTACACGGCGGCGCTCTACACCGCGCGCGCGTCGCTGAAGCCGCTGGTGTTCGAGGGCGCCGTCACCGCCGGTGGCGCACTGATGAACACCACCGAGGTGGAGAACTTCCCCGGCTTCCGGGACGGCATCATGGGCCCCGAGCTCATGGACAACATGCGCGCCCAGGCCGAGCGCTTCGGCGCCGAACTCGTCCCCGACGACGTCGTCTCCGTCGACCTCACCGGTGAGATCAAGACCGTCACGGACACCTCCGGAACCGTGCACCGGGCGAAGGCCGTCATCGTCACCACCGGCTCGCAGCACCGCAAGCTCGGCCTGCCGAACGAGGACGCGCTCTCCGGACGCGGCGTCTCCTGGTGTGCCACCTGTGACGGGTTCTTCTTCAAGGAGCAGGACATCGCCGTGATCGGCGGTGGCGACACCGCGATGGAGGAGGCCACCTTCCTCTCGCGCTTCGCCAAGTCCGTGACGATCGTCCACCGCCGGGACACCCTGCGCGCCTCCAAGGCGATGCAGGAGCGCGCCTTCGCCGACCCGAAGATCAAGTTCGTGTGGGACAGCGAGGTCGCCGAGATCCACGGCGACCCGAAGCTCGCGAGCCTGAAGCTGCGCAACGTCAAGACGGGCGAGCTGTCCGACCTGGCGGTCACCGGCCTGTTCATCGCGATCGGCCACGACCCGCGCACCGAACTCTTCAAGGGCCAGCTCGACCTGGACGAGGAGGGCTACCTCAAGGTCGCCGCCCCCTCGACCCACACCAACCTGTCCGGTGTCTTCGGCGCCGGCGACGTGGTCGACCACACCTACCGGCAGGCGATCACCGCCGCCGGCACGGGTTGCTCCGCCGCCCTCGACGCCGAGCGTTACCTCGCCGCCCTCGCGGACGAGGAGAAGGCCGAGCCCGAGAAGACCTCTGTCTGACCCCTGTCCGCCCCACGCACCAACCGATTAAGGAGCCCGCCGTGGCCGGCACCCTGAAGAACGTGACCGACGACTCCTTCGACGAGGACGTCCTCAAGAGCGACAAGCCCGTCCTGGTGGACTTCTGGGCCGCCTGGTGCGGTCCGTGCCGCCAGATCGCGCCGTCCCTCGAGGCGATCGCCGCCGAATACGGCGACAAGATCGAGATCGTCAAGCTCAACATCGACGAGAACCCGGAGACGGCCGCCAAGTACGGCGTCATGTCCATCCCGACGCTGAACGTCTACGAGAACGGCGAGGTCGCCAAGACCATCGTCGGCGCCAAGCCGAAGGCCGCGATCGTCCGCGACCTCGAGGACTTCATCGCCGACTAGTCGGTAGCGCAGCCGAACGGTCGGCGGCGCATGTTTCACGTGAAACACGAATGGGCCAGCCCGTCCGGGCCGGCCCATTCGCATATCCGTGGCCGCGCGTCACAGGGGGCGGAGCGCCGGTTCCTTCTGTACGGCTCCCAGAAGCCGGTCCAGGGCCATCTCCACGTCTTCCTTCCAGGAGAGCGTCGTGCGGAGCTCCAGCCGCATCCGTGGATAGGCGGGATGTTGCCTGACCGTCTTGAAGCCCACCGCCAGAAGATGGTCGGCCGGCAGCACGCAGGCAGCTTCCTTCCAGCGGGCGTCGCCGAACGCCTCGATCGCCTTGAAGCCCCGTCGCAGAAGGTCCTTGGCGACCGTCTGCACCATCACGCGTCCCAGACCCTGCCCCTGATAGCCCGGCAGGATGAAGCCCGTCATCAACTGCACCGCATCCGGCGAGACGGGGCTCGTGGGAAACGCCGTGGAGCGGGGGACATAAGCGGGAGGGGCGTAGAGCACGAAGCCCACCGGTACGTCATCGACGTACACCACCCGGCCGCACGATCCCCAGTCCAGGAGTACGGCCGAGATCCACGACTCCTTCTCCAGCGCGGCCGTGCCTGCCCTTACCGCTGCTTCGCCGCTGACTGGGTCCAACTCCCAGAAGACACACGAGCGGCAGCGCTGGGGAAGGTCCTGAAGGTTGTCCAGCGTGAGCGGTACGAGCCGACGCCCCATGAAGGCTGTTCCTCGCTTCCTTCGCCCGCCGCGTCACGGGCGGCTGTCAAAGCACTCCGTGGATACGCCATACCCGAACGCATCGTATCCATGATGCGATTGTGCCGATACCGACCGAAAGCAAAGAACAGGCCGTGTTCCGGTACACACCGGACACGGCCCGCCCCTTTGGCCGGCCGGTCGGGCCCATCGGGCCGACCGCCGGCTCAGCCCTCGTTCTCCTCTTCGTCCTCCGCGAGGCTGGCCTGGAGGGCCAGCTTCTCTCCCGGAGCGAACGTGCCGAGGATCCGCTCCAGGTCCTCCGGGGAGGCGAACTCGACGGTGATCTTGCCCTTCTTCTGGCCCAGTTCGACCTTCACGCGCGTCTCGAACCGGTCCGAGAGCCGCGTCGCCAGGTCGGTCAGTGCCGGAGAGACGCGGGAGCCTGCCCGCGGGCCCTTGGGGCGCCGAGCCGCCTGCGGGCGCGATCCCATCAGGGTCACGATCTCCTCGACGGCCCGCACCGACAGCCCCTCGGCCACGACCCGGTAGGCCAGCCGCTCCTGCTCCTCCGGGTCCTCCACGGACAGCAGCGCCCGTGCGTGTCCGGCGGACAGCACACCGGCTGCCACCCGGTTCTGGACCTTGGGCGAGAGCTTCAACAGGCGGAGCGTGTTGGAGACCTGCGGACGGGACCGGCCGATGCGGTCCGCCAGCTGGTCGTGCGTGCAGTTGAAGTCCTTCAGCAACTGGTCGTAGGCGGCGGCCTCTTCCAGCGGGTTCAACTGCGCACGGTGCAGGTTCTCCAGGAGCGCGTCCAGCAGCAGCTTCTCGTCGTCCGTGGCCCGCACGATCGCCGGGATCGCCTCCAGGCCCGCCTCACGGCAGGCCCGCCAGCGCCGCTCGCCCATGATGAGCTCGTAGCGGCCGGGACCCAACTGACGGACTACGACCGGCTGGAGGAGGCCGACCTCCTTGATGGAGGTGACGAGTTCGTGCAGCGCGTCCTCGTCGAAGACCTCACGCGGCTGACGCGGGTTCGGGCTGATGGAGTCGAGAGGGATCTCCGCGAAGTGAGCGCCGACGGGCGGTGCGGGCCGCTCCGTGGTGCCGCCGGCCGACGGCTCCTCGGTTTCACGTGAAACAGGCGGCAGCGTGGCCACCTTCGCCGCGGCGATCCCGCGGTCGGTCGTCAGCACCGGAACAGCCGCCGGAGCAGGAGAACCGGCACCCCCCGCCGCCGTCGGAAGCGGCGTCTTCTCCGTCGGGGCAGCAGGGATCAGTGCGCCGAGACCACGGCCCAAACCCCTCCGTCGCTCACTCACTGAATCCCCTCCACCATGTTCGGATCACTCTGAGCACCGATATGGGCCTGCGTCGCGTCGTAGCTGACGCCGACACCCTTCAGCGCGATTTCTCGTGCCGCCTCAAGATAGGACAGGGCACCGCTGGACCCCGGATCGTAGGTCAGCACGGTCTGTCCATAACTCGGCGCCTCGGAGATGCGGACCGAGCGCGGGATGCTCGTCCGCAGCACCTCGTCGCCGAAGTGGCTGCGCACCTCCTCCGCGACCTGGGACGCGAGCCGCGTCCGGCCGTCGTACATGGTGAGCAGAATCGTCGATACGTGCAGTGTGGGGTTGAGGTGCCCCCGGACCAGGTCGACGTTGCGCAGCAGCTGCCCCAGACCCTCCAGCGCGTAGTACTCGCACTGGATAGGGATGAGGACTTCCTGCCCGGCGACCAGGGCGTTGACCGTCAGCAGGCCGAGCGACGGCGGGCAGTCGATCAGGATGTAGTCCAGCGGCTGCTCATACGCCTGGATCGCCCGCAGCAGCCGGCTCTCGCGGGCCACCAGCGACACCAGCTCGATCTCCGCACCGGCGAGATCGATCGTGGCTGGAGCACAGAAGAGACCCTCGACGTCCGGGACGGGCTGGACGACCTCCGCGAGCGGCTTGCTCTCGATAAGGACGTCGTAGATGGACGGGACGTCGGCGTGATGGTCGATCCCCAGCGCCGTGGAGGCGTTGCCCTGCGGGTCGAGGTCGATCACCAGCACACGGGCACCGTGCAGCGCCAGGGAAGCGGCAAGATTGACGGTCGTCGTGGTCTTGCCCACGCCGCCCTTCTGATTGGCGACCACCATGACTCGGGTCTGCTCAGGCCGCGGCAGGCCCTCGCCGGCGCGGCCCAGAGCCTCCACCGCCAGTTGGGCAGCACGACCGATCGGAGTGTCGTCCATCGGAGGCGGCGTTTCACGTGAAACATCCTCCCCCCTCGACTCGCTACGGGGACCGGGGACCGGATCGGTCATCGGTCCCGCGATGTTGGCGTCGGACCGCAAGGATTCACTCTCCTCGACTTCAGGCTCGCAATGAACAGAGCCTCCCATGCCTGCGGGGTCACGAACCAGTGAGGCCTTGTCTTCTGTGGAGAAATCCACCTCTGTGGACAACTCCGTGCCCCCCGAGGAGGACGCCGGGCCGTGGAAATCCGGTGCCTCGTCGAGTGAACCGAGAGGCTTTCGATCGCGGGGCTCGGCCGCGGCGCGACCGCGGCTGATGATGCCGTGGAGCAGTGAGCGACGTTTCACGTGAAACACGATGCACAGCGGCTCGGGCCCCATCCGGGCGACACTCCGACACGCACGGGTTGCGCAGCTTGTGTGGAGTACGGCGGAACGTCAGCAACGCTCAGCGACGCCGGCGCGCACGTCCGGTCCGCGCCGCCTTCGCACGCTTCGCCGCGAAGCGCACGCCGCCGGGGCTCTCCCCGACCTCCACCCGCACCACCGTGGACATCGGATCCACGATGCCCTCGCCGACATGCAGGATGGACGTCTCCACCGCACCCAGCTTGCTCAGCGCCGCCGCGGCCGCCTTCAGCTCCTCCTCAGCGGTGTCGCCCTTGAGCGCGAGCATCTCCCCGTAGGGACGCAGCAGCGGAATGCCCCAGGTGGCCAGACGGTCCAGCGGGGCGACCGCTCGTGCCGTCACCACATGGACCGGCGTCAGCTTCCCCATGACCTCCTCGGCGCGCCCCCGCATCACCGTCACATGGTCCAGCCCGAGCAGCTCCACCACCTCGGTGAGGAAGTTCGTCCGCCGCAGCAGAGGCTCCAGCAGGGTGATCTTCAGGTCCTCCCGGACCAGCGCCAGGGGGATGCCGGGCAGGCCGGCGCCCGAGCCGACGTCGCACACGGTGACACCCTCGGGAACCACCTCCGAGAGCACCGCGCAGTTCAGCAGGTGCCGCTCCCACAGCCGGGGCACCTCGCGGGGACCGATAAGGCCACGCTGCACACCCGTCTCAGCGAGCAGCTCCGCGTACCGGACCGCATCCGCGAACCGATCGCCGAACACTTCGCGCGCCTGCTCGGGCGCAGGGGGAAGCTCCGCTGCCTCCGTCACGGGGACCGTCCTTCCGTACCGCATCAGCGCACCGGGCGCCGACCACCAGAACTATCAGGCTGACAAAGACCGGCCCCGCCTGCGCTACAGACGGGGCCGGAGGAACGTGGGGACCGATCAGGCGGGAAGCACGACGACGAAGCGCTGCGGCTCCTCGCCTTCGGACTCGCTGCGCAGGCCCGCGGCCTTGACCGCGTCGTGCACGACCTTGCGCTCGAACGGCGTCATGGGCTTCAGCTTCACCGGCTCGCCGGTACTCCTGACCTCGGCGGCGGCCTTCGCGCCCAGCTCGGACAGCTCGGCGCGCTTCTTGGCCCGGTAGCCCGCGATGTCCAGCATCAGCCGGCTGCGGTCCCCGGTCTCCCGGTGCACCGCCAGGCGCGTGAGCTCCTGGAGCGCCTCCAGCACCTCACCGTCACGGCCGACCAGCTTCTGCAGATCGCGGCTGCCCGTGTCGCTGATGATCGAGACAGCGGCGCGGTCGGCCTCGACATCCATGTCGATGTCGCCGTCGAGATCGGCGATGTCCAGCAGACCCTCGAGGTAGTCCGCCGCGATCTCGCCCTCCTGCTCCAGGCGGGTCAGGGTGTCTGCACCCTCGGCAGCGGCGGAGGTGGTGCCTTCCGTCACGGGATGGACTCCTTCTTACTTCTTGGACGGGGACTTGGGCCGCTGCGGGCCCTTGCGCTGTCCGGACTGGGCCTTGCTGCGGGTACCGCTGCCGGGCTTTGCGGCGCCCTTCTCGGCAGCGGCGGGCTTGGCGTCCTCGGGCTCCTCGGACTTGCTCAGCGACGTCTTCGGCTCGGACTCGCCGACCGCCTTGACGCTGCCGGACTGGCGCTGGGCCTTCGTCTGACGCTTGGGCTGCTGGCGCTTCACGGCGGCGGCACCGCCGCCCGTCGTCGGCGTATCGCCGTCCTGCACCTCTACGGCGACGGCGCCCTCGCTCTTGACCACGGTGCCGTCGGCCTGCGCCGCCAGACCCGCCTTGCTCAGGCCGTTGATGAACTTGCGCTCGAACTCGTTGCGGTCCCGGCCCTTGGCCACGATCGCCTTGACGATGGTGCGCTCGCTGCGCCGGCGGACCTTGCCGTGGTGCGTGACGTGCTTGGTCAGGCGCTCCAGGTAGGCGGCCTGGGCCTTCGAACCCGGGGTCGGGTTGTTGTGGATCACGTACATCTGCTGGCCCATGGTCCACACGTTGGTGGTCAGCCAGTAGACGAGAACACCGACCGGGAAGTTGATACCGAAGACGGCGAACATGACCGGGAAGACGTACATCAGCATCTTCTGCTGCTGCATGAACGGCGTCTTCACCGTGGTGTCGACGTTCTTCGTCATCAGCTGGCGCTGCGTGTAGAACTGCGACGCCGACATCATCACGATCATGATCGCGGTTACCACGCGGACATCGGCCAGCGAGGCGCCGAGCTGGGCGACCTTCTCGGCGCTGTCCGTGAACTTCGCGGCCAGCGGGGCACCGAAGATGTGCGCCTTACGGGCGCTGGCGAGCAGCGGCTCGTTGATGACGCCGATCGTCTTGCCCGTCGCGATGCCGTTGAGCACGTGGTACAGGGCGAAGAAGAACGGGGACTGCGCGAGGATGGGAAGGCACGAGGAGAGCGGGTTGGTACCCGTCTCCTTGTACAGCTTCATCATCTCTTCGGACTGGCGCTGCTTGTCGTTCTTGTAGCGCTCCTGGATCTTCTTCATCTCGGGCTGGAGCGTCTGCATCGCCCGAGTCGCCTTGATCTGCTTCACGAAGAGCGGGATCAGGCAGATGCGGATCAGGATCACCAGAGACACGATCGACAGGCCCCAGGCCCACCCGGTGTCGGCGCCGAAGATCGCGCCGTACACCTTGTGGAACTGGACGATGACCCAGGAGACAGGTGTCGTGATGAAGCTGAAAAGGCTGGCAATCGTGTCCACTAATCATGCTCCTTGGGCATGGGACGAAGTCTCTGCGGCCGGGCTCGAAGAGGAACGCACTTCGCTGCTCGAAGACAGATTCTCCACGGTGGCCGTTTCGGCGGCGGAGGACCCGCCCCTGCGTGCACGCCAGGCGTCACGCAGCATCTCGTGCCATCGCGGGCGCTTACGCGGCGGAACATGGTCCACACCGCCCAGCGACCACGGATTGCACCGCAGGATGCGCCAGGCCGTGAGCGCCGTGCCCTTGATCGCGCCGTGCCGGTCGATGGCTGTGTACCCGTAGTGCGAACACGACGGGTAGTACTTGCACACCGGTCCGAGCAACGGACTGATGGTCCACTGGTACAGCTTGATCAGAGCCAGCAGCGGGTACTTCATCGCGCGCCCCCTCCCAGCAGCCGCTCCACGGCGGCATCCAGGTCTCGGGCCAGCTGTGCATGGTCGGCGTCGCCCGATCCGGGCAGCGCTCGTACGACTACCAGGCTACCGGGGGGAAACAGAGCGACTCGGTCACGCATCAGATGACGCAGTCTGCGCTTCACCTTGTTGCGCACGACCGCGCCGCCCACGGCCTTGCTCACGACGAAACCCGCACGTGTCGGGGGAGCGTTCTCCCCAGGCACGTGCGGGTCCGTGGCACCGCTACGAAGGTGGACGACGAGGGTCGGGCGGCCAGCCCGGCGACCTCGCCGCACCGCGGTCGCGAAGTCCTCGCGCCGCCTCAGCCGGTTCTCGGTGGGCAGCACGACGTCATGACCTGACCGGGATCAGGCGGACAGACGGGCGCGACCCTTGCTACGGCGGGACGCGAGAATCGCGCGGCCGGCACGGGTGCGCATACGCAGCCGGAAGCCGTGGGTCTTCGCGCGACGACGGTTGTTCGGCTGGAAGGTGCGCTTGCTCACTCGGGGGCTCCAGAGATAAATCGGTGGTTGCGGGGTGCCGTCCTGGCTGTCACCGTGCGCCCACGAGTAGCTCGCAGTGACGCCCGAGTGCACCGCTTACCGATCACCTGAAGCGATCTGTGCCCATCGGAGGCAGGCGGCAGCAGCCATCGACAACTCGACCTGGTTACGGTACGCGCGGCTGCGCCATCCGGTCAAACCAGAGCCCACCGAGGCACACTGTCCACAGGCTGGGGACAACAACTTGAACCGCACCCGCCGCCCTGACTACCGTGACTGGACTCCGATTCGTTCCCTTGTCCCCTCTGAGCCGGCTGATCCGGCTGATCCGGCTCCACCCCAGTTGAATCCCGACCCGTCCCACAACCACACGTTCGTGGGACTCGTGAGAGAGCGTGCCCTGTGGCTGACGTACCTGCCGATCTTGCCGCAGTGTGGCCACGAGTACTGGAGCAGCTCCTCGGGGAAGGCCGCGGGCAGGGGGTCGAAACGAAGGACGAGCACTGGATCCGCCGCTGCCAGCCCCTCGCGCTGGTCGCGGACACCGCCCTGCTCGCCGTACCGAACGAATTCGCGAAGGGCGTACTCGAAGGCCGCCTCGCCCCCGTCGTCAGCGAGACCCTGAGCCGCGAGTGCGGCCGCCCGATCCGCATCGCCATCACCGTCGACGACTCCGCGGGCGAGCCTCCCGCCCCGCCCGCGCGCCCTCAGCCGCGCTATGAGGAGCCCGAACTCCCCGCCACGCAGTACGAGGGCTACGGCCGCCACCGCGCCGACGACCACCGCACCGGCCGCCCCGAGCAGCACCACGGCGCCCCCGGCGACCGGCTGCCCACGCCCCGGCCCGCCTACCCGGGCGAGTACCAGCGCCCCGAACCCGGCAGCTGGCCCCGCCCCGCGCAGGACGAGTACGGCTGGCAGCAGCAGCGCCTCGGGTTCCCCGACCGCGATCCCTACGCCTCCCCCTCCCAGGACACGTACGCGTCGTCGCCGCAGGACGCCTACGGCCGCCCGTCCCAGGACTACCGCCCGCAGTCCATGGAGCGCCCCGCCTACGAAGGCCAGCGCCCGGACTACGACCAGGCGCGGCCCGACTACGACCAGCGCGACGCCCGCCGGGACCGGTCCGAGTCACCGTCCGCCGCTGGTCCGGCGCACCGCGGCGGGCCCGCGGGTCCCGCGGGTCCCGCGGGCTCCGGCGGACCGGCCACCCGCTCGCCCGGCTCTCCCGGCTCGCTCGCCGCGCAGTCCGCGCCGGCCGCCGGCACCGGCGAGCCGACCGCCCGTCTGAACCCCAAGTACCTCTTCGACACCTTCGTCATCGGTGCTTCCAACCGTTTCGCGCACGCGGCCGCAGTCGCCGTCGCCGAGGCACCCGCGAAGGCATACAACCCGCTCTTCATCTACGGCGAGTCCGGACTGGGCAAGACCCACCTGCTGCACGCCATCGGGCACTACGCGCGCAGCCTGTACCCCGGCACGCGCGTGCGGTACGTGAGCTCGGAGGAGTTCACCAACGAGTTCATCAACTCCATCCGCGACGGCAAGGGCGACAGCTTCCGCAAGCGTTACCGCGAGATGGACATCCTGCTCGTCGACGACATCCAGTTCCTCGCGGACAAGGAGTCGACGCAGGAGGAGTTCTTCCACACCTTCAACACCCTGCACAACGCCAACAAGCAGATCGTGCTCTCCAGCGACCGGCCGCCCAAGCAGCTGGTCACGCTGGAGGACCGCCTGCGGAACCGCTTCGAGTGGGGTCTGATCACCGACGTCCAGCCGCCCGAGCTGGAGACGCGCATCGCGATCCTGCGCAAGAAGGCGGTCCAGGAGCAGCTCAACGCCCCGCCGGAGGTGCTGGAGTTCATCGCCTCGCGGATCTCCCGGAACATCCGCGAGCTGGAGGGCGCGCTGATCCGGGTGACGGCGTTCGCGTCGCTCAACCGGCAGCCGGTCGACCTCGGCCTGACCGAGATCGTCCTCAAGGACCTCATCCCCGGCGGTGAGGACTCGGCGCCCGAGATCACCTCCACGGCCATCATGAGCGCGACCGCGGACTACTTCGGCCTCACCGTCGAGGACCTGTGCGGCACCTCGCGCGGGCGGGCGCTGGTGACGGCCCGCCAGATCGCCATGTACCTGTGCCGCGAGCTCACGGACCTGTCGCTGCCGAAGATCGGCGCGCTGTTCGGCGGCCGCGACCACACGACGGTGATGCACGCCGACCGCAAGATCCGCAATCTGATGGCGGAGCGGCGCTCCATCTACAACCAGGTCACCGAGCTGACCAACCGCATCAAGAACGGCTGACGCGGTCGGCCGTACCGCCGCCGAGGGCGCCCCGGGACGAGGTCCCGGGGCGCCCTTCGCCGTTCCGCCCGCCGGTCCAGGAGAGTGCCCCGCCGGGCTCGGAGGAGCGTCCAGCCGGGCTCGGAGGAGCGTCCAGCCGGGCTCGGAGGAGCGTCCCGCCGGGCTCAGAGGAGCGTCCAGCCGGCCCGCAAGCGAGTGTCAGGCCGGACCGGGAGCGGGCGTCCGGCCGGTCCGCGACGGAGTGGCCGGCCGGTCCGGGACCGCACGTGTGGCCAGCCGCTGTTCGATTACCTGCCTGGTTACGGCCTCCCTCCACAGATCGGCCGACTTTCTGCCGTCCACATCCTGGGGACCGCGAAGTTGTCCAGATCGTTTCCACAAGGGGCCCGGCCGGTGGATCATCGAAGCAGCTCAGGTGGCTGTGGATCCGTGGACGAAGGATCTCCACAGGCTGTGGACGGAGCGGCGATCCACAACCTGTGCACAGAGTTGTCCACCGGCAACCCACAGGCCCGGACCGGTTGTCCCCAGTGCAGAGCGGGTTCTCCACATGCCTGTCCACTGTTCGGCAACGCGGAGCGGCCCGTCACCGGGCGGAGTGAAAGGCGTCACATGAAGGTGCCGGATTCGGCTGTGGGCAACGGGGGTAAAACTGGGGACGGTCCTGGGGAGAACTCGCCCCGGCCTGTGCATGGGATGTGCAGAACTTTCCGTTCTCCACAGAGACGGTCCGTTGTCCACCGGTGTCGCCCACAGGGCCCGTGGACAAAATCTCCGGTCTGAGCTGGGCAGACGGGGTTATCCACCGTTTCCACAGGCCCTACTACTACTCCTGACCATAGAGAGCCGGGAATTCGTTTCGAAGCGGGTCCTGTGCACAACTCGCCGTCCGGCCTCCGGCTGCCCCTCGTCACGACTTGACCCCGAGCGGCACCTACTGTCAGTGCCGTGCGTCAGACTGTTCCCGGTGTCCTTGCCCTCACCGGGGCCCGGTCACACCGAGACAGACGACGAAGCCAGGCAGGCCGAGAAGCGCCGGCAACAGCAGGAGGCGGCAACAGTGAAGATCCGGGTGGAACGCGACGTACTCGCGGAGGCAGTGGCCTGGGCGGCCCGCAGCCTCCCGGCCCGTCCGCCGGCGCCTGTCCTCGCCGGCCTTCTGCTGAAGGCCGAGGACGGTCAGCTCAGCCTCTCCAGCTTCGACTACGAGGTCTCCGCACGCGTGAGCGTCGAGACGGAGGTCGAGGAGGAGGGCACGGTCCTCGTCTCCGGCCGCCTGCTCGCGGACATCTGCCGCGCCCTGCCGAACCGGCCGGTGGAGATCTCCACAGACGGTGTACGGGCGACGGTGGTCTGCGGGTCCTCGCGGTTCACCCTTCACACACTGCCTGTGGAGGAGTACCCGGCGCTGCCGCAGATGCCGAACGCGACGGGCACCGTCCCCGGTGAGGTCTTCGCCTCCGCGGCCGCGCAGGTCGCCATCGCCGCCGGCCGTGACGACACGCTGCCCGTGCTCACCGGTGTGCGCATCGAGATCGAGGGCGACACGGTCACCCTGGCCTCCACCGACCGCTACCGCTTCGCGGTCCGTGAGTTCCTGTGGAAGCCGGAGAACCCGGACGCGTCCGCGGTGGCCCTGGTGCCCGCCAAGACGCTCCTGGACACCGCCAAGGCGCTCACGAGCGGCGACAGCGTGACGCTGGCGCTGTCCGGCTCGGGCGCGGGCGAGGGCCTGATCGGTTTCGAGGGCGCCGGACGGCGGACGACGACGCGTCTGCTGGAGGGCGACCTGCCGAAGTACCGCACGCTGTTCCCGACGGAGTTCAACAGCATCGCCGTCATCGAGACCGCCCCGTTCGTCGAGGCCGTCAAGCGTGTGGCCCTGGTCGCCGAGCGGAACACCCCGGTGCGGCTCAGCTTCGAGCAGGGTGTGCTGATCCTGGAGGCGGGCTCCAGCGACGACGCACAGGCTGTGGAGCGCGTGGACGCGCACCTGGAGGGCGACGACATCTCCATCGCCTTCAACCCGACGTTCCTGCTGGACGGCCTGAGCGCCATCGACTCCCCGGTGGCCCAGCTGTCGTTCACCACCTCGACCAAGCCGGCGCTGCTCAGCGGCAAGCCGGCGGTGGACGCGGAGGCGGACGAGGCCTACAAGTACCTGATCATGCCGGTCCGCCTCAGCGGCTGATCGCGTCCGTCAGGGAATCCGCAGGTCGGGCGTACGTTTGAGCGCGTATGCCCACAAGTGTGCGTAAGCGTCCGGGTTTAGGCTGTTCGAGCTCGGACGCGGGTACGAACGTGCCCCACATGCCACACGCAACCTAAGGAACACCTGATGGAGCTCGGTCTCGTCGGCCTCGGCAAGATGGGCGGCAACATGCGCGAGCGGATACGCCGCGCGGGCCACACCGTCGTCGGATACGACCGCAACCCGGACCTCGCCGACGTCCACAGCCTGCGCGAACTTGTGGACAAGCTGGTGGGTCCGCGCGTGGTGTGGGTGATGGTCCCGGCCGGTGCGCCCACCCAGTCGACCATCGACGAGCTCGCCGAGCTGCTGGAGCCGGGTGACGTCGTGGTGGACGGCGGGAACTCGCGCTGGACGGACGACGAGCGGCACGCCGAGGAGCTGGCCGCCAAGGGCATCGGCTTCGTCGACTGCGGCGTCTCCGGCGGCGTCTGGGGTCTGCAGAACGGCTACGCGCTGATGTACGGCGGGGACGCCGAGCACGTCGCCAGGGTCCAGCCGGTCTTCGACGCGCTCAAGCCCGAGGGCGACCTCGGCGCCGTACACGCCGGCAAGGTCGGTGCGGGCCACTTCGCGAAGATGGTCCACAACGGCATCGAGTACGCGATGATGCAGGCCTACGCCGAGGGCTGGGAGCTGCTGGAGAAGGTCGACTCGGTCACGGACGTGCGCGAGGTGTTCCGCTCCTGGCAGGAGGGCACGGTGATCCGTTCCTGGCTGCTGGATCTCGCGGTGAACGCGCTCGACGAGGACGAGCACCTGGACCGGCTGAAGGGTGTCGCCCAGGACTCGGGTGAGGGACGCTGGACGGTGGAGGCCGCGATCGACCACGCGGTTCCGCTGCCGGCGATCACCGCGTCGCTGTTCGCGCGGTTCTCCTCCCGGCAGGAGGACTCGCCGCAGATGAAGATGGTCGCCGCGCTGCGGAATCAGTTCGGCGGGCACGCGGTCGAGAAGAAGTAGTCCACACAAGTCCACACCCTGGGGACGCGGGCCGCCCGGTGTCCTCCGGGGCGGGCCGGGCCGTCCACAGCCCGGGGAAAAGTCAGCACGGCGGCGGCTCCCGGACGGGGCCGCCCACCACGTTGGGGAGGTCGGCGAACGACCATGCACGTCACGCATCTGTCGCTGGCCGACTTCCGCTCGTACGCCCGGGCCGAGGTCCCGCTGGAGCCGGGCGTGACCGCGTTCGTCGGCCCGAACGGGCAGGGCAAGACCAACCTGGTCGAGGCGGTCGGCTACCTCGCCACCCTCGGCAGCCACCGGGTGTCGTCGGACGCCCCTCTGGTGCGCGTGGGCGCCGACCGGGCGGTGATCCGGGCGCAGGTCAGGCAGGGCGAGCGGCAGCAGCTGGTGGAGCTGGAGCTGAACCCGGGCCGGGCCAACCGCGCTCGCGTCAACCGGTCCTCGCAGGGCAGGCCGCGGGACGTGCTGGGCATCGTGCGGACCGTGCTGTTCGCGCCGGAGGACCTCGCGCTGGTCAAGGGCGACCCCTCCGAGCGGCGCCGCTTCCTCGACGAGCTGGTCACCTCGCGTTCCCCGCGGATGGCCGGGGTGCGCTCCGACTACGAGCGGGTTCTCAAGCAGCGCAACACCCTGCTGAAGTCGGCCGCGCTGGCCCGGCGGCACGGCGGGCGTTCCATGGATCTGTCCACCCTCGACATCTGGGACCAGCACCTGGCGCGCGCGGGCGCGGAGCTGCTGGCCCAGCGGCTCGACCTGATCGCGGCGCTGCAGCCGCTCGCGGACAAGGCGTACGAGCAGCTGGCGCCGGGCGGTGGCCCGGTCGTGCTGGAGTACCGGCCGTCGGCCCCCGGTGAGGCGCACACGCGGGAAGACCTGTTCGAGCAGCTGACCGCGGCGTTGGCCGAGGCGCGCAAGCAGGAGATCGAGCGCGGGGTGACCCTGGTGGGGCCGCACCGGGACGACGTGCAGCTCAAGCTCGGTCAGCTGCCGGCCAAGGGGTACGCCTCGCACGGTGAGTCGTGGTCGTTCGCGCTGGCGTTGCGGCTGGCGTCGTACGACCTGCTGCGGGCCGAGGGCAACGAGCCGGTGCTGGTGCTCGACGACGTGTTCGCCGAGCTGGACGCCCGTCGCCGGGAGCGGCTGGCGGAGCTGGTGGCGCCCGGTGAGCAGGTGCTGGTGACGGCTGCGGTGGACGACGACGTGCCGCACGTGCTGGCGGGGGCGCGGTTCGCGGTGTCGGGCGGGACGGTGGAGCGCGTATGAGCACCGGGCAGGAGTCCCAGCCGGAGAAACGGCCGGAGAAGCGGCCGGAGCCGTCCGGGGTGGATCTGGCGCGGGTGGCGTTGCGGGCGGCCCGGGAGCAGGCACGCGCGCGCGGGGACGCCACGCGGCAGCGGAAGCAGGCACGGCGGGGCGGTCTGCGGTCCGGCGCCCGTGCCGACGGCCGCGATCCGATGGCACTGGGCGCCGCCATCAACCGGCTGATCACCGAGCGCGGGTGGGAGGCGCCGGCCGCGGTGGGCGGGGTGATGGGGCGCTGGCCGCAGATCGTGGGCGAGGACGTCGCCAAGCACTGTGTGCCGGAGCGCTACGACGAGGACGAGCGGGTCCTGGTCGTGCGGTGCGACTCCACGGCATGGGCGACGAACCTGCGGCTGCTGGCCCCGACGCTGGTGGCGCGTCTGAACGAGGATCTCGGGCACGGCAGGGTGCGGGTGATCAAGGTGCTGGGGCCCGGCGGACCCGTCCGCCGCCATGGTCCGCTGCGCGCTCCGGGCAGTACCGGACCGGGTGACACCTACGGGTGACGGACTTCACAACGGACCTCACAGCACGGGCCGACGGCTGCCTGGTCGCGGGGCCGGACGCGGTCGCGAACCGATCCGCGCGCCGGGGCTGACTTCCACGTAGCCATGGGTTGACGGCCGGAAGCGCTGAGTGCCGTTGTGAGCGTCTTGGAGCCCCGCTCCGTATATGGGGACCCGGCCAAGACCGGTTGAGGGCGGCACATGCGGACTCAGGTACCGGCAAACCCCCATCACTGTCGGCGCTACCGGTAGACTGGAAGACAATCCCGCCCCAGCCGTGGGGACCGTCCGGGAAAAGCTGAGCAACGCTGATCTAGGGCTTACCAACGCAACATGCCGCAGCCGCTCCGGCGACCCTCCCCCAGCGGGGGAAACCCCAGGAGCCTGGCTCGTGCTGTGCCAGAAAGGGCGCTTCGTGGCCGATTCCGGCAACCCCAACGAGAACATCCCGTCCACCGACGCCGGCGAGCACGACGCGGTGACCTCGTCGAACGGCGAGGTCACCGCCTCGTACGACGCCAGCGCCATCACCGTCCTCGAGGGTCTGGACGCGGTCCGCAAGCGACCCGGTATGTACATCGGCTCCACCGGCGAGCGCGGACTGCACCACCTCGTGTACGAGGTCGTCGACAACTCGGTCGACGAGGCGCTGGCCGGTTACGCGGACACCATCGACGTGACGATCCTCCCCGACGGCGGCGTACGCGTCGTCGACAACGGCCGTGGCATCCCGGTGGGCATCGTCCCGTCGGAGGGCAAGCCGGCCGTAGAGGTCGTGCTCACCGTGCTGCACGCGGGCGGCAAGTTCGGCGGCGGCGGTTACGCGGTGTCCGGCGGTCTGCACGGCGTGGGCGTCTCCGTCGTGAACGCGCTCTCCTCGAAGGTCGCCGTCGAGGTGCGGACCGACGGGTACCGGTGGACGCAGGACTACAAGATGGGCGTCCCGACGGCGCCGCTCGCGCGCCAGGAGGCCACGGAGGAGACCGGCACGTCGGTCACCTTCTGGGCGGACGCGGACATCTTCGAGACGACCGAGTACTCCTTCGAGACGCTGTCGCGGCGCTTCCAGGAGATGGCGTTCCTCAACAAGGGCCTGACGATCAGGCTCACCGACGAGCGTGAGTCGGCGAAGGCGGTCACGGGCGCGGACGAGGCCGGCGCGGACGTCAAGGACGAGGTCAAGTCGGTCACGTACCACTACGAGGGCGGCATCTCGGACTTCGTGCGCTACCTCAACTCGCGCAAGGGCGAGGTGGTGCACCCGACCATCATCGACCTGGAGGCGGAGGACAAGGACAAGCACCTGTCCCTCGAGGTCGCGATGCAGTGGAACAGCGGCTACAGCGAGGGCGTGTACTCCTTCGCGAACATCATCCACACGCACGAGGGCGGCACGCACGAAGAGGGCTTCCGCGCCGCGCTGACCAACCTGATCAACAAGTACGCGCGCGACAAGAAGCTGCTGCGGGAGAAGGACGACAACCTCACGGGCGACGACATCCGCGAGGGTCTGACGGCGATCATCTCGGTCAAGCTGAGCGAGCCGCAGTTCGAGGGCCAGACGAAGACGAAGCTGGGCAACACGGAGGCGAAGACCTTCGTGCAGAAGGCGGTCTACGAGCACCTCAACGACTGGCTGGACCGCAACCCGAACGAGGCCGCGGACATCGTCCGCAAGGGCATCCAGGCGGCCACCGCGCGCGTGGCGGCCCGAAAGGCGCGTGACCTGACGCGCCGCAAGGGCCTGCTGGAGTCGGCGTCGCTGCCGGGCAAGCTGGCCGACTGCCAGTCGAACGACCCGGTCAAGTGCGAGATCTTCATCGTCGAGGGTGACTCCGCCGGCGGCTCGGCCAAGTCCGGCCGCAACCCGCAGTACCAGGCGATCCTCCCGATCCGCGGCAAGATCCTCAACGTCGAGAAGGCCAGGATCGACAAGATCCTGCAGAACCAGGAGATCCAGGCGCTGATCTCCGCCTTCGGCACGGGCGTGCACGAGGACTTCGACATCGAGAAGCTCCGCTATCACAAGATCATCCTGATGGCGGACGCCGACGTCGACGGCCAGCACATCAGCACCCTGCTGCTGACCTTCCTGTTCCGCTTCATGCGGCCGCTGGTCGAGGCCGGGCACGTGTACCTCTCCCGTCCCCCGCTCTACAAGATCAAGTGGGGCCGGGACGACATCGAGTACGCGTACTCCGACCGCGAGCGCGACGCGCTGATCGAGATGGGCCGGCAGCGCGGCAAGCGGGTCCGCGAGGACTCGATCCAGCGCTTCAAGGGCCTCGGCGAGATGAACGCCGAGGAACTGCGTGTGACCACGATGGACCAGGAGCACCGGGTCCTCGGCCAGGTCACCCTCGACGACGCCGCTCAGGCCGACGACCTGTTCTCGGTCCTGATGGGCGAGGACGTCGAGGCGCGCCGCCAGTTCATCCAGCGCAACGCCAAGGACGTCCGCTTCCTCGACATCTGAGTCGGTCTCAGCTGACCGCACCAGGAAGGATCTTCACCAGCAATGGCCGACGAGAACACTCCCGTGACGCCCGCGGAGGGCGGCGAAGTCGCGATGCGCGTCGAGCCCGTCGGGCTCGAGACGGAGATGCAGCGCTCGTACCTGGACTACGCGATGTCCGTCATCGTGTCCCGTGCGCTGCCCGACGTCCGTGACGGACTCAAGCCCGTCCACCGCCGCGTGCTGTACGCCATGTACGACGGCGGCTACCGCCCCGAGCGCGGCTTCTACAAGTGCGCCCGCGTCGTCGGCGACGTCATGGGCAACTACCACCCGCACGGTGACTCATCGATCTACGACGCGCTGGTGCGCCTGGCGCAGCCGTGGTCGATGCGGATGCCGCTGGTGGACTCCAACGGAAACTTCGGCTCTCCGGGCAACGACCCGGCGGCGGCGATGCGCTACACCGAGTGCAAGATGGCGCCGCTGTCGATGGAGATGGTCCGTGACATCGACGAGGACACCGTCGACTTCACGGACAACTACGACGGCCGCTCCCAGGAGCCGACCGTCCTGCCGTCCCGTTTCCCGAACCTGCTGATCAACGGTTCGGCCGGTATCGCGGTCGGCATGGCGACGAACATCCCGCCGCACAACCTGCGCGAGGTCGCGGCCGGGGCCCAGTGGTACCTGGAGAACCCGGAGGCGTCCCACGAGGAACTTCTGGACGCCCTGATCGAGCGGATCAAGGGCCCGGACTTCCCGACCGGCGCGCTGGTGGTGGGCCGCAAGGGCATCGAGGAGGCGTACCGCACCGGCCGCGGCTCGATCACCATGCGCGCGGTGGTCGCGGTGGAGGAGATCCAGAACCGCCAGTGCCTGGTGGTCACCGAGCTGCCGTACCAGGTGAACCCCGACAACCTGGCGCAGAAGATCGCCGACCTGGTGAAGGACGGCAAGGTCGGCGGCATCGCGGACGTCCGGGACGAGACGAGCTCCCGCACCGGCCAGCGTCTGGTGATCGTGCTGAAGCGGGACGCGGTCGCCAAGGTCGTCCTGAACAACCTGTACAAGCACACCGACCTGCAGACGAACTTCGGCGCCAACATGCTGGCGCTGGTCGACGGGGTGCCGCGCACGCTGTCGCTGGACGCGTTCATCCGGCACTGGGTGACGCACCAGATCGAGGTCGTCGTCCGCCGGACGCGTTTCCGGCTGCGCAAGGCCGAGGAGCGGGCGCACATCCTGCGCGGTCTGCTGAAGGCGCTGGACGCCATCGACGAGGTCATCGCGCTGATCCGGCGCAGTGAGACCGTCGAGATCGCGCGCGGCGGCCTGATGGAGCTGCTGGAGATCGACGAGATCCAGGCGAACGCGATCCTGGAGATGCAGCTTCGCCGGCTGGCCGCCCTGGAGCGCCAGAAGATCGTCCAGGAGCACGACGAGCTCCAGGCGAAGATCAACGAGTACAACCAGATCCTCGCCTCGCCGGTCCGTCAGCGCGGCATCGTCAGCGAGGAGCTGGCCGCGATCGTCGAGAAGTTCGGCGACGACCGCAAGACCATGCTGGTGCCCTACGACGGCGACATGTCCATCGAGGACCTGATCGCCGAAGAGGACATCGTGGTCACCGTCTCGCGCAGCGGGTACGTCAAGCGCACGAAGACGGACGACTACCGGGCGCAGAAGCGCGGCGGCAAGGGCGTGCGCGGCACGAAGCTGAAGGAAGACGACATCGTCGACCACTTCTTCGTCTCCACCACGCACCACTGGCTGCTGTTCTTCACCGACAAGGGCCGGGTGTACCGGGCGAAGGCGTACGAGCTTCCGGACGCCGGCCGTGACGCGCGCGGGCAGCACGTGGCGAACCTGCTGGCGTTCCAGCCGGACGAGACGATCGCGGAGATCCTCGCGATCCGCGACTACGAGGCGGCGCCGTACCTGGTGCTGGCCACGAAGGCGGGTCTGGTGAAGAAGACGCCGCTGAAGGATTACGATTCGCCTCGTTCCGGCGGCGTGATCGCGATCAACCTGCGGGAGCGGGAGGACGGTTCCGACGACCAGCTGATCGGAGCCGAACTCGTGTCGGCCGACGACGATCTGCTGCTGATCAGCAAGAAGGCCCAGTCGATCAGGTTCACCGCCTCTGATGACACACTGCGTCCGATGGGCCGTGCCACCTCGGGTGTCAAGGGCATGAGTTTCCGCGAGGGGGACGAGCTCCTCTCGATGAATGTTGTTCGACCCGGTACGTTCGTGTTCACTGCCACAGACGGTGGGTACGCGAAGCGGACCGCCGTCGACGAGTACCGCGTCCAGGGTCGCGGCGGCCTCGGTATCAAGGCTGCCAAGATCGTCGAGGACCGCGGCTCGCTCGTCGGCGCGCTGGTGGTCGAGGAGAGCGACGAGATCCTCGCCATCACACTGGGTGGGGGTGTGATTCGTACGCGAGTCAGTGAGGTCAGGGAGACGGGCCGTGACACCATGGGCGTCCAACTGATCAACCTGGGCAAGCGCGATGCCGTGGTCGGCATCGCACGTAACGCCGAGGCTGGGCGCGAGGCGGAAGAGGTCGACGGCGACATCGCCGTGGACGAGACCGCCGAGGACGCCGCTGCCGCCGGCACGGACGAGGGTGAGTCGCCCTCGGCCGAGTAGGACGAGGAGAGAGTCATCGTGAGCGGAGCCACGGGCGCCGGATCGACCGGTACCTCCACTGGTACAGGAGCCGACGGCGGCGGCCGTGGCTCCGCCGCGCGTGCGACCGATCCGCACACGACCCAACTGCGCAGGATCGACAGCGGCGCGACCGCGCCGTCTCCGTCGGACGCGCAGGGAACTCAGGGGGGAACTGTGCCGGAGACCCGCGGCCCGCGGGCCCAGCAGTACGCGGCCGGCGCGGGCGCGGCCGCCTCGGGCGGTCAGCAAGCGCGGCAGACGGCCTCCGCGCTGCCCGGTGAGCGGCAGCCGGAGCAGCCTGCCGGGCCCTATCACCCACCGCAGGCCTACCCGGCGCCGGAGGCGGCTTCGGCCGCGGCCGGTGCGGTGCGCCGGCCGCGCACCGGGGCGCGCACGACGCCGCGCGTACGCAAGGCGCGGCTGCGTGTGGCCAAGGCGGATCCGTGGTCGGTCATGAAGGTCAGCTTCCTGCTGTCCATCGCGCTGGGCATCTGCACCATCGTGGCGTCCGCCGTGCTGTGGATGGTCATGGACGCCATGGGAGTCTTCTCGACGGTCGGCGGCACGATCTCCGAGGCGACCGGCTCCAACGAGTCCAACGGCTTCGACCTGCAGTCGTTCCTGTCGCTGCCGCACGTCCTGATGTTCTCGTCGATCATCGCCGTCATCGACGTCGTCCTCGCGACGGCCCTGGGGACACTGGGGGCGTTCATCTACAACCTCTCGGCGGGCTTCGTCGGGGGCGTCGAGCTGACGCTGGCGGAGGACGAGTAGCGGCCTCCGGCTTATCGATTTTGGGACTGCGCACGTCGTGCGCTAATCTTCAGGAGTCAGCGCGCGGGACACACACCGCAGAGCGCGGCGGGGCTATAGCTCAGTTGGTTAGAGCGCATCCCTGATAAGGATGAGGCCACAGGTTCAAATCCTGTTAGCCCCACAGCTGAAGATCCGACAGGCGGGCGTTTCCCATACGGGGGGCGCCCGTTCTTCGTTGTCCGGTCAGCGCGGGGCGCCGGCGGCGGGGGCTTGCGCGGCGGGTACCGCGGCCGCCTGCGCGTGCGTACCGGGGTCCGTGCGGTCCGTACGGGTTTCGGTGCCGGTGTCCGTGCCGGTTTCCGGTTCGGCGCCCGGAGCCGTGTCCGTGCGGGCGTCCGTGAGCGGGCGGTGGCGGCAGCTGGGGGACGAGCCGTGGGCCTCGGCGTGGATGCGCTGCTTCATCGTGGGAGGCAGGGCCCTGACCAAGGACCGGCCCCAGCCGGACGGCATCGCCGCCGCCGACACGGGCGCGGGCACCGGGGCGGTCGTGTTGCGGCCCGCCTCGGACTGCGGTACGGCAGCGGCGGCGTTCGTGGTGACGAGTCCGAGCGCCGAGCACAGCGCGAGGAAGGCGGTGACGATGGCGGTCCACAGCGTCATGACCTTGTTCCGGGCCATGTCCCCTCACTTTCGGGTTGGGCGATTTGCGTACTTTCCTCATGATGTGTATGGGGCTCGCGAAGTGGCGGACCGACGCCCGTGGCGCCTCGATCTTCGGATGAACACCACCCGGATGGGTGCAAGGCGGGAGAAAAGCGGACGAGAAGGTTCTAAATGACCGTCCGTGCGGGTGTGATCACCCTCTGATCAGGGCGCTGTTGCTCCGCTCGTACTGCGTTGAGGGGGCCGGAAGTTGGGGGCCCACGCAGGTCACCGATCGGTCTCGGCCGGTGTGTATAGTCGGGCGCCAGAGGTCCCCTACGTCAAGGAAAGACGAGGTCGCGCGGTGAAGAAGCTTCTCCTGGTCGCACTGGCCGCCATCGGCGGGCTCCTCGTGTACCGCCAGATCCAGGCGGATCGCGCCGAGCAGGATCTGTGGACGGAGGCGACTGACTCCGTGCCCACGGGTTCGTGAGTACCGACATCCCAGTCTGAATGCAGACCCCGGCCGCGTCGCGGTCGGGGTTTTGTGTCGCACGGGCGTTTCGGACGGGGGTACGGAATGCACGGGTGACGCGCCGCCGCGCGGGGCAGGATGGGCCACGGTTCCGCGGTCCGGCGACGGCGAGGGGTGGCGCGTGATGGGGCGGCGTACGGCGTGGTGGCGCGCGAGGGGACGGCGCGGTCGTCCGTCGCCGCGCGCGTGCGGGGCGGCCGTGGGCGCGGTACTGTGCGCGGCGGCGCTGCCCGGCCCGGCCGCGGCGGCCGCCACCCCCAGCTCCGGAGCCCCCTCCTACGGCTCCGGAACCGCCTCCTACGCCTTCGCCGAGGACGCGCGGACCGTGACCGGCGCGTCCGGCACCACCGACGCCCCGCTGCTCGAACCCGGCCGGACGTACCGCAGCTCGCTGTCCAGCGGCGCCAAGGCCTACTACCGCATGGAACTCGACGCCGTTTCGAACGCGTACGTCTCCGCCACCGCCGTCCCCCGGCCCGGCAGCGTCCTGTCCACCTCCGACGGCATCCGGGTGTCGGTGCAGAGCGCCGACAGCCGCTCCTGCTCGCGGGAGAGCGTGACCTTCGGCGCCGCGCACAGCCCGCACCCGATCACCGCCTGGGGCGCGCGGACCACCTCGCCCGCCGACCCCGTGTGCGGGGGCGCCGGCCCGTACTACGTCGTCGTCGAGCGGGTCGACGCGGCGGACTCCTCGCCCGGCGCCTGGGACCTCGAACTCGCCGCCGCGACCGAGCCGGGCCTGACGCGGACCGGCACCACCAGCGCCCCCGAGGTCTGGGACTCCGCCTCGCCCGCACCGCTCACCGGCCGGGCGCAGCGGCGGCAGGGCGGCGCGGGCTTCAGCCGCGCGGTCCCGGTCGAGCAGGGCGTGTGGCACGCCTCCGTCAGTCCCGGGCAGACGCTGTTCTACAAGGTGCCCGTCGACTGGGGCCGGCAGCTGTCCGCCACCGCCGAACTGGGCAGTTCGACCGGCGGCAGGGGCTTCGCGGTCGGTGCCCTCTCCCTGGCGCTGCACAACCCTGTGCGCGCCCGCGTCGAGGACACGGGCGTCGGGTACGACGGACGTCAGCGGACGGCCACTCTCGCTCCCGTGCCGCCGGTCGAGTACGCCAACCGGTACGCGGTGACCGACCGGGTGAACGGGATGCGTTTCGCCGGCTCGTACTACCTCGTGGTGCACCTCGCCGAGTCGGTGGCCGAGGACTTCGGCGACGGGCCGTTCGGGCTGACCCTGCGGGTGCGGGTCGCGGGCACGGCGCACGACGGTCCCGGGTACGCCGGGCGCTCCGTACCGCGGGACGCCTTCCAGGTCACGGCGGCGGACCGGCAGGCCGCGGCGGACGGCGGGGCGGCGGGGGACGACACGGCGATGAAGGCCCTCGCCGCGGGGGGCATCGGCGCGGGGACGCTGGTGCTCGTGGTGCTGGGCGTGTGGACGGCTTCGGCCCGGCGCGGGGCCGGGGCGCGTATGCGGGTGCGGTAGGGCTGCCGCCCCGGGCAGTCGAGGGCGCGCAGGGGGTGGGCAGACCGCGGGTCAGAGGCGGGTCAGGGCCCAGAAGCCGACGGCGTAGCAGACCAGCGCCAACAGCAGGAGCGGGACGGCCACCCGGGCGGGCGGGCCGGGGCGGCGTGCCCTGCGGGCGGCGCGGTGGCTCGGGCGCGGGGCCTGCCGGGCCACGGGCGTCGCGTGCGGTTCCTGGGCGGTGTAGGCGGCGGTCACGGCGTCGACTCGCTGCGGCGGCGCGGGGGGCCGGGGGGAGCGCAGTACGTGCGTGGGGTCGTGGGGGGAGACGGGGGCGGGCTCGGGCCACGGGGCCGCCGCCGGGTGGGGCTGCGGTGGTGCGGGGAGCGGCCGGTGAGGTGTTCGGGGGGAGGGGGTGACGGTGTCCTGCGGCGGCGGCAGGCGGAAGCTGCCGGTGTCGGACATGGAGGATCCGGTGGATCCGGTGGATCCGGTGGATCCGGTGGAACCGGTGGAACCGGTGGAACCGGTCGATGCGGTGGGTGCGGCAAGCCCGGTCGGTCCGGTGGGCGCGCTCGGCGTGGTCGGCCCGGCCGGCGTGGCTGGTCCGGTGGGCCCGGTGGGCCCGCTCGGCCCGGTCGGGCGGCGGGGGTCGGCGGGCGGGGCCTCGGGAGGGGTGGGGGCGGCCGGTGTCGCCGACGGCTCGGCCGGGCCGGTTGCGGGGGCGGGGACGGGGGTCGCCGTCCCGGTCGCGGTGGTGTCGGTGGCCGCCACGCCGGACGCGGGCTTCAGGGGGCCTTCGGGGGCGAACCCGGTCGGCAGCGGGCCGAGTTGGTCGAAGATCTCGATCAGCTCGTCGTCCGGGCCGGGTTCCGGCAGGAGTTCGACGGCGGAGGCGAGGGCCTTGCGTGCCCCCGTGGCGGTGCGGAAGCGGGCCTGCGGGTCCGGCTGCAGCAGGGTGGCGATGACCTCCCACAGCGGCTCGGGGATGCCCTTGGGCGCGCCCGGCGTCCCGTGCTCCGCGAAGTACTGCACGAGCGCCTTGGCGTCCGGCTTGGCGCCCTCCAGGAGATAGAGGGCGACCAGGCCCACGGCGAACAGGTCGGCGGGGAAGTCCGGTTCGGCGCCCATCATCTGTTCGGGCGCCAGGTAACCGGGTGTGCCCACCACGAGGTTGGTCTCCGTCAGGCGGGGCTCGCCCAGCCGCATCGCGATGCCGAAGTCGGACAGCCGCAGGCGTGGACGGCCGGTGCCGGTGGCCTCCAGCAGCACGTTGGCGGGCTTGATGTCGCGGTGCACGACGCCTTCGGCGTGCACCGCGGCCAGACCGGACAGGAGCTGGTCGAGCAGGGTGCAGACGAAGGCCGGCGGCAGCGGGCCGTAGTCCCCGACGAGATGGACCAGCGAACCGCCGGCGACGAGATCCATGGTGAACAGGACCTTGTCGTCGTCGGCCGCCCAGCTGGCCGGGGCGAGCACGTGCGGGTGGTCGATGCGCAAGGCCTGCTCGCGCACGAACCGCAGCAGGGAGTGGGCGTCGCGCTGCTGCAGCACCTTGGCCGCCACGTAGCGGCGGCGGCGGTGGTCCCAGGCGCGCCAGACGGCGCCGACCCCGCCACGCCCGATCGGGTCGACCAGTTCGTACCGGCCGGCGAAGACCTCACCCATGGCGGTGCGTCGCTCCTCCCCCTGCGGTCATCCCCCCTTCACCCCCCTCACCCCTTGCCTCCCCCGCGGCGAGCGAGACGACTCCCCTTCGTCTCGCCCTCGTTCCCCCTGTGTCCCTCGTCTCCCCCGTCTCGTGCTTCTCCGCGGTCGTCGGCCCGGCTGCCGAACCCCCTTCGGTGACCGGGCCGCTGGGTCAGCTCTGGTGGGACTGGTAGTGCGCGACGGCGTCGGAGGTGCGCCCGGCGCCGTACACCCGCAGGAACTCGGCGAGTTCGGGGTGGGTCGGGGCGAGGCTGTCCGCGGCGTCGATTATGTCGCCGGCGGCGGCCACCGAGCGCAGCAGGGACTGGATCTCGCGGACCACCCGCTTGACCGTCGGCGCTCCCGAACCGGTCGTCGTGGTCGTGGTGTTGCTGAGCACCGAGCCCCCCTGGGACTTCTTGATCTCGTCCATGCGCTCGGTGGCTTCGGCGGCGCTGACGCTGCCGTCGGCGACCTGCCCGGCCAGGTCCTGCAGCAGCTGCACCCGCTGCACGACCGCCGGGTTGCCGATCTTCGCCCGCTGGCCGCTCATCAGCTGTGACAGCATCGGAGCGGACAGTCCCAGTACCCCCGCGAGACGAGCCTGGTTGAGGCCAAGATCGTCGATGAGCTTACGGAAGAGCGCCCCCAGCGGCTCCCCGTACCAGTTCCGCTGCAGTTCCCGCGCTCTCGCGGTCGCTTCCTGCTGTGCGGCGTCCATTGCGTCTCCCCATCGCTTCCCCAAGTACGGTGGTTCGCTGTAGCGAACCACGCCGAGCATCTTACGGAGAGTGGTCGCCCGCGGGGACCCCCAATCTTTTTGCGGGATCCCGGGGGTGACCCGGTACTCTGGTCTCCGGCGCCTGCCGGTGGGAGGTTCTTCCGGACGGTCGCCTGTTGTCGCGGGGCCTTAGCTCAGTTGGTAGAGCGCTGTCTTTGCATGGCAGATGTCAGGGGTTCGACTCCCCTAGGCTCCACACAGAAACCCCTCCACCTGCGTAAACGCGGGTGGAGGGGCTTTTCGTGCGCCCTGTCAGGGATGGTGGACGGCGGCCGAGACGACGTGGTCGGCGATGACCGCCGACATGACGGTCAGCGCGGACGGCAGGCCGTACGCCGGGCGCAGGCGGTGCGCGGCGGCGGCGTCCGGGCTCCAGGCCAGGGCCACCGCGCGGAAGGACAGACGGGGCTGCAGCGGGGGCGGGGCCGCCTTGTACGCCGCCTCCTTGGCGGAGAACAGCGTCAGCACCGCCCGCTGCGGGGGCGCCGGGGAGCGGGTGATGACGGTCAGTTCGCCGGGGCGGGCGATCAGGTGGCGGGCGCGGTACAGGGCGGGGGCGGAGGCGAGCGGCTCGATGTCGAGGCCGATGCGCGGGCCCGGTCCGGGCGCGGCCGTCACCACGCACACCGCCGTGGTCCCGCTGTGGCTCAGGGAGCCGTGCACGCCCGGTGGCCAGTCCGGCGCACCGGTCGCCGTCCGGGCCGGCCAGTGGCCGCGCCCGGTCGCCGCCGTCAGCGCGCGGTGCGCGGCGAGACGCCCCGCAGCGAACTCCGCGCGGCGGCGCGCGCCCGCGCCGGAAAGCCGCAGGCGGGCGGGGAGTTCGTCGTGGTCGTACTCGCCGACGCGCGCGATGCCGACGCTCACCGGCAGCGGCGCGAACAGCGCGGACACCGACTCGGGTGCGTGCGGCGCGGTGGCGAGGGCGTCCGCCGGGTCGGCCGTCCGCGCCTTCACGTCCTCGCGTCCCACGTCCTCGCGTCCCACGCCGTCGTGCCCCACGCCGTCGTGCCGCACGGCGTAGCGGGCGTCGGGGGCCTCATCGTGCGGTGGTCTTCGCCGTCTCGGCGAGGTGGTCCTCGAAGGTGCCCCGGCCGACCGCGTGGGAGGCGGTCAGGTGGCCGCCCTCGCGGAAGGCGCGGAACGTCCTGCCGGGCAGCCGCAGGCCGACGACCTTCCGGCTGCGGCCCTGGGCGCGGAGATAGACGCGGGCCAGCTCGGTCGCCTCCCGCACCTGCGGGCCGCCCATGTCCGCCACCCGCCCCGAGGGCGCGCCGAGGGCCAGCTCGGCCAGCCGGTCGGCGACCTCGGCGGCGGAGATGGTCTGGTAGGAGAACGCCGGGGCGAGCATCAGGGGGAGCTTGGAGGTGCCGTCGAAGATGGCGCGGACGAAGTCGTGGAACTGGGTGGCGCGCAGGATCGTGTACGGGATGCCGCTGTTCTCGACGAGCCGCTCGCACTCCTGCTTGCCCTTGAAGTAGCTGAACGGCACCCGGTCGCAGCCGACGATGGAGATGTACACCAGGTGCCGGGTGCCGGCCTCCCGGGCGGCCGCGAGCAGCTTGCCGGTGGCGGCGACGTCCTTCTTGCCGTTGCTGGACGTCGCGCAGTGCACGACCGTGCCGGCGCCGCGGACCGCCTCGGCGACGCCCGTGCCGGACAGCAGGTCGCCGACCGCCCACTCGCGGCCGGCCGGCGCCGGATCCGCGGGCGGCGTGTGGCGGCTGAGCACCCGCACCGTGTGCCCGGCCGCCAGCAGACGGGCGACCACGAGGCGTCCGAGCGTGCCGGTGCCCCCGGTCACGAGAATGGTTTCGTCCACGACATTCCCCTTTGCCGATGTCTGCCGATGTCTGCCGATGCCTGTCCGTGCCGGTGCCGGTGCCGGCGGCGTGGTCGCGGAGCGCGGCCACTCCGGGAGCATGCCCGCGCGGGCCGGCGCGGGCCAGGGCGGAAAAGGAATGTGTCAGGTCGGGCAGCCGGTTCCGGCCGGGCGCCGGGATTACCCGGACGCGGTATTTCCCGGAAGCGGTGAATAGGAGGCCGGAGGGACCTGACATATTTCCCGCCGAGAACCTGACGAACTCCCTTGCCCGCAGCCGCTGCACGGGGTCGTGTGGCGCACCATCGCTCCTGCCGGCTGCCGACCGAGGGCGGCTGCGGACGCGGGAGATTGATTGCCATCATGTCGCGCATCGAATTAATCCCCACCAAAGTCGGGGACCTTTTCGTCGAAGTGGTCGGAAGCGGGCCGCCGGTATTGCTGTGGCACAGCATGCTGGTGGACCGCACGCAGTGGAAGCGCATGGCCGACTCGCTGGCCGGCGAGCGGACCCTGGTCCTCGTCGACGGTCCCGGACACGGCCGCAGCGGCGCCCCGCCGGCCGGCTTCACGCTCGAGGACTGCGCCGACGCGGCCGGTGAGGTGCTCACCGCCCTCGGCGTCGACGCCGTCGACTGGCTGGGCAGCGCCTGGGGCGGCCACGTCGGCCTGGTGTTCGCCGCCCGGCACCCGCGGCGCTGCCTGAGCGTGGTCACCGTCGCCACGCCCGTCGCCCCGCTGGAGACCGCCGAGCGCGTCCAGACCCGCGTCCTGGCCGGCGTGTACGGCGCGCTCGGGCCGATCCGGCCGCTCGCGGACGGCGTCGCCGACGCGCTGCTGACCAGGCGGTCCAAGCGCACCGACCCGGAGGGCCGGCGGATCGTGCGGGACGCCTTCGTGCGGGCCGGACGCGTCGGCATGCACCGTTCCATGCACGCGATGATGCTGCGCCGGCCCGACATCGGCGGCCTGCTGCCCACCCTGACCGCGCCCGTGCTGGTCATCGCCGGCAGCGACGACCACATGTGGCCGCCCGAGGCCGCCGCGCGCTCCGCGGCCACCGTCCCGCGGGGCCGCTGCGCCGTCGTCGACGGCGCGCACCGGCTGCCCGCGCTGGAGCGGCCGGAGGCGGTCCTCACCCACGTGCGCGCGTTCTGGGCGCGCATCGGCAGCATCTCCGCCGCGAACTGAGCGGCGCGCGCAACGGCCGCGCGCAACGGCCGCGCGGAACGGCCGCGCGGAACGGCCGCGCGTAAAGAGAAGCCAGGAAAGAGAAGTCCCGGAAAGACGGAAAGGGAAGTCCCGGAAAGCCCCGGCACCCCGACAGCAGGGAGAAAAGAAATGTCCAACCCCGAGTTCGGTGTTCTCGACGTCCGATACAAGAACCACGAGGCCATCGCCCTCCCGGACGGCGGCGAGCTCTACTACGAGGAAAGCGGCGTCGGCGGCGACGGAACTCCGCTGACCTTCGTCAACAACTTCTACATCGTCAGCCCGATCTGGGGGAACTTCACCCAGGAGCTCGCCAAGGAATTCCGGCTGCTCAACTACGACCTGCGCAACCAGGGCGCCTCCACGCCCGGCCCGTCCCCGGCCTCCTTCGACGACCACGTCGAGGACCTGCGCCGGCTGCTCGACCACCGGGGCATCGAGCAGACGTACCTGGTCGCCACGTCGATCTCCACGCTGATCGCGCGCGAGTTCACCTACCGGTACCCGGAGCGGGTGGCCGGGCTGGTGCTGATCGGGCCGGCGTTCTCCCCCAACGGCAGCCTGCGCCGGATCCTGCTCAGCAAGCACTGGCTGGCGACGCTGGAGAGCGGCGGCACCACCGGCCTGTTCAACCTGCTCTACCCGCTGGTCTTCCCCGACCAGCTGGTGCACGCCGGCGGCACCGCGGCCTACCTGGCGCTGCGCGACAACTTCCTCGCGCTGCTGTCCAAGAGCTCCATCGCGGAGAACCTCAAGGCCTCCCTGGAGGTGGAGGACGACCCGGACAAGCTCGCGACCATCACCCAGCCCACGCTGATCATCAACGGCGACGGCGACTTCGCCTGGAGCCGCTCCGTCATCGAGGACGCCCTGGCGCGCATCCCGAACAGCCGCGAGGTCACCCTGCCCCGCGCCGGTCACGTGCCGTTCTTCGACGACCCGGCCGGCTTCCAGAAGGCCACCGCGGAGTTCGTCCGCGACTGCGAGGCCGCGCGGGCCGCCGAACGGCAGGGCGCCGCGGCCGCCGCGTGATCCGTCCCCGTCCTTGAAGGGAACCCCATGACCACACGCCTGATCACCGGAGCCACCGGGTTCGTCGGCGGAGCCGTCGTCCTGGAGCTGCTGGACCGCACCGACGACCACATCCACGCCCTGGTCCGGGGCGAGGACGCCGCCGACGCCCAGCGGCGCCTGCACGAGGCCCTGGTCTCCATGGCCCGCGGCTACGGCCGGGCCGACCTGGAGGACGCGATCGCCCGCCGGACGACGGCGATACGCGGCGACATCTCCCTGCCCGGCTGCGGTGTCGACCCGGCCGGGCTGCCCCGGGTCGACGAGCTGTGGCACTCCGCCGCCTCGCTGCGCTACGAGGAGGAGTACCGCGCCGAGATCGAGCGGCTCAACGTCGGCGGCACCCGCAACGTGCTGGACCTGGCCCGGACTTCGGGCGCCCGCACCTTCAACTACGTCAGCACCGCCTACGTGGCCGGCGCGCGCCGCGGCGTCGTGCCGGAGGGCCCGGTGACGGACGCGTCCCTCGCCAACAACTGCTACGAGGAGACGAAGATCCGTGCCGAGGCGCTGGTGCGGGAGGCGGCGGGCGACTTCGACCGGATCCGCGTCCTGCGGCCCACCGTCGTCATCGGCCACAGCCTGACCCGGCACGGCCTCAACTGGTCGGGGATGTACGGCTTCGCGCGCCAGGTGATGGTGTTCGAGAAGCTGGCCCGCCGCAAGGTCGGCACGCTCCTGGACCACGCCCGGATGCGCCTGATCGCCGAGCCGGACTGCCCGGTCAACCTGGTCCCGGTCGACATCGTGGCCCGCAACGCGGTGAGCATCGCCCTGTCGGACTCCCCGGAGACGTACTTCCACCTCGGCAACTCCGCCACCGCGCCGGCCGGCGAGGTGCTGGCGACCATCATGCGGCTGGTCGGGCTGCGCGAGCCGGAGTGGGTCACCGACCCGGACACCTTCACGGCCCTGGACGAACAGCTCGACAAGGGCATGGCGTTCTACGGCTCGTACGTCAAGAACGCCAAGAGGTTCGGCCTCTCCCACACGGAGGACGTCTGCGGCGCCGGCTCCTGCCACGCCCCGCTCGGCCCGGACGAGATCCAGGAGTACGTCCTCTACTACCTCCGCCGGCAGCCGACGTACGTCGAGAAGTCGGGCCCCACGCGCACTCTGCACCCGGTGGTGGCCTGACCGGGCCACCGCCGTCCCACCCCGGCGACTTCGGAGGAATCATGCACGACAACGACGCGGTGACCGCCGCCCTGCACGAGGTCTGGGCGCAGGTCATGGGGGACCCGCCGGCCCTGGACGACCCGGCGGCCCGCTCCGGCTCCCTGTGGAACCTCGGACTGACGTCGGCAGGCTTCATCCAGCTGCTGGCCGCCGTGGAGGACGAGTTCGGCTTCGAGTGGGACCTCGACGACGACATCTCGTCCTTCGACGCCCTGGCCGCCCACGTCGCCGCGAAGGCACGGCGGCTGCCCGCCGTGCCGGGGGGCCGGTGATGGCCCGCCGCACGCCGGGCCACCTGGCGCTGCCCACGGCCCCGGCGCTCGCCGCCCGGCGGCACGGCCGCGTCCCGCTCCGGCTGGACCGGCCGCTGGACCTGTTCCCGGACGCCGGCACCGAACTGGACTACGTCACCTTCGCCGACCTGGTGGACCGCGCGGCCCGGCTGCTGGCCGCCGCGGGCGTCGCCCCGGGCGACCGGGTGATGGTGGTCAAGCGGCCCGGGTTCGACGTGCCGCTGCTGGCGTTCGCCTGCGCCCGGCTGGGCGCCGTACCGGTCCTGATCCACCCCACCGTGGGCCGGCACGAGCTGCCGGTGCTGGTGGAGCGGGCGCGGCCGGCGGTGATCGTCACCGACGCCCACGCCGACGGGCTCGGCGTCCTCGGCGAGCTGCCGGCCGACGGCCCGCGGCGCTGGTACGTCGGCCCCGGCGGCCGGCCGCTGACCGGCCTGACGCCCGGGGAGCTGCCCGAGGTGCCGGCGCCCGGGCCGGACACCGAGCAGCTGGTCACCCACACCTCGGGGACGACGGGCGTGCCGAAGCTGGTGCGGCAGACCGCGCGGACCTTCGCCGGGCAGGCCCGCCCGCAGACGGTCATCGGCCGGCTGCTGCGGGTGAAGGACCCCTACCTGGTGTGCATCTCGCCGGTGCACGTGCGGACCATGGCCGCGATCGTCTCGACGCTCGCGCTGGGGCTGCCGTTCGGCTTCATGACCGAACCGGACCCGCAGAACGCGGCCCGGATGCTGGAGCGGGTGCGGCCGGGGATCGTCGAGACGGTGCCCAACGCGTTCATCCGCTGGGAGGAGATCGCCGACGAGCAGCCCGAACTGCTGGCATCCGTGCGGATGTTCCTCAGCACCTTCGACGCCGCGCATCCGCGGACCATCCGGACGCTGCTCGGCGCGGGACGCCGGCACGCCCGCTACGTCCAGGTGTACGGGCAGTCGGAGACCGGGCCGGTGGCGATGAAGTTCTACCGGCGCCGGCGCGGCGGGCGGTGCGCCGACGGGCGGTGCGTGGGGCGGCCGCTGCCCGGCCAGTCCCAGGTCCGCGTGGCCGGCCTCGGCGGCGGCGCCGGCCCGGTCAGCCGGGGGACGCCGGGCGCCATCCTGGCGCGGACCTCCGCGGTCACCCCGTCCTACCTCGGCACCCCGGACCAGCGGATCGACGGCTGGTGGGCGATGGGCGACTTCGGGGCCGTCACGCGCCGGGGATGCCTGCACCTGTACGACCGGATCGTCGACCGGGAGCCCGGCGTGGACAGCCTGCTGGCGCTGGAGGACACGATCCTGGAGCGCGTGCCGGAGCTGACCGAGGCGGTGCTGATCCCCGTCCGGGAGGGCCCGCCGGTGCCGGTGGTGTGCACCCGCGGCGACCGCCCGCTGGACGCGCGGGCCTGGCGGGCGGCCGTCGCCGGGCTGCCGCCGGT
The DNA here is from genome assembly GCF_055569945.1 of Streptomyces sp. NPDC031340. Lineage (NCBI taxonomy): Bacteria > Bacillati > Actinomycetota > Actinomycetes > Kitasatosporales > Streptomycetaceae > Streptomyces > Streptomyces sp. NPDC031340. The sequence goes on from NZ_JBVIIE010000001.1 coordinate 85,271, forward strand.
CGCCGAGCCGGTCCGGCTGGCCTGGGACGACATCCCGCACACCGCGACCTGGAAGGTCAAGCGGGCCGAGGCGGCACGAGTGGTGGAAGGAGTGAGCGCCCATGACGTCGCACACCTCGGTCGCGGCTGACACCTGGCTCGGCGCCCTGGACCGGCTGCGCCGCGTCCCCGGGCCGTACTTCCGGGCGACCCTGGACGTCACCGAGGCCGCCAAGCAGCTCGGCGCGAGCGTCGAGACCGTCCACGCGCTGATCGACGCGGGGCTGCCCACCGAGGAACGGTGCGGCGGACCCCGGCTCGACTACCACGACGTCGCCAACCTCGGCCTCGCCGCCGGACTCGGCAGGTCCCTGGGCGAGCTGGCGGAGGGCCGGATGCTGCGGATGGCGGCCGGTGAGCCGGAAGGGTGGGTCAAGGAGCGCACCTGGCGGCTGCGGCTCACCGCGCCCTGCGACGCCGACGGCTGCCCGGGCGAACGCCCCACGGCCCCCGAACCGGAGCTGCTGGACGGCACCCTGCTCGACTTCGCCGACGCCGGTGACCACACCGTCGCCACCGTGGTCACCCGGGGCCTGCCCGACGCGCCCCGCACCGCCGCCGTGCGCGCGGTGTACGACGATCTGCTCGCCGAACTCGACGACGGCACGTACCAGTTCGGCTGGCTGCCGCACCGCCTGCGGGCGCTGCCGGCGACCGCGGCCGCGCACGGCATGGTCGACTGCCGGGTCGCCGCGTGGATCATGGAGCGGCGCGCCCGCGAGGCGGGCCTGACCGCCCGGGTCCGGGTCGGCTTCGTCCTCGGCCTGGTGGGCGTCGAGCACGCCTGGACCGAGGTGCTGGAAGGCGACCGCTGGCTGCCACTCGACCCGGTGCTCGCCTTCCTGGCCCGCCGGCACCGTACGAGCAACCCGGCGTTCACCGACTTCTGCCGGGGCTCCGTCCACAACCGGCTGCTCGCCTGGCCGGCCGCGGCCGACCGGCCCCTCGTCGCGCACGACTGCGCCTTCGGCGGCCGCGTGACGCTCGCCTGCAACCAACTCATGGGCCGCTAGGGCCTGTCGTCCGGCCGCAACGGTCCGGACGGCAGGGCCCGGCGCCCACCGACCCCTGAGAGGGTGCCATGCTCCACAAGCTCGCCGCCTTGGCAGTGGGCCGCCGCAAACTCGTCCTGGTGCTGACGCTGCTGTTCGTGGTCCTGGGCGGGGCGCTGGGCGGCGGCGTCGCCGGCAGACTGTCCGCGGGCGGCTACGAGGTCCCGGCCTCCGAGTCCACCCGGGCCGCCGACGCGGTCGCCGACCAGTTCGGCAGCGGTTCGCCGAACCTGGTGATACTCGTCCGCACCCCGGCCGGCATCGACGACCCGGCGACCACCCGCAAGGGCCTGGCGCTGACCGCGGCCCTGGCGAAGGAGCCGGGCGTGCGGCAGGCGGTGTCGTACTGGTCGCAGGACCGCGCCCCGCTGCTGCACAGCGAGAAGGGCGACTCGGCGCTGGTCCTGGCGCACCTGTCCGGCGACGAGGACCGGGTCGCCGACAGCCTGGAGGCGCTGCTGCCGCACTACGACAAGGGCTTCCAGGGCCTCGACCTGACCTTCGGCGGGCAGGCCGAGGCATACCGGGAGCTGACCGAGCAGACCCAGAAGGACCTCGCGCTCGCCGAGGCGCTGGTGCTGCCGCTGACGCTGCTGCTGCTCGTCCTGGTCTTCCGCGGAGTGATCGCCGCGCTGCTGCCGCTGGCCCTCGGCGTCGTCGCGGTCATGGGCACCCTCGCGGTGCTGCGCGTGCTGGTCGCCTTCACCGATGTGTCGGTGTTCGCGATGAACCTCACCACCGCGCTGGGTCTCGGACTCGGCATCGACTACGCCCTGTTCGTGGTCTCCCGCTTCCGGGAGGAGCTGCGCCGCGGCGCGCCGGTCCCGGACGCGCTGTCCACGACGCTGCGCACGGCCGGCCGTACCGTGCTGTTCTCGGCGCTGACGGTCGGGCTGTCGCTGTCGGCGCTGCTGATCTTCCCGATGTACTTCCTGCGGTCGTTCGCCTACGCGGGCATCGCGGTGGTCGCGTTCGCCGCGCTGGGCGCCCTGGTGGTGCTGCCCGCGCTGCTCGCGGTCATCGGGCACCGGGTGGACAAGTGGTCGTTCGGCCGGCGCCGCGCGTCCACGGCCGTGGACAGGGGGGACAGCGGGTTCTGGCACCGGCTCGCGACCCTGGTGATGCGCCGGCCGCTGCCGCTGGCCACGGCCGTCGTCGCCCTGATGGTGTTCCTGCTCACCCCGTTCTCCGGCATCAGCTTCGGCCTCGCCGACGAGCGCGGTCTGCCCGCCGACGCGCAGGCCCACCGGGTCGGCGACGTCATCACGCGGGACTACGCGGCCCAGGCGATGTCACCGATGCTGATCAAGGCCGACGGCGCCGCGAGCAGGGCGCGGGTCGCCGACTACACCGAGCGGCTGTCGAAGCTGCCCGACGTGGCCCGCGTCGACGGGCTGGCCGGCTCCTGGACCGACGGCCGTAAGGTCGCCGACGGGTCGGGCCCGCTGTACCGGCAGTTCGCCGGCGAGCACGGCACCTGGCTGCTGCTGGTGCCCGACGTCGACCCCTACAGCGACGCCGGGCAGCGCCTGGTGAGCGAGGTGCGGAAGACGCCGGCGCCGTTCGCGGTGCGGGTGGGCGGCACGGCGGCCTCGTTCAAGGACACCATGTCCGCGCTCGGCGACCGGCTGCCGTACGGCCTGCTGATCGTCGCGGTCAGCATGTTCGTGCTGCTGTTCCTGCTCAGCGGCAGTGTGCTGATGCCGCTGAAGGCGCTGGTGCTCAACCTGTTCAGCCTCACCGCGACGTTCGGCTCCATCGTGTGGGTCTTCCAGGACGGCCATCTGAAGTGGCTGGTCGGCGACTTCACCACCACCGGCACCACCGTCGCGACCAACCCGATCATGATGTTCTGCGTCGCGTTCGGGCTGTCCATGGACTACGAGGTCTTCCTGCTGTCGCGGATCAAGGAGGAGTACGAACTCACCGGCGACAACACCCGCGCCGTGGCCCGCGGCCTGGAGCGCACCGGCGGCCTGGTCACCGCGGCGGCCCTGCTGATGGCGCTGGTGTTCCTGTCCTTCCTGGTCTCCGGCATCACGTACATGAAGATGCTCGGCTTCGGTCTCGCCGTCGCCGTCCTGATGGACGCCACCCTCGTGCGCGGCGTGCTCGTCCCGGCGTTCATGCGGCTGGCCGGCCGCTTCAACTGGTGGGCCCCGGCCCCGCTGGCCCGCCTGCACCGGCGGATCGGACTGCGGGAGGGCGGCGAGGCGCCCGTACGCCGCCTCCAGGCGGTCCCGCGGCAGCCCGAGCCCGAGCCCGTGCGCCGCTGACCCCGCCCCCACTCCAACTCCGCCCCCGTCCCCAACCCGCCCTCGCCCCCCCGCCCTCACTCCACCCCCGTCCCCGCCCCGCCCCGTCCCGCCCCGCGAAAGGACCCCGCGATGAACGACGTCGCCTCCCCGGGCCGCCGGCTGCTGCTGGAACTCGTCGACGTGCCCGGCCTGTTCGACGAGCTGGCCGACGACGCCGACCTGCTGTCGGCCGGCATCAACTCCGGTGAGCTGATCCGGCTCGCGCTCGCCATCGAGGAGCGCACCGGCGTCGCCCTCGACGACGACGAGATCGCCGGCCTCTACACCATCGACGGCATCGACCGGGTGCTCAGGGCCGCGGGGGTGAGCGGCTGATGTGGCTGGCCCACGCGGTGCGCCGGCGCCGGCAGCTCGCCCCCGGCGCGCCCGCCCTCGCCGACGAGAACCGCACGCTGACCTGGCAGGAGCTGGACGACCGCACCGACGCCCTGGCCTGCGGGCTGCTGGACCTGGGCCTCACGCCCGGCGACCGGTTCGCGGTGGTCTCCCGCAACCGCCTGGAGGTCGTCGAGCTGTACGTCGCCGCCGCCAAGGCCGGTGTCGTGGTGTGCCCGGTCAACCCGACGTTCCCCGCCCCCGAGGTCGCGCACATCGTGGGCAACGCGGAGCCGGCCTGCGTGATCGCCGACCCGGCGGCCGCCGGCCGGCTCGGCGACGCCCTCGGCACGGGCACCCGGGTGCTGCTCGACTCCCCGCGGTTCGCCGCGCTGTACGACACTCCGCGGCGGGCGCTGCCGCTGCCGGACGCGGACGACGTCTTCGCCGTGGTGCACACCTCCGCGACCTCCGGACGCGCCAAGGGCGTCGCCCTCACCCACCGCGCGATCGCCGCGGGCTACACGGCGACGGTCGCCGACTTCGGCTTCAGCGCCGACGACGTCCTGCTGTACCCGTGCCCGCTGTTCCACGGCAGCATGGTGGTGGGCCTGGCGCTGCTCGCGGCGGGCGGAACCCTGGTGGTGCAGGGCGAGTTCACCCCGCAGCGGTTCCTCGCCAATGTCGAGCGGTTCGCGGTGACGACCGCCTTTCTCGTGCCGTCGATGATCCGCTTCGCCCTGCGGGCCAAGGCGTTCGCGGACACGGACCTCTCCAGCCTGCGCGAGGTGATCTTCGGCGGCGCGCCGATGCCGGAGCCGCTGCTGCGGGAGGCGCTGGAGCGGTTCGGCGTCCCGGTGCGCAACTCCTACGGCCTGTCCGAGGGCGGCCCGATCGCCACCGCCCAATACACCCTCGACGGGGACGCGCCGCTGACCTCGGCCGGCCGCATGCTGCCCGGCTGCCACATCGAGATCCTCGACGAGGACGGCTGCCCGGTGCCGTACGGGGAGACCGGGGAGGTCTGCGTCACGGGCGACGGCGTGATGCGCGGCTACTGGAACGACCCCGGGGCCACCGCGCGCAGCATCCGCGACGGCAGGCTGCGCACCGGCGACCTCGGATACATGGACCCCGAGGGCCTGATCCACCTGGTCGACCGGCGCGGCGACGTCATCGTCCGCGGCGGGCAGAACGTCTACCCGGCCGAGATCGAACGGGTCCTCGGCGAGGTGGCGGGCGTACGCGACGTGGCCGTGGTCGCCGCGCCGTCCGAGGAGTGGGGGCAGGTGCCGGTCGCGTTCGTGGTGGCGGACGGAGGACGGCGGCCGACGGTGCCCGAGCTGTTCGGCGCGTGCGCCGCCCAGCTCGGCAGCTACAAGCGGCCGGCCGCCGTGCACTTCGCCGAGGAGATCCCGCGCAACGCGGCCGGCAAGGTGCTGCGCCGGGTCCTCAAGGAGCGGCTGGCGGCGGCGGGAGCGGCGCGATGAGGGTCGCGTGCGTCGGCGGCGGACCCGCCGGGCTGTTCTTCGCGCTGCTGATGCGCCGGGCCGGCGACCACCAGGTGGACGTCTTCGAGCGGAGCGCGCCGGATGCCACGTTCGGCTTCGGGGTGGTCTTCTCCCGGCTGAGCCTGATGCGGCTGCGCCGTCTCGCGCCGGAGGTGGTGGCCGGCATCCTCGACGCCGGGGCCCGCTGGGACAACGTGGAGGTGCGGCGCGGCGGCGAGCGGGTCAGCGCCTCCGGGCACGGCTTCGCCGCCGTGGAACGCCGGGCGGTGCTCCGCCTGCTCCAGCGGCAGGCCGCCGCGGCCGGTGCCGGGCTGCACTTCCGGGCCGAGACCGATCCGGCGTCCCTGCTCGACCGGTACGACGTGGTCGTCGCGGCCGACGGGGCGGGCAGCCGCAGCCGCGGCGCCTTCGCCGAGGACCTGGGCGCGCGGGTGGGCGCGGGGGAGAGCCGGTACGCCTGGTTCGCCTCCGACCGGGTCTTCGAGGACATGACGTTCCTGTTCGCCGACAGCCCCTACGGCCCGGTCGCCGCCCACGCCTACCCGTACGCGCCGGACCGCTGCACCTTCCTGGTGGAGATGGACGCCTGGAGCTGGCGGCGGGCCGGCTTCACCGACGGGCACACCAAGCCCGCCGACTTCACCGACAAGCGGGCCATGGCCTTCGCCCGCGAGGTGTTCGCCGACCAGCTCGGCGGCGGACGGCTGTACGGCAACGGCTCGCGCTGGCTGCGCTTCCCGCAGGTGTCGGCCGCGCGCTGGCACCACAAGAACCTCGTCGGCATCGGCGACGCGGTGCACACCGCCCACTTCTCGATGGGCTCCGGCACGACGATGGCCCTGGAGGACGCGGCCGAACTGGTCGCCGCCCTCACCGCGGCCGGCCCGCTCGACGTGCCGGCCGCGCTCGCCGCGTACGAGGCGGTCCGGCGGCCGGTGGTGACCGGCGTCCAGGACGCGGCCTGGGCCAGCCGCCGCCTGTGGGAGGCGCCCGAGGCCCACCGGGGCGCCCCGCTGGACGCGCTGACGCTGCGCCTGCTCACCCGCGCGGGCCAGCTCTCGGTACGTCAGATCCAACGGCTCGACCGGGACTTCGCCTCGGGCGCGGGCGCCTCCTTCAGCGCGCTGCCCGGGGCGCCGGTGCGGCGGGTGGCCGAGCTGGCGGGGGCGCTGGTGGAGGTGGGTGCCGGGGACGGTGCCGAGGAACTGACGGCGCGGGTGAAGCGGCTGCGGCGCGCGGAAGTGGGGCTGCTGGTGCCGGCGCCGGGCGTGGACACCGCCGCCGTACGGCGACTGGCCGACGTCGTCCGCCGGGTCGCCCGCTCGGCCCCGGTGGACGTCGTCCTCGCGGCCCCGGGGCCGCACGGACCGGCGGAGAACCGCGTCGCGCAGATGGTCCTCGCCGAGGAACTGCACGCCACCGCGGGTATCCGCACCGGGTACGCCTGCCCGGACCGGGAACTGGAGTACGGCTGGACGCACGTGCAGGCGGGGCGCGCGGACGAGGTCTGGACGACCGACTGACCCACCGTCCGGCACGCCGGCCCCGGCACGGCGTACATCGCGTGCCGGCCATCTACCCGCCCCCGGCATCCCCGTACCACGATGTGGTGCGGGGCGCGGGCGTTTCACGTACTGGCGTACTGGCGTACTGGCGTACTGGCGTACCGGCACGGGGCCCGGGGTGTTCGCCGCGCGGTCGGCGGTCGGCGCCTCCCGGGGGGAGCCGGAAGATCGTCCACTGTTCTGTGTGTGAGGCGGGTTTCGCGGTCCGGTCGGCCGGGGGATCCGCCTCTCGGCGTGCCCGCTCCTGCGTGCCGGTTGCTGCTGCCCGTTCGAGGGTGTTCCCGCGGGCGTTCACGTCTCCGACAGCGCCGGCCGTACCACCTCCAGCATCCGCACCAGCCACTCCTGGGTCGACCGGCGGGAGGCGAACGGGCCGTCGCCGAAGGCGATCTCGGCGGGTGAGCGGCTCATCGACGTGGCGCCGACCACCAGGGACATCAGCAGACCGGTGGCCGGGCGGACGTCGACGCCGGACAGCAGGGAACCGTCCGCGCGGGCCCGCCGCAGGGCCCGGAACAGGGCGCCGAGCCAGTTGAGATGGCAGTGCAGCGAAGGGTCGTCGGGCGTCTCCAGCTCGTGCGCCAGGCGCGCCCCCGCGCGCACGACGGTGTCGCTCTGCAGCATCCGTACCAGGGCGTCGGCCATGTCGACCGCGATCTCGAAGCCCGGCCCCCGCTGATCCGCCAGGTCCGCCAGCACCGCGCCCGACACCCGGCACGCCTCGGCCTGGACGGCCCGCGCGAGGTCGGACTTGGCCGCGAAGTGGAAGGTCAGCGCCCCCTTGGTGACCTGGGCCCGTTCACTGATCGCCGACAGGGCGGCCCGCTCGTAGCCGACGTCGTCGAACACCGTCGAGGCGGCTCGGACCAGCCTGGCCCGGGTGCGCTCGGCCCGCTCCTGCTGCTTCATCACGACCAGCTCCTCGTTTGATCGTCAATACGACGACAGTAGAAACCGGGCGTGCGGTCTGTCAAAGGTCAGAGGCTGAATGGCTTGATCCATGACATTCTCCCCGTCGAATGACGCGAACCTGCGGGTTTTCCAGGCCGGTCGCGGGTCGCGGGGCCCTGACCTGGGGTCGTTGACAGACCGCGCGCCCGGTTTTTAATCTATGGCTTGTTCTTGAGCATTCAGGTGGCTGCACGACACGAAAACCGAAGGAGGACACCGTGAGCACTGCCGTCCTGAGGCCTGAAACATCTCCCGTGGAGGCCGGCCTGGCCGAGCTGACCGACCTGCTCTTCGCCTCGCTGCGGCGGCGGGACCAGCGGGACAAGGGAGCGAAGTACCTGCGCGGACTGCTGACGGCCAAGGGGCGCAAGTCGATCCGCAACATCGCCAGCGTCACCGGCGGTTCGGCCGCCGAGCAGAGCCTGCACCACTTCGTGTCCTGCTCCCCGTGGGAGTGGGCGCCGATGCGCCGGGCGCTGGCGGAGTACGTGCACAAGGCCGTGGAGCCGCAGGCCTGGGTGGTGCAGTCGGTGCAGATACCCAAGGTCGGCGAACACTCGGTCGGCGTGGGCCGGCATTTCGTCCCGCACCTCGGCCAGACCGTCAACGGCCAGCAGGCCTTCGGCCTGTGGCTGGCGGGCCAGCGGGTGAGTGCCCCGGTCAACTGGCGGATGTACCTGCCGGGTTCGTGGCTCGACGACTCCGACCGGCGGCGCCGGGCGGAGATCCCCGAGGAACTGCCCGAGGAGACGCTGGCGGCCTGCGCCGCGGCCGTCGTCCTGGAGGTCGCCGGATGGGGGCTGCCGGTGCGGCCGGTGGTGCTGGACGCCCGCTCCCCCCAGGTGCGGGGCGCGCTCGACACCTTCGCCGCGCTGGGCGTTCCCTTCCTGGCGCGGATCGACCCGGGCGACCGGCTGACCGTCGCGGACCCGGCCCTGCCGGGGCACGGCGCCGGGGCGCTGCCGGCGCAGCACATCATGCGGTCCGTCAGCGGGTTACGCCGTCCGGTCCGGTGGCTGGACCCGAGCGTGCCGACGCCGGCCGAGCGCACCTCGCTGGCGGCGGTGATGCGGGTGGGGCCGGCGCGCGAGCCGTACCGGGCCGCCGGCGCCGAGGCCGGGCGGGGGCCCATGCTGCTGCTCGGGGAGTGGCGCGATCCGCGGCGCCCGCCGGCCGAGCTGTGGCTGACCGGCATGGGAGCGGCGCCACCGGGCGCGCTGCTGCGCCTGGGCAAGCTGGTGCGCCGGGTCGCCCGCGACTACCGCGAGGTCGGTGAGCCCAGCGGGCTCAGCGAGTTCGCGGGACGTTCCTTCCACGGCTGGCACCGGCACGTCACGCTGGCCTCCGCGGCGCACGCCGCGGCCCTGCTGGGAGAGCGGCGGTGAGCCCGCTTCGGGCCGTGCCCGCGGTGCTGGTGCCCCGGGGGCTCGCCCTCCTGGCGGCGGGCCTGCCGACGGAGCCGCGGCCGGGTGCCTCAGCCGGTGCCGGCCGTGACCCCGGCGTCGGAGTCGGAGTCCTGGCCGGCGGTCCCGGCCTCGGTGTCCTGGCCGGCTGCCGCGGCGTCGGCGTCCCGGCGGGCGATCTGCTCGGCCGGGTCGGTGGCGCCCTCCGGGCGCAGCCGGGCGATGGTGGCCGGGTGGGCGATGGACGGCAGGATGTGACGCCACATGACGCCGACCCGTACCCGCAGGTCGGCCCGCCTGCTGACGGCCTCGGAGACCAGCTGCACCCCGGTGAAGGTGGCCACGACGAACTCGGCGGTCTCCCGTGGCTCCACCTGCGCCAGCACCTCGCCCTGTTCCTGTCCCTCGGCCAGCAGCCGCGTGGTGAGGTCGAACCAGTCGTCCCACGGATGGGTGCCGTGGAAGAACACGCCCTCGATGGACAGCCGGGTGCCCGCCCTGGCCAGGGAGTCGTGGCGCAGCACGTGCGCGAACTGGTGGGTGATGTCGATGACCGACTGCAGGGGCGACAGCTGCGGGGGGACGGTGACCAGGGAGGTCTGCCCGTCCATGATCGCCTGGGCGAGTGACTCCTTGGACGGGAAGTGGAAGTACATCGCGCCCTTGGTCACGTTCGCCCGCCGCAGGATCTCCGAGGTGGCCGCGCGTTCGTAGCCGTACTCGGCGAACACGCTCGCTGCGGCTTCCACGATCGAGCGCCGGGTCTGCACCGCGCGCGCCTGCTTGGCCATGTCTTCCCTCCGAGGCGATTGCGCCACCACTCTAGCCGACCATGCGGTCTGTTTCCGTAGGTCTGATGTACCGACCATGGGTAGAACGATGCCGTCCAGGGTGACCTGTCCCATTATGAGTGAGCCGAGTCACCTGGCAAAGCGCCCTGATTTTTCCGGAGAAAGAAACCGCACATCCCGTTTTTTGTCACACTGGCACCGGGCCACTCGCTGAAGGGGGTCACCACTCGTGACCATGCTCCTAGCCCCACCGGACCGCTCCACCCGCCTGCCGATCCCACGGGAGTTCCTGCACCGGAGTGCCGACGACGACGTCCTGGTCACCCATTTCCAGACCGGTGCCGACGGAACCCACCGGATGGCCGCCCGCTGGCCCCGCGCCCACGCGCTGTTCGGCCCGGTCGCGGGCGGTGGCGACAACCCGATGCTGATGGCGGAGACGATCCGCCAGGCGGGCGCGGCCGTCGCGCACATGGCCTACGGCGCCCCGACCGACCTGCACTTCCTGCTCTGGGACCTGCGGTACGAGGTGCCCGGCGACGTCCTCGCGGCCGGCGTCCCGCTCTCCCCGGCGACCGTGGTCGTGCGGTGCGACGACGTGCGGCGGCGCGGCGGACGGCTGGCCTCCTTCCACCTGGAGGTGGACCTCTGGCGCGGCGGCCTCCGGGTCGGCCGCGGCGGCGCCTCGGCGACCTGCGTCACCGGGGCCGCCTACCGCAGACTGCGCCCGTCCCGCCCCGCGACGCCCACCGCCGTCGTGACGCCCGCCGCCGTTACGGGGCCCGCGGCCGTCGTGGCGCCCGCTGCCGTCACGGCGCCCGCCGCTGTCGACGCCCCCGAGCCGGTGACGCCCGCGCTGGCCGGGCGGACCCGGGCACGGGACGTGCTGCTCGCGGCCACCGGGACGCCCGGGGTGTGGCGGCTGCGGGCCGAGCGCGGTCACCCGGTCGTCTTCGACAGCCAGAGCGACCACCTGCCCGGCCGCGCGATCGTCGAGGCGATGCGGCAGGCCGCCCAACTGGCCACCGGTTGCCCGCACATGGTGGTCCCCGCCCTGGACGCAGGGTTCCGCCGGTACGTGGAACTCGACCGTCCGTGCCATGTCACCGCATCCCTCGGGCAGCCGCTCCCGGGCGGCGGCCTTCCGGTCCGGGTGACCCTCGTACAGGACGACGAGGTCGCCGCCGCAGGCGTGCTGACGGTGCGTCCGGTCGCGGACGGTGCGTCGTGACCGGGCGGATCCTGGTCACCGGCGGCACCGGGTTCATCGGCTCGGCGGCGCTGCGGGCGCTGGCCCACGACGACGCGTCCACGGTGACGGCGCTGGTGCGCCGGCAGCCGTTCCCGTCCGACGCGGTGCCCGGCGTCGAGTACACCAGCGGCGACCTCACCGATCCCGGCTCCCTGCGCGGGGCGTGCGGCGGCGTGGACACCGTGCTGCACTGCGCCTCCTACATCGGCGGCGACGAGGACAGGTGCCGGGCGGTCAACGTCGACGGCACCCGCGCCCTGCTCGCCGAGGCCGCGCGCGCCGGTGTGCGCCGCACCGTCCTGCTCTCCACCACCGCCGTCCACGGCGCCGGACCGCACCGGGGCCTGACCGAGCACGAACACGAGCCCGCGCCCGCCTCCGCGACCAGCCGCACCCGGCTGCTGGCCGAGCGCGCCGTGCGCGCCGCGGGCGGCACGGTGGTCCGGGCGCCGCTGGTGTACGGCGCCGGGGACGTGTGGGTGGTCCCCTCCCTCGCCGAACTCCTCCAGCGCGTACCGGCGTTGCCGGAGGACGGCAGGGCCCGGCTGTCGCTGGTGGCGGTCGGCGACCTGGCCCGGCTGCTGGCCGCCCTGGCCCGCACTCCCGACCTCGTCGCACCGGGCACCGTCCATCACGCCGCCCACCCGGACACCCTCACCCTGCGCGAGTTCACCGGCCTGCTCGGCGACACCCTCGGCCTGCCGGTCCCGTCGGCCGGCCTGCCCCTGGACGCCTACCTGGCCCGGCTGGCCGAGGCGCCCGGCACCGTCAGCGCGCACCAGGCAAGGCTGATCGCCGAGGACCGCTGGTACCGCGGCGCGCTGTGGTCCCTGACCGGCTGCCCGCCCGGACCGGGCCACGCGGCGCGGCTGGCGGAGGCGGCCCCCTGGTACCGGCGGCACCTCGCGACACGGACCCGCACCTGACGGCGCCGCCGCCCGGCCCGCCTGCCCCATGCCGCACTCCACGCGCCCGCTCCCCGCCGCCCGCCTCCCCCGCGGCCGCCGTCCCCCCGCCGCCCTCCCACCAACGTCCTCGTACCGCCGTCGTCGTACCGCTGCGGCCGCGTGCTGCCGCGGGCCCGCCCCGCCCGGATTCCGGAGAGAGACCCGCCCATGTTCGCTGCGTACATCGACCGGTTCGGCCCGCCCGAGGTCATCCGGCACGGAGAGCTGCCCGACCCGGTGCCCGGACCCACGGACGTCCTGGTGGCGGTCGACGCGGTCGCCGTGAACCACGTCGACACCTACGTCCGCTCCGGCGCCTGGCGTACCCCCGTCCCGCTGCCGTTCGTCGTCGGCCGTGATCTCGTGGGCACGGTCGCCGCGGCCGGGCCCGGCGCGCCCGGCTTCGCGCCCGGCGACCGGGTGTGGTGCAACAGCCTGGGGCACGAGGGGCGGCAGGGCGCCGCCGCCGAACTGGCGGTGGTGCCCGTCGACCGGCTGTACCACCTGCCGCCCGGCGCCGACCCGCTGGACACGGTGGCGGTGGCGCACGGCGCGGCGACCGCCCACCTCGGCCTGTTCACCCACGGCCGGCTGCGGGCCGGGGAGAGCGTGGTCGTCGTCGGCGCGGCCGGGAATGTGGGCGGGGCGGCGGTGGTGCTGGCCGCCCGCGCCGGGGCCCGCGTCGTCGCGGTGGCCTCGGCGCGCGACGAGGGCCGCTGCCGCCTCCTGGGCGCCGCCGAGTTCGTCGACCACCGTGGGCCCGACCTGGCCGCCCGGATCCGGGCGGCCTGCCCGTCCGGCGCCGGGGTGTGGCTGGACACGGCCGGCGTCAACGACCTCCCGCTCGCCGTGGGCGCGCTGGCGCGGCGCGGCCGGATCGTGCTGCTGGCCGGCCTGCGCGCGCGCCCCGCGCTGCCCGCGGGCCCCCTGTACCTGAAGGAGTGCTCGGTGCACGGCTTCGCCATCTCGCACGCCACCGTCCCGGAACTGGCCGAGGCCGCCGCCGCCGTCGGCCGGCTCACCGCGGAAGGGGCCCTCGCTCCCCGCGCGACACAGGTGCTGCCGCTGAACGCGGCGGCCGAGGCGCACCGCCGCCTGGAAAACGGCGAAGTACCCGGCAAAATGATTCTCCGCGTCGGGACTTGACGCACCCTCAAAGGACGCGTTGACCGTACCCGGAGGCGGTCGCGAGGATTTCCGGCATGACGACCGAAAGCATTGCCCACGCGTTTGCGTCCGGCGCCGGCATCGGCGCCGCATCCGTCATCGACATCGTGCCGCTGTTCGAGTTCCGGGCGGAAATCCAGGTCGCCGCGGATCCGCACGGAATCTATTCCGTCGTCAGCGATCTGCCGCGCAGTCGCGAATGGAGCCAGGAATGCCGCGGCGGCACCTGGCAGGGCGGCCCGCCCGCCGCCGTCGGCACCGTCTTCCGTGGCGAGAACGAGCGCTCGCCCGAGGTGGTCGGCTGGGCCCCCGTGGTCCGTGGCACCTGGTACACGGAGGCCGAGGTCGTCGCGGCCGAACCCGGCCGCACCTTCCGCTGGGCCATGCTCACCGCCGCCGGCGAGAGGCAGGAGAGCGTCTGGGGCTTCGACATCGGACCCGGCACCGGTCCGGGCACCAGCACGCTCGTCCACCACTTCCGGATGGGCCGCGCCACCGAGGGAATCCGCTCGATCACCGCGGAACTCGACGAAGTCGCACGCCGGGATTTCGTCGCCGAATGGGGCGTGAAGCTCGAAAAGGATCTCGCCGCCACGGTACGGCGCATCAAGCAGGTCATCGAAAAGTCCACGGACAAGGCCACGGACAAGGCCACGGACAAGGCTGCGGACAAGGCTGCGGAGAACGCCGCGGAGACGGCCGCAGCGGAGTCCGCGAAGAAGGCCATGGAAAAGGCCCCGGAAAAGGTCAACGAACAGCAGGGCTGAGCACAGCGGCCTCACATCGTGTCCCGTCGGTCACCGGCGGCCCGGCCTCTGCGGCACTGCGGGAGGAACGCACATGTTTCTGCAGCGGATAGCGAACAACGGAATCCGGCTGGGCACCCTCTTCGACAGGGCGGCCGCCAGGTTTCCGGCGAACTTCGTGGTGCTCGACCACGACCTCGACTGCGCGCCCGGCTTCGGCCGCCGCGCCACCGTCACCGAACTCGCCACGCTCGTCGACGACTTCGCCGCCCGGCTGTGGGCCGCCCGGGTCCGCCCGGGCGACCGGGTGGTGCTGCACAAGTCCGACGGGTTCGACATCACCCTGCTCGCGGTCGCCGTGGCCCGCGTCGGCGCCACCGCCGTGCTGCTCTCGCCCAAGCTGGACGGGGCCACGGTCGCCGAACTCGTGCGCCGGGTGAACAAGCCGTACCTGATCACCGACCGGGACAAGCTGGACCACCACCTGCCCGACGACATCGCCGGCCTCACCCAGGGGGTGCTGCTGGCGGCCGGCCGCCACGAACGGGCCACCGCCCTCGCGGACCTGGCCGACGCCCCCCGCGTCGACCCGGTGACGATGTCCCCGGACCACCCGGTGCTCATCACCCACACCTCCGGCACCACCGGCATCCCGAAACTCGCCGTCCACACCAACCGCACCTTCCAGGCGCGCTACCGCCCCCAGGCGAGCGTCGTCCGCCTCATCGACAAGCGGGAACCGGTCGCGATGCACATGTCGTTCGTGCACTCCCGGCTGTTCACCGCGATGCCCATCTCCCTCCTCCAGGGCCACCCGCTGATCATGCTGCGCGACGACGAACCGGCCGCCGTGGCCGAACTGTTCACCCGGGTCCGCCCCGGCATCGTCGAGACCCACCCCAACACCCTGCTGCGCTGGGAGGTCCTGGCCGACGACCCGCGCCGCCCGCTGGCGCACGTCAAGTACTTCTCCAGCACCTTCGACGCCATCCACCCCCGCACCGTCGCCACGATGCTGCGCGCCTCCGAGCGCCGCAATCCCCGCTACGCCCAGATCTACGGCCAGAGCGAGGTGGGCCCCGTCGCCGCCCGCACCTACACCGACCGCCACCCCTTCGACGGGCGCTGCGTCGGCATGCCGTTCCCCGGCATGACCGGGGTGCGCGTCGTCAGCCGCGACGGCAACCCGGTCAGCAAGGCCAACCCGGGCTTCATCGAGGTGCGCACCGACGGGCGCGTCCTCACCTACCTCGGCGAGCACCCGCGCTGGCAGAAGCAGGTCAACGACGGCTGGTGGCGCATGGGCGACCTCGGCTACCGCACCAGATGGGGCTGCCTGCACCTGCTGGACCGCGAGGTCGACCGCATCCCCGGCATCGACAGCACCCTGGAGATCGAGGACAAGCTGCTCGGCCGGCTGCCCGAACTGACCGAGGTCATCATCGTGCCCGGCTCCGACGGCGCCCCCTCACCCGTCGTGTGCACCCGCGACGACCTGCCGCTGGACCGCGCCCGGTGGCAGGCCGCCCTGGACGGCCTGCCCGCCCTGGGCGAGCCCGTGCAGTGGCGGCAGCGCGACCTGCCGCAGACCGCCACCACCAAGATCAAACGGCTGGAGCTGGCCCGGCTGCTGACCGCCCGGACCGACCAGACCGACCGGACCGCGCGGGAGGTACCGGCGTGAGCGGCACCCGCACCGACCACACCCGCACCGAGATCTGCGTGATCGGGGCGGGCCCGCGCGGCCTGTCCGTGCTGGAGCGGCTGCTCGCCAACGAGCGCCGCACGCCCGCGCACGACGAGGTCGTCGTGCACGTCGTCGACCCCGCCGCCCCCGGCGCCGGCACGGTCTGGCGCCCGGAGCAGTCCCGCCACCTGCTGATGAACACCGTGGCCTCGCAGATCACGGTCTTCACCGACGACTCCGTCCACATCGAGGGCCCCGTGGAACCCGGCCCCAGCCTCCACGAGTGGGCCCGCAGCCTGTCCGTCCTCGGCCAGTTCGGCGACTACGACGAACACACCCTGGAGGAGGCCGCCGCCCTCGGCCCCGACACCTACCCCACCCGCGCGTTCTACGGCCGCTACCTGCGCGACTGCTTCCAGCAGATCGTCGCCGGCGCGCCCGCCCACGTCCGGGTGCGGGTCCACCGCAGCCGGGCCCTGGCGATGGCCGACACCCACGGCGTGCCCGGCGGCCCGCAGGGCGTCCGTCTGGAGGACGGCACCCGCCTCAACACCCTCGACGCGATCGTCCTCGCCCAGGGCCACGTACCGGCCCGCCTCAGCCCGCGCGAGGCCCGCACCGCCAGCCTCGCCCGCATCCACTACCTGACCTATCTCCCCCCGGCCAACCCCGCCGACCTCGACCTCAGCGGCGTACAGCCGGGCCAGGCCGTGCTGCTGCGCGGTCTCGGCCTCAACTTCTTCGACCACATGGCCCTGTTCACGGCCGGCCGCGGCGGTTCCTTCGTACGCCGCGACGACGGCGGCCTGACGTACCTGCCCTCCGGCCACGAACCGCGGCTGTACGCGTTCTCCCGGCGCGGCGTGCCCTACCACGCGCGCGGCGAGAACGAGAAGGGCGCCCACGGCCGCCACCACCCGCGCCTGCTCACCCCCGGCTTCGTCGCGCGCCTGCGCGGCCGCACCGGAGCGCGGCACGCGGGCCCCGGCATCGACTTCACCGGCGACCTGTGGCCGCTGATCCGCAAGGAGGTCGAGAGCGTCTACTACGGCACCCTGCTGCGCGCCCGCGGCCGCGGCGCCGAGGAGGAACGCTTCGTCGAGCGGTACCTGGCGCTGCCCGAGGACGAGGAGACGGCGCTGCTGGACGCCTTCGGCATCCCCGCCGCCGAACGCTGGGACTGGGAGAAGCTCTCCCGCCCCTACGGCGACCGGATCTTCGCCGACCGCGACGACTTCCGCGACTGGCTGCTGGAGCACCTGCGCGACGACGTGCGCGAGGCGCGCGCCGGAAACGTCCGCGGCCCGCTGAAGGCCGCCCTCGACGTGCTGCGCGACCTGCGCAACGAGATCCGGCTCGCGGTGGACCACGGCGGCCTGGACGGCGCCTCGCACCGCGACGACCTGGAGGGCTGGTACACCCCGCTCAACGCGTTCCTGTCGATCGGCCCGCCCGCCTCCCGCATCGAGGAGATGACCGCGCTGATCGAGGCCGGGGTGCTGACCGTCACCGGGCCGGGCACCCGGGTGCGCATCGACACCCGCTCGCCCGCCTTCGTCGCCGACTCCGAGACGGTGCCGGGACCGCCCGTCCGCGCCACCGTCCTCATCGAGGCACGGCTGCCGGAACCCGACCTGCGCCGCACCGACGACCCGCTCCTGCAGCATCTGCTGAGCACCGAGCAGGCGGCGCCGTACCGCATCGACAGCGCCCACGGCCCGAGCTACGAGACCGGCGGCCTCGCCGTCACCGAGCGCCCCTACCGCCTCCTCGACGCCCGCGGCCGCGCCCACCCGCGCCGCTTCGCCTACGGCGTCCCCACCGAGTCCGTGCACTGGGTCACCGCCGCCGGCATCCGCCCCGGCGTCGACTCCGTCACCCTCGGCGACTCGGACGCCATCGCCCGCGCGGTCCTCGCCCTCCCGCCCCACGCCCGGCCGCCGTCGGGCATCCACCCGGTGGGGACGGACGCGGACGCCGGCACGGGCATGGGCACGGGCACGGACGTGACGGAGGTGATCGTGTGAGCACGGCGGCCGCACACGCGGGTCGCCCCGCCGGAGTCCAGGCCGGCTTCGACATCGGAGCCGAGGCCGAAGCCGGGGCCGGCGTCGGGTTCGTGGCCGAGGTGGTGGCGCGGCGCGGCTTCACCGGTGCCAGGGCGGGGGCGGTCCTCATGTTCTTGGCGGTGCGGGCGACGGACGGGGAGCCGCCGTCGGGGGCCGCGGCGCGGGGCGGTCTCCGGGGCGCCGGATCGGGGCCGGTCGTGCGGGGCGTCACGCGGGGGGTGGCCGCGTGAGCGCCGCCGCCCCCGCCGACGCCGGGCCCGGCGATCTCGTGGACGCCGGTCTGCTCTCGCCGGTCCGTGCCGGAACGCCCGTCGAGGCCGCCGTCGGCGACCGGGCCTGGCTGCAGGCCATGCTCGACGCCGAGGCGGCGCTCGCGCGGGCGCAGGCCCGGCTGGGCACGCTGCCGCAGCGGGCCGCCGACGTCATCGGCGAGGTCGCCCGGGCCGGCCGGCTCGACCCGCGCGCCCTCGCGCTCGCCGCGCGGGAGACCGCCAACCCCGTCGTCGGCCTGGTGCGGGCGCTCACCCGCGCGGTCGCCGACGTGGACCCGGACGCCGCCGAGTACGTGCACCGCGGCTCCACCAGCCAGGACATCCTCGACACCGGCAGCATGCTGGTCGCCGCCCGGGCCCGCGCCCTGACGGTCGCCGACCTGGGCCGGGCCGCCGCCGCGTGCGGCGTCCTCGCCGCCGCCCACCGCGACACCCCGATGGCCGGCCGCACCCTCGCCCTGCACGCCGTTCCCACCACCTTCGGCCTGAAGGCCGCCGGCTGGCAGCGGCTCCTGCTGGACGCCCGGCAGCGCCTGGCCGCCGTGGCGCTGCCGGTCTCGCTCGGCGGCGCCGCCGGCACCCTGGCCGGCTATCTCGAGTACGCGGCGATCGACACCGCCGGCCCCTTCGACCGCGCCACCTACCTGGACCGCCTGGTCGACGCCTACGCCGCCGAGACCGGCCTGGACCGGCCGGTGCTGCCCTGGCACGCCCTGCGCACCCCGGTGGCCGACCTCGCCGCCGCCCTGGCGTTCACCGCGGGCGCGCTCGGCAAGATCGCCCTGGACGTGCAGTCGCTGGTGCGCACCGAGGTGGGTGAGGTCGCCGAGCCCGGCGGGGCCGCTCGCGGCGGCTCCTCCGCGATGCCGCACAAGCGCAACCCCGTCCTGGCGACGCTGCTGCGCAGCGCGGCCCTCCAGGTCCCCGCGCTGGCCGCCGGCCTGACCCAGTGCCTGATGAGCGAGGACGAGCGGTCCGCGGGCGCCTGGCACGCCGAGTGGCTGCCGCTGCGTGAGTGCCTGCGGCTCGCGGGCGGCGCCGCCCACACGGCCGTCGAACTCACCGAGGGCCTGCACGTCCACGCCGACCGCATGCGCGCCAACCTCGCCCTGACCGGCAGCGGGATCGCCTCCGAACGCGTCGCAGCCGTTCTCGCCCCCCGCCTGGGCAAGGCGGCCGCCCGACAACTCCTGGCCCGCCTCTCCGCCGACGCCGCCCGCACCGGCCGCCCGCTCGCCGACCTCCTGGCCGAGGTCCCCGGCCTCGCACTGGACCCGGCGGACCTGGCCGCCCTGTGCGACCCGGCGACGTACACCGGAGCCGCCGCGGAACTGGTCGACCGCGCCCTGCACACGGCAACCACCTGACCGGCCCCCGACCCACCCCCCGAATCCGTCCCGCGCACCGGCCGCCGCCTCAACGGCCGGTGCGCGGGCCTGCGGCCGCTGGCTGATCCTGGGGCGGGTGCCTGCTTCTGGGCCGGTACTTGGTTCTCGGGCCGGTGGGTGGGCTTGCAACCGCACCCGACCCCACGACCGGCGCCCGATTCTGCGGCTGGCATTCGGCTCTGCGGCCGGTACCTGAGCCTGCGGCCGGTACCTGAGCCTGCGGCCGGTGGCGCCAGGCTCCGACGGCCAATACCCGGCGCACGACCGACGCCCAGCTCTACGACCAGCACCCGGTGGCCGGAGCACCAGCCGCAGGCCTGCGGTCGGCACGCGACCGCACGACCAGAACCCGGTCCCGCGACGCGAAAGGGGCCGGTCTCCCGATGGAGGGAGGCCGGCCCCTTTCCCGTTGCCGTACCGGGGGAGGTCACCCGACCGCCACCGCCGGCCGCAGGCCGGCCAGCAGTCGGCCCAGCAGACGTGGCCCGTCCTGGGTGAGCACCGATTCCGGATGGAACTGCACCGACGCGAAGTGCGGCCCGCGCAGCGCGTGCACCTCGCCCGTGTCCGCGTCGCGGCAGACGTCGACGGGGCCGACGCCCGCGCAGTTGACCCGGTCGCCGTGCGATCGGGCCGCGAAGGTGTTGTAGAAGCCCACCCGTGCGCGCGTGCCGAAGAGGTCGACCTCGCGCTGCACCCCCTGGTTCGGCACGTCCCGGCGGGCCAGCTCGAAACCCAGCCGCGTCGCGAGCACCTGGTGGCTCAGGCACACCGCGAGGAACGGGCGGCGCCCGGCGATCAACGCGTCCACCGCGCCGCGCAGATGCGCGATCTTCGGATGCGCGCGCCGGCGCGGATCCCCCGGTCCGGGGCCGAGGACGACGAGATCGTGGTCGGCGAAGGAGTAGGCGTCGTCGAAACGGCGTACCGTCACCGCCAGCCCGAGTGAACCCAGCTGCTGCCCGAGCATCGAGGTGAACGTGTCCTCGGCGTCGACGATCAGCACCCGGCCGCCGTCCAGTTGCGGCACCGTCCGTGTCTCGGATGCCCCGTCCGCCAGCCAGAAACCGGCCAGCGAGGCGTTGCGCAGCTCCAGCGCCGCCCGCACGTTCGGATGGTCCGCGAACCGCACCGGCCCCTCCGCCTCCAGCGCGGCCAGCATCCCCGCCGCCTTGGCGCGGGTCTCGGCGACCTCGGAGGCGGCGTCGGAGTGCCGTACCAGCGTGGCGCCCACCGACAGCCGCAGCCGCCCGCCCGCGTCGATGTCGGCGGTGCGGATCAGGATGGCCGAGTCGAGCGTCCGCCCGCCCCGCGCGTCCCGCCCGATCAGCGCGGCGACCCCGCTGTAGTAGCCGCGCCCGTCGGGCTCGTACCGCTCGACGACCCGGGCCGCGCTCTCCAGCGGGGAGCCGGTGACGGTCGGCGCGAACAGCGTCTCGCGCAGGATCTCCCGCGGGTCGCGGCCGGTGCGGCCCTCGACGAAGTACTCGGTGTGCGCGAGCCGCGCCATCTCCTTCAGGTACGGGCCCACCACGCGTGGCCCGTCGTCGCAGATCCGGGCCATCATCTTCAGCTCCTCGTCGACGACCATGTACAGCTCGTCGGCCTCCTTGCGGTCGGCGAGGAAGTCGAGGACGCCGGAGAGGGTGGGACCGGTGGACGGGTAGCGGTAGGTGCCGCTGATCGGGTTCATCACCGCCGCGCCCTCGCGCACGCTGATGTGCCGTTCCGGGGTCGCTCCGACGAGCGTGCGGTCGCCGGTGTGCACCAGGAACGTCCAGTACGCGCCCGACTCCAGCGTCAGCAGCAGCCGGAACAGTGCCGGCGCGGTGGCGGGGCCGTAGTCGGTGAGGTCGGCGACGAAGGTGCGTTTCAGGACGAAGTTGGCGCCCTCGCCGGTGCCGATCTCGTCCCGCACGATCCGCCGGACCAGCTCCGCGTACGCGTCGTCGCCGATGTCGAAGTGCCCGCCGGCCAGCCGCACGGGCGTGCGCGGGGCCCGCGCGAGGAAGTCGTGCACGCGGACCGTCTCCTGCCCGGTGACGGTCATCGCCAGCAGGGGCGTGCCGTCGTCCGGGGCGGCGAAACCCCGCTCGGCGATCTGCCGGTACGGCACCAGCGCCAGCACCTCGTGCCGCCCGGCGCCCGGCTCCCGCCCCACGGGCAGGTCGGCGAGGCGGGCGACCTCCGCCACCTCGCCGGTGAGCACGTCGAGCAGGCCCGGACCGGTCGACTCCGGCCGGTGGAGCAGCGCGTACGGCACTCCCGGACCGCCGGGAGCCAGCACCCGGTCCAGCAGACCACCACCGCCGTCGCCGCAGCCGCCGCTCGTGCTGCTCATGCCGCTCATGCCGCTCATGCGAAGACCTCCTTCGCGGTGGTGACCACGGCGCAGCGCCGGGCCGCGTAGTCGAGGGTCGTACGGTGCTCCGCCGCGCCGAAGTCGGCGACGCCGTCGGCCACCAGGAACGGCTGGATGTCGTGGGTGAAGGCGTCCACGGCCGTCATCAGCACGCCCACATGCCCGTACACCCCGCACACCACCAGCTGGTCACGGCCGTGCGCCCGCATGCGTTCCAGCAGGTCGGAGCGGAAGAAGGCGCTGTAACGCCACTTGGTGAACAGCCAGTCCCCGTCCCGGGGCGCCAGCTCGTCGACGATCTCCCGGTCGGCCGGCGCGGTACGCATGCCGGGACCCCAGAAGTCCTTCAGCAGACCGCGCTGTTCGGGGCTCATGCCGCCGGGCTGGGCGGTGTAGGCCACGGGGACGCCGAGGGCCCGGGCCCGGTCGGCCAGCGTCCCGACGTTGGCGACGAGCTCCGCGCGCAGGGTCTCGGGAAGCGGGGCGAGGAAATACCGCTGCATGTCGTGCAGCAGCAGCACCGCCCGCCCGGCATCGGCCGTCCACGCGGCGGTGTTCGCGGGCAGCTCGCCCGCGCCGGGCAGGGGATAGGGGGCGATCGTGGGTATGCCTGCCATGGCCGACGGGATCCTTTCGACGAAACCAGCGAAACCAGCGAAACCAGCGAAACGGGAGTGAGATCGGCAAGGGGCGTAGGACAGGGGCCTAGCCGCCCAGGGACGCCCCGCCGTCGACGGTCAGGACGTGCAGGGTGATGTGGCGGGCCCGGTCGGACAGCAGGAAGACGACGGCGTCGGCGACGTTCGACGGCTGGGCGATGCGGCCCAGCGGTATGCCGGTGCGGAACGCGCCGGGATCGCCCTCGAGGGTGCCGGTCCGCCCGCTCTCGTCCCGCCACATGGAGCGCAGCATCGGGGTGTCGGTGGACCCCGGCGCCACCACGTTGCAGCGGATGCCGTGCCGGGCGACCTCCAGCCCCAGCGACTTGGTGAACATCGTCGCCGCTGCCTTGGAGGCCCCGTACGCCGCCATCGCCGTACGGGGAGTGCCCGCCGCGTTGGACGCCACGGTGACCACCGAGCCGGCGGCCCGCGGCACCATGCGCCGTACGACGGCCCGGCACATGTGGAAGACACCGTCGGTGTTCACCCCGAAGGTGGCCCGCCAGTCCTCGTCGCTGTAGTCCAGCACCCCGCCCAGACGCAGCACACCGGCCGCGTTGACCAGGTGGCCGACGGGCCCGAGGGTGCTCTCCACGCCGTCCACGACCCGTTCCACGTCCGCGCCGTCGGTCACGTCGACCGGAAAGGCGTGCGCGTCGTACCCGTCGCCGCGCAGTTTCTCCACCGTCTCCGCCAGCCGGTCGGCGTCACGGTCCAACGCGGCGACCACCGCTCCCTGTTCGCACAGCGCCCGGGCGACCGCCGCGCCGATACCGCCGGCGGCGCCGGTGACCACGGCGACCTGGTTCTCCATCGTTACCTCCCGCAACTGGGACAGCCGGAACCGCTAGGACCGCCAGGCCGACACCACGGTGACGGCCTGGCCGAGATTGAGCCGGGGATCGCACAGCGTCGTGTACGACAGCCGTCCGCGGTCCCCGGTGAGGCCGAGGTCGCACTCGACGACGTCCTGCGGCGTGGTCTCCAGATGGAGGCCGCCCGCGACACCGCCGGAGGACCGCACGGCCCGCTGGAACGCCTCCACCTCCGCGATCACGGCCTCGACACGGCGGGTCTTCAGCCCGTACTCCGTGCTCACCGTGTTGCCGTGCATCGGATCGGTCAGCCACACGACCGGATGCCGGGCCGCCCGCACCGCCCACACCAGCGCGGGCAGGCGCTCGCCCACCAGGTCCGCGCCCATCCGGGCCACCAGCGTCAGCCGCCCGGGCTCGCGGTGCGGGTCGAGCCGCGCGCACAGGCGCAGCACGTCGCCCACGCTCGTGTCGGGGCCCACCTTGCAGGCCACCGGGTTCACCACGTCGGACAGCAGGGCGACATGAGGGCCGTCGGGCTGCCGGGTGCGCTCGCCGATCCACGGCCAGTGGGTGGAGGTCAGCAACGGCCGGCCGTGCTCATCGCAGCGGATCAGCGGCATCTCGTAGTCGAGCAGCAGGGCCTCGTGACTGGTCCACACCGACGGTTCCCCGCCGCCCGGCCCGCCCCGCTCCCCGAGCCACCCGAGATGCTCCATGGCCTGCCGGGCCGCGGTGTAGCCGTGCAGCAGACGTAACGGGTCGGGACGGCGCGCGGCCCGTTCGGGAACCGGCGAGTTGACCATGTGCCCGCGGTAGACGGGCAGTTCGACGCCCTCGACGCGCTCGGTCGGCCGGGAGCGCGGCTTCGCGAACTGGCCGGCCATCCGTCCGACCCGCACCACCGGCAGCCGCGTCCGCGCGGTCAGCACACCGGCGAGCGCCTCCAGCAGTCCCGCCTTGCGTGCCACGTGATCGCCGGTGCACTCGGCGAAGTCCTCCGCGCAGTCGCCGGCCTGCACCACCAGCGCACGCCCCGCCGCGACCTCGGCGAGCAGCGCCCGCAGTCTCCGTACGTCCGAGGAGGCCACCAGCGGATCGCTCAGCACCAGTTCCTCCCGCACCGCCGGCAGTCGGGGGTCCTCGCCCCAGTCCGGCTGTTGCAGGGGCGGGTGTGCCCGCGGGTCGAGCAGAGTTCCGTCCCCTGTCGTCACTGTCACTGGTCGTCTCCCGTTGCGATGGTGAGCTGAGACGGCGGGAATTCGGTGACAGGCTCACGGAACGAATACGCACTGCCGCCAGATCCTGCCGACACGTGACCCCGAAACACCGGAACCACAGCGGTCCCGCCATGGTGGTCAGTGCGCATCCCGGCGGCAAAGGGTGAGGTGAGAGTAGGTCAGGTGCGGGGTAAAGATGACAGACAATGCCTCGAAAACCCCCTGACGCACAGGCGGGCGCTTATGCTCCGCAGGGCGGTATATCGCTTCACCGGCCGGGCAATGCGGCCAATGCGGCATACGGCGTGAGGTATTTCCGGCCGGGCGCCCGTGAATAGAGATCGTGTCTTCTCATCTGACGAATCGTTGATCGAACGGGGCGGGCGCCACAGCTCTGCCCCGGCCGCCACGCGGCCGCACCGCTCACGGAACGGGCAGAACATGATCGACGAATCGGTGCTTCTGGAATCCAGCACCCTGCGGAAGAGCGTCCTCGACCGCACGGACGTCCTCGACCGGGTCAAGGCACTGTCACTGCTGCCGGACGGCATGCACGTGACGACGGCGATGGTCGCGGCGTACTTCGACGTCGGCCTCGAAGCCGTCAAGTCACTGATCAAGGACCACCGAAGCGAACTGGAGGCCAGCGGCTACCGACTGCTGATCGGGGAGGAACTGAGGTCCTTCAAGAACCTCAGTGGCATCCAGTCCCGCACCCGCTCCCTCGCCATCTTCTCCCGCCGGGCCGTCCTCAACGTCGCCATGCTCCTGCGGGACAGCGATGTCGCAGGTCAGGTGCGTGCGTATCTGCTCGACATGGAGCACCTGGCCCGTGCACAGCCTGTGGACAACTCTGTCCACAGGCCCGCCGACTCCCTCGACGCACGCATCGACCAGCGCATCGACGAGCGCATCACGCACATCCTCGGCAGGACCGTGGTGCCGCTGTTCAACGCCCTGATCGAAACCTCCGGAGAACACCGCAGGGAACTGATCGCCCTGCGAGCCGGCGTCCAGCGCGTCGAACGACGGCTCCACTGGCATCACGCCCGGCTGCAAAGGCTGGAACGGAGCCCGGGAAATCCCCTGAAAGCCCTCAACGCCCCGGAATAACGGATCCCCGGAAGGTCGACGGCACGCGCGCATGCGAAAGGCCCGAAACCGCGAAGAACGGTCGCGGTTTCGGGCCTCGCGGCTAATACGGGATTTCTCCCGCGAGGGCCGGCTCTCACTGACCCTCGTCGCGCCGGGCTGCCTCCTCCTCGGCCTGCTTGGCCTGCACCTCCGGGTCGAGCACCGAAGGCCCGGTGCCGTCCACGGACGTGAGCCGGCTCGACTCGGGGACCTCGGTCGCGGCGGGCGGCTCGACCAGCCAGTCCGGGTTGGCCTGCTTGTCCCACCACTTCCAGGCGGCGAAGGCACCGCCCGCGACGGCGCCGAAGACCACCAGCGCCTTGGCCAGACGGCCCACCCTCGCCCGCCGCTGCTGCCTGCGGACCAGCTTCTGGATCTGCTGCGCCGTGACCTGGCTGCGCAGCGCGGCCAGCGCGGCCGCACCACGCGCCGCGGCCTCGGCGCCGGCGGGACCGGCCACGGCCACGACCTGATCGATCTTCGGCCGGGAGTAGTCGGCGGCCTGCCGGGCAGCCGAACGCGTACGTTCGGCGGCCTCATGGGCCGCGTGGTCGAATTTCGGCGGCACGTGCGCGCGTGCCTGCTCCAAGCGCGGTGCGACATGGACGCCGTACTGGGCGCGGGCCTGCTCTGCGGCCAGCGTCACCTTGGGCGCGAGCCGTACGCGTGCCTCGTGTGCGTAGTGTGCGGCCCTGTCCTTGGCCGTGTCGGCGTAGGGCGCCACCACTTCCGCGGCGTGCAGCACGCTGTCCTTCGCCGAACCGGTCGCGGCGCGCACGCTGTCGATGCGGGTCACGGGTTCCTCCTCCTCGGTGGCGTACGGTATTTCGACTTTCCACCCTTTTACGGATCATGCCTGCCGACGGACCCCGGGGCATGTGAGAGCGGGCATCCGGGTCATGCGGCGCGACTCGGGGCCGTCCGGCGGTGCGGAGCCGATCGCGAGCCGCTCATGAGCCGATCAAGAGTCGACAGTCGGATATGAGGATGAATACGGTGCAAGGGGTGCTTGTCGTCGACAATGCCACGGATGGTTGTCGAGCGCCCCCGAACCGGACGCACTCGCCCTGTTCTCCCCACCGACTTCCCCTCTGACCGCGCCCGGAACCGGCCGACGGGCGACGCGCGGCCCGGACCGTGCGAGGATCAGGGAGTCACAGGAAGACAACGGAAGGCAGATCGTGGCTGAGCAGCTTTACGCCACCCTGAAGACCAACCACGGCGACATCGAAGTCCGGCTCCTGCCGAACCACGCCCCCAAGACGGTCAAGAACTTCGTCGAGCTCGCCAAGGGCGAGCGCGAGTGGACCAACCCGGCCACCGGCCAGAAGTCCACGGACAAGCTCTACGACGGCACGGTCTTCCACCGGGTGATCAGTGGCTTCATGATCCAGGGCGGTGACCCGCTGGGCAACGGCACCGGCGGTCCCGGCTACCAGTTCGAGGACGAGTTCCACCCGGACCTCTCCTTCAACAAGCCCTACCTGCTGGCCATGGCCAACGCCGGTCCGGGCACCAACGGCTCGCAGTTCTTCATCACCGTCTCCCCGACGACCTGGCTGAACCGCAAGCACACCATCTTCGGCGAGGTCACCGACGCGGCCAGCCAGAAGGTCGTGGACTCCATCGCCACCACCCAGACCAACCCGCGCACCGACCGCCCGGTCAACGACGTCGTCATCGAGTCGGTCGTCGTCGAGACCCGCGAGGGCTGATCCGGCACCCGCCGGGCACTGCCCTGGCACCCGCCGGTCACCACTGATCCGGCATCCGCCGGACACTGACCCGGCGTCCGCCGGGCGCGCTCCGGCAGAGCGGGAATCAGTCGGCAGGGCAGGAACCAAACGCCCCGCTCATCCGTAAAGATGGGCGGGGCGGTGCGTATGCGCACAACCGGTACGCGCTCACCGCCCGCCGGACGACCGAGGGGAAGCCATGGAACACGCGGCAAGCAGCTCGCAGGACGCCACGAGCCTGCCCGGCTGCTACCGCCACCCCGACCGCGAGACGGGCATCCGCTGCACCCGCTGCGAGCGCCCGATCTGCCCCGAGTGCATGGTGAACGCCTCGGTCGGCTTCCAGTGCCCCGAGTGCGCCCGAGGCGGCTCCGGCACCGGCCACGCACCTGCCGCCAACAGGCCCCGCACCCTCGCCGGCGGCACGGTCGCCGCCGACCCGCGGCTGGTCACCAAGGTGCTGATCGCCGTCAACCTCGCCGTCTTCCTCGCCCAGCTCGCCGTCGGCGACCGCTTCACCGAGCGCTTCGAGATGCTGGGACAGGCCTACGTCCCCGTCCTCGGCTCCGTGCAGGGGATCGCCCAGGGCCAGTGGTACCGGCTGCTGACCCCGATGTTCCTGCACGGCAGCTACATCCACATCCTGTTCAACATGCTCAGCCTCTGGTGGCTCGGCGCCCCGCTGGAGGCCGCCCTCGGCCGCGCCCGCTACCTCGCCCTCTACTTCACCTCGGGGCTGGCCGGCAGCGCCCTCACCTACCTGATCGCCGCCCCGAACCAGCCCTCGCTGGGCGCGTCCGGTGCGATCTTCGGCCTCTTCGGCGCCACCGCCGTGCTGATGCGGCGGCTCAACTACGACATGCGGCCGATCATCGCCCTGCTGGTGATCAACCTGATCTTCACCTTCGGCTGGAGCAACATCGCCTGGCAGGCGCACATCGGCGGTCTCGTGGCCGGCGTGATCACCGGCTACGCGATGGTCCACGCCCCCCGCAGGCACCGCGCCCTCGTGCAGTACGGCACCTGCGCCGTGGTACTCGTCGCCGTGGTCGTCATCACCCTGCTCAGGACGGCTCAGCTCACCTGAGGTGCCCGGTTGTCCACAGCGTGTGGCCACTCCTGTGCATGGAGTGCGGGAAGCAGTACGCCCCCTGACCCGACCCGCGTTTACGCAGGTCAGGCAGGGGGCGAACAGGCATCCGAGTGGCGGTGTGACAGTCGTACCGGTGTCAATGGGCGGGGAGTTATCCACAGATCGTCGTTTCTTTTCCCCAGGTGGCCTGTGGATACTTCCGCGATCTGTGGATAACCCGCCGATCCCGTCGGCCCCGCGGTGCGTCCGCGGGCCCTGCGATGCGTCCGGTCTCAGCGGTGCGTCCGGCGGTGGACGGCCCGGTGCGGCGCTACTTCCACTGGGTGGAGACGGCGAAGCCGGCCGCGATGAACCCGAAGCCGACCACGATGTTCCAGTTGTCCAGCTTGTCGATCGGCAGCGAGCCGTCGGTCACGTAGAACACCACGATCCAGGCCAGCCCGATGAGGAACATGGCCAGCATCACGGGCGCGACCCAGGCGCGGCTGTTCAGCTTGATGGCGGTCGCCTGCTTCGCGGGCGGCGGCGTGTAGTCGGCCTTCTTGCGGATACGTGACTTCGGCACGAGGGTCTCTCCTGTCGATGCGCTGCGTGGCCGCGCAGGTAACTGGGTCGGGCTCCGGGGCGGTACAAGGGGACTCTTAGCGCTCCCCCGGGCGTCCGTTAGCGTAGTGCTTCCGCGGCGCCGAAGGAGATAAGGGTACGTTGAGCAATTCTGCCGACTCTCCCCAGTCCGGATCCACCCCTGCCCGCGAGCGCCGTTTCCGGCCCGTGCGGGTGCTCACGGTGGCCGTCTTCGCGCTCGCCGGGCTCATCTTCTTCACCAGCTTCGACACCGCCAAGGGCACCAACATCCGCACGGACACCTCCCTGCTGAAGCTCTCCGACCTCATCCAGGAGCGCAGCCGCAAGAACGGCGAGCTGGACGAGTCCAACGGCTCGCTGCGCGGCGAGGTGGAGTCACTGGCGGCGCGCGACGACGGCAGGACCAAGGCGGAGGACGAGAAGCTCAAGGCCCTGGAGCACCGGGCGGGCACACAGAAACTGACCGGCGAGGCGATCACGGTCACGCTCAACGACGCTCCGCCGGACGCGACCGCCAAGCTGCCCGGTTATCCCGAGCCGCAGCCGGACTACCTGGTCATCCACCAGCAGGACCTCCAGGCGGTGGTGAACGCGCTGTGGCAGGGCGGCGCCAAGGGCATCAAGGTCATGGACCAGCGGCTGATCTCCACCAGTGCCGTGCGCTGCGTCGGCAACACGCTGATCCTGCAGGGCCGGGTGTACTCGCCGCCGTACAGGATCACGGCGGTCGGTGATCCGGAGAAGCTGAACAAGGCGCTGTCCGACTCCCCGGCGATCCAGAACTACATGGTGTACGTGAACGTCTACGGCCTGGGCTGGAAAGTCACCGACGACGGGACGGTGACTCTGCCGGGTTACTCGGGCACAGTGGATCTGCACTACGCCGAGCCCGTGGGGTGAGCTGAGCCGTTCAGGAGCTGCCGGTGCGCGTCGTCGTCAGGACCGTCAGCGAGCTGTGCATCACCGTGGGCGCCCTGATCGTGCTGTTCGTCGCCTATGTGCTGTTCTGGACGGGTGTGCGGGCGGACGGCGCGATGGCTCACCAGATCGACGTCCTCCAGGACCGGTGGGCACGACAGAGCGTCCCGTCGGTGGCGGCCGGCACCTCCCCGGCCCCGGCCCCGGCTGCGAAGGGACCGGCGCCGTATGTCGCGGGCAGGGCCTTCGCGATCATGTACATCCCGCGTCTTGGTTTCACGTGGAACAAGCCGGTCCTGGAGGGCACGGCGGTGGACACGCTGAAGAAGGGGCTCGGGCACTACGCGGGCACCGCCCGGCTCGGCCAGCGGGGAAACTTCGCGGTGGCCGGTCACCGGCGGACGTACGGCGACCCGTTCAAGGACTTCCCCAGGCTGCGCCGGGGGGACGCCGTGGTGCTCACGGACGGGACCACCTGGTTCACGTATCGGATCGACAAAGGGCCCTACAAAACAGTTCCGACGGACGTTGAGGTGATCGACCCTGTGCCACGTAAGTCGGGGTATACGCGCGAGGGCCGTTATCTGACGCTGACCACCTGCGATCCGGAGTGGGGGCACAGTCACCGGCTGATCGTGTGGGCACATCTGGACTCCACGCGGCCCGTGGAGGCAGGCAGGCCGGGGGCGCTGCGCCGCTAGTCTGGTGCCGGTACGGCGAATGGGTCCGGTGCCGTGGTGGAACGGAAGGGACGGCATGTACGGCTGGATCTGGCGGCATCTGCCGGGGAACGTGTGGGTGAAGGCGCTGATCTCACTCGCGCTGGTTCTGGCGGTGGTCTACATCCTGTTCCAGTACGTGTTTCCGTGGGCCGAGCCGCTGCTTCCCTTCAACGATGTGACGGTGGACAACCAGTGAGCGCGCGGATTCTCGTCGTCGACAACTACGACAGCTTCGTCTTCAACCTGGTCCAGTACCTGTATCAGCTCGGTGCCGAGTGCGAGGTGCTGCGCAACGACGAGGTGTCGACGGCGCACGCCCAGGACGGCTTCGACGGCGTCCTCCTCTCGCCGGGGCCGGGGACGCCGGAGGAGGCGGGCGTCTGCATCGAGATGGTCCGCCACTGCGCGGCGACCGGCGTACCCGTCTTCGGGGTGTGCCTGGGAATGCAGTCGATGCAGGTGGCGTACGGCGGTGTGGTGGACCGCGCCCCCGAACTGCTGCACGGCAAGACGTCGTTGGTGGAGCACCAGGGCAAGGGCGTCTTCGCGGGCCTGCCGTCGCCGTTCACGGCGACCCGCTACCACTCGCTGGCCGCCGAGCCGGCGACGGTTCCGGCGGAGCTCGAGGTGACCGCCCGTACCCACGACGGCATCATCATGGGTCTGCGCCACCGCGAACTGAAGGTGGAGGGCGTGCAGTTCCACCCGGAGTCGGTGCTGACGGAGCATGGGCACCGGATGCTGGCCAACTGGCTGGTGGAGTGCGGTGACGAGGAGGCGGTGGCACGGTCCGCGGGGCTCGCCCCGGTGGTGGGCAGGGCCACGGCGTGACCGCATTGCGTCCCGAGCGCGAGTCCGGCGCCTCGTACGGGCAGGAGCCGTACGAGGCGTCCGGGGCGTTCGCGGACTGGTCGGCGGGGCAGCAGGCGCCCGAGTCGCCGACGCTGCCGCCGATCGACGAGGAGACGGTGGCGCTGCGGATCCCCGATCCGCCGCCCGAGCCCTCCCCGTCGTCCTCTGCGGCCCTGTACGCCACTCCGGCCACAGGAACCCCCGCAGGCGGCCGCGCGGCCCGGAGGAAGGCGGCCAAGGGCCGCCGCGGGCGTCACGGGGGCGGCCGCCCGGCGTCCGCTGCCGCCGCTGAGGCGCCGGAGACTTCGCAGGCTTTGGACGCGCCGCTGTCCCGGGTGGAGGCGCGCCGGCGGGCCCGCGCGAGCAAGGCGAGTCCGGCGGTCGTGGCGAGCCGGGTGATCGGTGAGGTGTTCATCACCACGGGCGTGCTCATGCTGCTGTTCGTCTCGTACCAGTTGTGGTGGACGAACGTCCGGGCGCACGCGCAGGCCGACAAGGAGACCAGCACACTCCAGCAGGACTGGGCGGACGGCAAGCGCGCCCCGGGCACCTTCGAGCCGGGGCAGGGCTTCGCGATACTCCACATCCCGAAGCTGGACGTGGTGGTGCCGATCGCGGAGGGCGTCAGCAACAAGAAGGTGCTCGACAAGGGCATGGTGGGGCACTACAGCGAGGGCGAGCTGAAGACGGCGATGCCGTCGGCGAAGACCGGCAACTTCGCGCTGGCCGGGCACCGCAACACGCACGGTGAGCCGTTCCGGTACATCAACCGGCTGCGGGAGGGCGACCCGATCGTCGTCGAGACGCAGAACGAGTACTACGTCTACACGATGACGTCGACGCTGCCGGTGACGCCGCCGAGCAACACCGGCGTGATCGGCCCGGTGCCGCCCGGCTCGGGGTTCACCAAGCCCGGTCGCTACATCACCCTGACGACCTGCACGCCGGAGTTCACCAGCAAGTACCGGCTGATCGTCTGGGGCAAGATGGTCGAGGAACGGCCGCGCAGCAAGGGAAAGCCGGATGCGCTCGTCGAATAGGGGCGGTTGGACAACGTGGCAGCGACCACCGGCGGCACGCAGCACGAAGAGCACACGGGGGATTCCCCGCCGGACGGGCCGGCCCGCCGCCGCCCGGGCCGCATCGCGCTGGCGGTGGGCGTCTTCGGCGAACTGCTGATCACCTCGGGCCTGGTGCTGGGCCTGTTCGTCGTCTACTCGCTGTGGTGGACGAACGTGGTCGCGGACCGCACGGCCGACCGGCAGGGCGACAAGGTGCGGGACGGCTGGTCCCAGGGACCGACCGGTCCGGGCGCGCTCGACACCAAGGACGGCATCGGCTTCCTGCACGTGCCCGCCATGAAGAACGGCGAGGTGCTGGTGGAGAAGGGCACCTCGGCGAAGATCCTCAACGACGGCGTCGCCGGCTACTACACGGACCCGGTGAAGGCGACCCTCCCCACCACCGGCAAGAAGGGCAACTTCGCCCTGGCCGCCCACCGGGACGGGCACGGCGCCAAGTTCCACAACATCGACAAGGTGAAGAAGGGCGACCCGGTCGTCTTCGAGACGAAGGACAAGTGGTACGTCTACAAGGTGTACGCGGTCCTCGCCGAGACCTCCAAGTACAACGTGAAGGTCCTCTCGGCGGTGCCGAAGGAGTCCGGCCGGAAGAAGCCCGGCCACTACATCACCCTCACGACCTGCACCCCCGTCTACACCAGCCGCTACCGCTACGTCGTCTGGGGCGAACTGGTCCGGGTCCAGAAGGTGGACAGTGAACGGACCCCGCCGAAGGAACTGCGGTGACCGGCGGGCCGCGCTGACGGTCGGGCGGCTTCCGACGACGAGAGCCCCGGGCCCTTGCGGGCGCCGGGGCTCTCGTGCGTGCCGGGTGCGGGAGGGTCAGTTCTCCTGGCGGTACGCGACTCCGTCGACACCGCCGAAGAAGTTGGTGCCGCCGTTGTCGTTCCCGCCGTTGTTGTTGCCGCCCTGGGCGACGGTGACGAGGTTCACCGAGGTGCCCTTGTCGACGGTGCTTCCCTGGCTCGGGTTCGAGCCCAGGACGATGGCGTTGTCGTCCGTCGCGCCGGTGACGTTGCCGACCTGGAGGCCTGCCTGCTGGAGGGCCTTCCTGGCGTCCTTGAGGCTCTGGCCCTGAATGTTGGGGACCTGGACCTGCTGGTTCTGCTTGGCCTTGCCGATCTGGATGGTCACCGCGGAGTTCTTCTTCACCTGGGAGCCGGCCGCCGGATTGGTGCCGATGACCTTGTCCACCAGGTCGTTGTTGTCGGTCTCCACGTCGGTGCAGTTGCCGACGAGGTTGTTGACCGTCATCAGCGCCTTGGCCTCGTCGCAGCTCTTGCCGGCGACGTCCGGCACCGTGGCCTGCTCGGCGGCCTTGGCGATGGTGAGGGTGATCGTCGATCCCTTCTCCACCTCCTTGCCGAGCTTCGGGTCCTGATCCAGAACCGTGTTCGGGGTCTCCGAGGACTCCTGCGCCTTCGTCTCGACCTGGAACTGGTAGTCGTCGCCCTCCAGCTTCGCCTTGGCGTCGTCGAGGCTCATGCCGATCACGCTGGGGACGCTGACCTTCGGGGCGCCGGTGGACACCACGAAGTCGACGGTGGAGCCCTTCTTGACGTCGGTGTTCTTGCCCGGGTCCTGGGAGCAGACCTTGCCCTTGCTCTGCGCCTCGCAGGGCTTGCGGGTGATCTCGCCCACTTCGAGGTCGCTGTTGGCCAGCAGCTTCTTGGCGTCGCCTTCGGTCTGGCTGACCAGGTTGGGCACCGGCACCGTGTCGTTGCCCGCGCCCCCGTTGCCGCTGAAGGCCCACTTCCCGATCAATATGGCGCCGATCAGCACCAGGACGCCGGCGACGACGAGCAGGATCGTGGAGGTGTTGTTCTTCTTCTGGCGGCGGCGGTCGGGACGGTCGTCGTAGCCGTAGCCGCCGTCGTCCGGGTTCATGGGCGGCAGCATCGACGTGGCGCCGGCGCCCGCGTCGGCGCGCAGGGCCGTGGTCGGCCGGTCGTCGGGGTAGCCGCCGTAGCCCACCGAGCTCATGGCCGCCGTGGCGGCGACGGGCTGGCCGTCGAGGCAGGCCTCGATGTCGGCGCGCATCTCGTCGGCCGACTGGTAGCGGTAGTCGGGGTCCTTGGTGAGGGCCTTCAGCACGATCGCGTCCATCTCGGGCGTGATCTCGGGGTCGAAGACCGACGGCGGCTGGGGCTCCTCCCGCACGTGCTGGTAGGCGACCGCGACCGGGGAGTCGCCCACGAACGGCGGGCGGACCGTCAGCAGCTCGTACAGCAGGCAGCCGGTGGAGTACAGGTCGGAACGGGCGTCGACCTGCTCGCCCTTGGCCTGCTCCGGCGACAGGTACTGCGCCGTGCCGATGACCGCCGCCGTCTGCGTCATCGTCATGCCGGCGTCGCCCATGGCGCGGGCGATGCCGAAGTCCATCACCTTGACCTGGCCGTTGCGCGTCAGCATGACGTTGGCCGGCTTGATGTCGCGGTGGACGATGCCGCTGCGGTGGGCGTACTCCAGGCCCTGCAGGATGCCGATGGTCATCTCCATGGCCCGCTCCGGCAGCAGCTTGCGGCCGGAGTGCAGCAGCTCACGGAGCGTGGAGCCGTCGACGTACTCCATCACGATGTACGGGATCGAGACCCCGTCGATGTAGTCCTCGCCCGTGTCGTAGACCGCGACGATCGCGGGATGGTTGAGCGAGGCGGCCGACTGGGCCTCCCGGCGGAACCGGGCCTGGAAGGACGGGTCGCGCGCGAGGTCGGCGCGCAGCGTCTTCACCGCCACGGTGCGGCCGAGGCGGGTGTCGTGCGCGAGGTAGACCTCCGCCATGCCACCACGGCCGAGCACATGGCCCAGCTCGTACCGGCCGCCGAGGCGACGCGGCTCTTCCATAGCTTCCTACCAGCCCTCTCCGTCGGTCCCGACCGGCACTGCTGTGCGGTCGGAGGCTGCCGTCCGCGCCCTACCGTACCCGGACAGCTGTGTGCGACTTGGCCGAGCCCGTCACCCGATACAGGACCGGTATCGCAACGTGCACCGATGCGTTGGGGACGTGACCGGGGTCACTTCTTGGAGTCGATGACCGCCTCCATCACGTTCTTGGCGATCGGCGCCGCGAGGCCGCCACCGGAGATGTCGCCGCGGTTGGCCTTGTCGTCCTCGATCACGACGGCGACCGCCACCGGCGAACTGCCGTCGCTGAGCTTGGCGTACGAGATGAACCAGGCGTACGGGTTGTTGCTGTTGTTGATGCCGTTCTGGGCGGTACCGGTCTTGCCGCCGACGGTGACACCGTTGATCTGCGCGTTCTTGCCGGTGCCGTCCTTGACGACCGTCTCCATCATCGACTGCAGGATCTGGGCGTTCTCCGAGGACAGCGGCTGGCTCAGCTCCTGGGGGTCGGTCTGCTCGATGGTGTCGACGGTCGATGACTCGAGCTTGTCGACCATGTACGGCTTCATCAGCTTGCCGTTGTTGGCGACCGCGGAGGCCACCATGGCCATCTGCAGCGGCGTCGCGGCGGTGTTGAACTGGCCGATGGAGGACAGCGCGGTCTGTGACGGGTTCATGTTGTCGGAGAAGACGGAGGCGCTGGAGCGCGTCGGCGTGAACTGCTCCGAGGTGAAGCCGAACTTCTTCGCCTCGGCGAGCATCTTGTCGTTGCCGAGGTCGGAGCCGATCTTGCCGAAGACGGTGTTGCAGGAGTACTGAAGCGCGACCCGCATGGTCGCGTTCTCGCAGGGGATGTTGCCCTCGTTCTTCAGGGGGGTCGTGGTGCCGGGCATGATCCACGGCAGCGGCGTCTTGGTCTTCTGCTCGGCGGAGGTGTACAGCCCGTTCTCCAGCGCGGCCGCGGCGGTGACCACCTTGAAGGTGGAGCCCGGCGGGTAGGTCTCGCGCAGCGCCCGGTTCAGCATCGGGTCGTCGGGGTTGTACTTCTTCTGCAGCTTCTTCCAGGCGGCGGCGTCGTCGTTGGAGTTGCCGGCGAAGGACGAGGGGTCGTACGACGGGAACGAGGCCAGCGCCAGGATCTTGCCGGTGGACGGCTCCAGGGCCACGACGGCGCCCTTGCCGCCCTGCGTCTTCAGCCCGTTGTACGCGGCCTTCTGCGCGGCGGCGTTGAGGGTGGTGACGACGTTTCCGCCCTGCCGCTCCTTGCCCGTGACCATGTCGAGGGTGTTGCGGAAGAAGAGCCGGTCGTCGTTGCCGGTGAGGATGCCGTCCTCGATGGACTCCAACTGGTTGGCGCCGAAGGCCTGGGAGGCGTACCCGGTGACCGGCGCCCACATGGGGCCGTTCTTGTAGGTGCGCTTGTATTTCAGGTCGTTCAGGCCGTTGCGCTTGGTCTCGCTCGACCCGGTGACCGGACTGCCGCCGACGATGATGTCACCGCGCGGGGTTGAGTAGCGCGCGATGGTGACGCGGCGGTTCTTGGGGTCGTCCTTCAGGCTGTCGGCCTTGACGTACTGGAGCCAGTTGTCGCGGATGAGCAGCGTGAGGACCAGGAGGCCGCAGAAGATCGCGATCCGGCGCAGGGGCTTGTTCACGGGCGGACCACCTGGGTCATCTCGGCGTCGGGGTTGGAGGCGGGGGCGGGCGCCGGGCGGCGTGCGGTGTCACTGATCCGGATGAGGATGCCGACGAGAGCCCAGTTTGCGATGACGGAGGAACCGCCGTACGCCACGAAGGGCATCGTCATACCGGTCAGCGGGATGAGGCCCATGACACCGCCGGAAACGACGAAGACCTGCAGGGCGAAGGCCCCGGAGAGGCCGATGGCGAGCAGTTTGCCGAACGGGTCGCGGGCGGCCAGCGCGGTGCGCATGCCGCGCTCGGCGATCAGACCGTAGATGAGCAGGATCGCCATGATGCCCGCGAGGCCGAGCTCTTCGCCGAAGGTGGCGAGGATGAAGTCGGAGTTGGCGGCGAAACGGATGAGTTCGGAGTGGCCCTGGCCGAGGCCGGAGCCCAAGGTGCCGCCGGAGCCGAACGCCCACAGCGCCTGCATCGACTGCTCGGAGTGGCCGGCCACGCCCGCCTGGCTGAGCGTGTACTCCCGCATCGGGTCCAGCCAGGCCTGGACACGCATCTTGACGTGCGGTTCGAAGCTCGCCACGCCGACGGCGCCGGCCGCGGACATCAGCAGACCGAAGACGATCCAGCTGGTCCGCTCGGTGGCGACGTACAGCATGATGACGAACATTCCGAAGAACAGCAGCGAGGTGCCGAGGTCTGTCTCGAAGACCAGGATGAGGATCGAGATGAACCAGACGACCAGGATCGGGCCCAGGTCACGGCCGCGCGGCAGGTACAGACCCATGAAGCGGCGGCTGGCCAGGGCCAGTGCGTCCCGCTTCACCATCAGGTAGCCGGCGAAGAAGATCGCGAGCACGATCTTGGCGAACTCACCGGGCTGGATGGAGAACCCGGCGACCGAGATCCAGATCTTGGCGCCGTAGATGTTCGCGCCGAGGCCCGGCACCAGCGGCAGCAGCAGCAGGAACAGCGCGCCGACCATGGAGATGTAGGTGTAGCGCTGCAGGACTCTGTGGTCCTTGAGGAAGATCAGCACCACGATGAACAGAGCGATACCCATCGCCGTGTACAGCAACTGCCGGGGCGCCGCCGTGCCCGCCTGATTGATGGACTGCAGCAGCTTGGACTGGTCCAGACGCCAGATGACGACCAGTCCGAGCCCGTTCAGCAGCGTCGCCAGTGGCAGCAGCAGCGGGTCCGCGTACGGCGCGAACTTGCGCACCGCGAGGTGGGCGATGCCGGCCAGCAGGCCGAGCCCGAGGCCGTAGCTCAGCAGGCCGGCGGGCACCTGGTCGTCGATGGCCAGCCCCACGTTCGCGTAGGCGAAGATCGGGATGACGACGGCGAACACCAGCAGCGCGAGCTCGGTGTTGCGCCGGCTCGGTGCGCCGATGGCGCCGATCGTGGACGTGTGGTGCGTCGACGGGTTGGTAGTACTGCTCATGGTGTGACGGGGCCTCTCACGGCTTGCCTACTGCTTACCGCACAGCGAGACGACCTTCTGCTCTTCCTCCGAGAGGGTCGGGCCGGGGCTGGGAGTGGCGGTCGGGGACGCGGACGGGGACGGGGACTTGGAGGCCGACGGGCTCGGCGACGCCTTGGACGCGAGGGAGGTGGTGGTGGTTCCCGTGGTGCCGCCGGCCTGGCCCTCACCGGTCTTGGCGTTCTGATCGCTCTCGGCCGCCTCCCGCTGGGCCTGCTTCTTGCACGCGGAGGCCTGCAGGGCGAGTTCGTCGACCTTCGAGGTGGCGTCCTTCAGGCCGCCCTCGGCGATCGTGGCCTTGACCTGCTTCTGCTGGTACACCGGCAGGTACTTGAGTTCGATCTCGGGGTGGTCCTTCTCCACCTTCGACAGCGACACCCAGGCCAGGTCCTGGCTGATGCCGCGGTACAGCGCGACGTGCTCGCCGTTGGCGCCGACGTAGTACTGCGTCTGCGTCCAGCGGTAACCGCCGTACAGGCCACCGCCGATGACGGCGAGTGTGATTACGCTGTAGAAGGACCTCTTCAGCCACCTGCGGTTCTTGCGCGGTTTGACGAAGTCGTCGTCGGTGTAGTCGCCGAAGCCGCCCGTCGGGACGAACCCGGTGGTGTCACCGGAGCCGGGCGGGCCGAACTCGCCGCCGCCGTGCTGCCCGTGGCCCTGCCGGCCGAGACCGGAGGCGCGGCCGGCCGGGGTCTGCATGATGTTGTTGTCGTGCAGCTGGTTCTGGTTCTCGGCGACGGCGCCCACCACGACAGGCGTGTCGGACAGCTGCCCGGCGAGGGTGTCCCCGGTGTCGAGGTCGAGGACGTCGGCGATGATGACGGTGATGTTGTCGGGGCCGCCGCCGCGCAGCGCGAGCTGGATGAGCTCCTGGACGGTCTCCTGGGGGCCCTGGTAGCTGGCCAGGGTGTCCTCGAGGGTCTGGTGCGAGACGACGCCGGAGAGGCCGTCGGAGCAGATCAGGTAGCGGTCGCCGGCCCGCACCTCACGGATGGACAGGTCCGGCTCGACGTGCT
Source organism: Streptomyces sp. NPDC031340 (assembly GCF_055569945.1). Taxonomy (NCBI): domain Bacteria; kingdom Bacillati; phylum Actinomycetota; class Actinomycetes; order Kitasatosporales; family Streptomycetaceae; genus Streptomyces; species Streptomyces sp. NPDC031340. The sequence goes on from NZ_JBVIIE010000001.1 coordinate 124,915, forward strand.
CGCCGCTGCCCAGCGCCCGCATCAGCAGGGAGCGCTGGGGGTGGGTGGTGGCCTCTTCCTCGGTGATCCGGCCCTCGTCGACCAGGCGCTGCACCCAGGTGTGGTCCTGGGTGATCTGGGTGAGGACGCCGTCGCGCAGCAGGTAGGCGCGGGAGTCGCCGACGTGCACCAGACCGAGGCGCTGGCCGGTCCACAGCAGGGCGGTCAGCGTGGTGCCCATGCCCTCGAGCTGGGGGTCCTCCTCGACCATGGCGCGCAGCTGGTCGTTGGCGCGCTGCACGGCGGCGCCGAGGGAGGTGAGGATGTCGGATCCGGGCACGTCGTCGTCGAGGGCGACGATGGTGGAGATGGCTTCCGAGGAGGCGACCTCGCCCGCGGCGGCGCCGCCCATGCCGTCGGCGATCGCGAGCAGTCGCGGGCCGGCGTATCCGGAGTCCTCGTTGCCCTCCCGGATCATGCCTTTGTGCGATCCGGCGGCGAAGCGCAGTGACAGACTCATGCGCACCTCGCCCGTCGGCTCCGGGTACATCCGCACGGTGCCCACCCTCCGGTCGGGAGCGCGCCGGGGCCCTGGGTGACGGCCGCCGCTGCGTGCTCGCTCCGCTCGCGCTCATTCATGACGTAGCACTACTTCCGCAGCTCGATGACGGTCTTGCCGATGCGGATCGGCGCGCCCAGGGGGATCGGCGTGGGGGTCGTCAGCCGGCTCCGGTCGAGGTACGTGCCGTTGGTGGAGCCCAGGTCCTCGACGATCCACTGGCCGTCGCGGTCCGGGTAGATCCTGGCATGGCGGCTGGAGGCGTAGTCGTCGTCCAGCACGATCGTGCTGTCGTGCGCCCGGCCCAGCGTGATGGTCTGGCCCTGCAGCGCGACGGTCGTGCCGGTGAGTGTGCCTTCGGTCACCACCAGCTTGGTGGGGGCGTTACGGCGCTGGCGCCCGCCCGACTGCTGGCGCTGCGGTGGAGGCGCGGCCTGCTGGCGGGCTGCCTGCTGCGGCCGCGCGGCCTCCCGCCTGGAGCCGCGCTGGGTGACGCGCGTACCGAACAGGTCGCTGCGGATGACCTGCACGGCCACGATCACGAACAGCCACAGTACGGCCAGGAAACCCAGCCGCATGACCGTGAGGGTCAGCTCTGACATTGCCCCCGCTTCACCCTTCGGCTTGCCTATAGATAACGGTGGTGCTGCCCACGACGATCCGCGAGCCGTCGCGGAGCGTAGCGCGGGTGGTGTGCTGTCCGTCCACCACGATGCCGTTGGTGGACCCGAGATCCTGGATCGTCGAGGGCATTCCGGTCCGGATCTCACAGTGCCGGCGCGAGACGCCGGGGTCGTCGATCCGCACGTCGGCGTCGGTGCTGCGGCCCAGCACCAGCGTCGCGCGGGAGATCTGATGGCGCACGCCGTTGATCTCGATCCAGTAGCGGGTGCGTCCGCCGGCCGTCGGCGCGGCGGCCGGGGGGTGCTGGACGCCCGCGGGCTGCGGGTAGCCGTAGCCGCCGGGGCGTCCGCCGGGCGGCGGCGCGGCCGGCATGGGCGGGGCGCCCGCGGGGGCTCCGGGCGGCGGGTAGCCGTAGCCGCCGTGCCGGGGCGCGGCCGGCGCGCCGGGGGCGGCGGACTGCTGGTTGGTGGAGGAGGCGAGCGTACGGCTGCGCACCCGGTACAGGCCGGTGTCGAGGTCGTCCGCCTTCTCCAGGTGGACCTTGATGGGCCCCATGAAGGTGTAGCGCTGCTGCTTGGCGTAGTCGCGCACCATGCCGGCGAGTTCGTCGCCGAGCTGGCCGGAGTAGGGGCTGAGCCGCTCGAAGTCCGGCGTGCTCAGTTCCACGATGAAGTCGTTGGGCACGACCGTGCGGTCGCGGTTCCAGATGGTCGCGTTGTTGTCGCACTCGCGCTGGAGCGCGCCCGCGATCTCCACGGGCTGGACCTCGGACTTGAACACCTTTGCGAAGGTGCCGTTGACCAGACCTTCGAGACGCTGCTCGAACTTCTTCAGGACTCCCATGGGGCACCTCCTCCGTAGCTGCTGCCGTCCGTCGTCCCGCCCTGCGGGCACTGCACTGCCTGGTACTGCTTACTGATCGTATCCACGCGCCGGTGAATCGGCCGGTTCCCCCTGTCGACCCCGTCGACGGGTGTCGACGCCTGACGAAGTTCCCTGCGGAGCAGTCGTTCGAACTCCTCCCGCGAACTCCTTCTGCCCAGGATCGTAGAGGCGGCTGCAGACCAGTGTCCCGCACCCGGCTGTGCACCTGTCCCGGCGCCCGGGGAGACGGGCCGGACCGGTACGAGGTTGATACGCGATCCGGCACGCCCCGAGACACCTCGGAGTGGAGCGGGACAGCGGGAAACGGCCCGGCGCGCGCACGACTTCGCTGGTCGGGGGCCGCCCCGGAACAAGTGATGTGAACCCACCCCGCCCAGCGTGCTAATGTTCTGCGTGTCGGAAGGCGCCGGAGCGAAAGGCCCCGGAGCCCGAGGGCAACACCCAATGCGCGGGTGGCGGAATAGGCAGACGCGCTGGATTCAGGTTCCAGTGCCCGCAAGGGCGTGGGGGTTCAACTCCCCCCTCGCGCACAGAGACGAAGCGGCCCCACCGATCACGGTGGGGCCGCTTCGCTGTGTCTGTGTGTCAGTGGTTCCGCTGCGTTTCCCCCAGTGCTTCCGCTGCGGTGTGATGATGCTTACACATCACGGATCGGCTGTTGCCGTCCGGCGGTCTTCGTGCCGTCGCGGGACGGCTCGGCGGTCTGCCGGGGCCGGGAGAAGGACATGTAGGGTTCCCCACGGTGTGCCGGGAAGCCTGGTCGGCGAGCAGGAGAGCAATCTCTCTTCCGATCGGGGGTGGCCGTCCTGAACGACTGGCAGAGCTGGGCCGCGGTCGTCGTCTTCGTCGGCGCGTACGCCCTGATCATCAGCGAGAAGATCCACCGCGTCGCCGTCGCCCTCGGCGGGGCCGGCCTCATGCTGGCCGTCCGCGCGACCGACGACAAGTCCGCCTTCTTCTCCGAGCACAGCGGCGTCGACTGGAACGTCGTTTTCCTGCTCATGGGCATGATGATGATCGTCGGGGTGCTGAAGAAGACCGGGGTCTTCGAGTACCTGGCGATCTGGTCGGTGAAGCGGGCCCGGGCGAAGCCCTTCCGGGTGATGGCCATGCTGGTCGTGATGACGGCGCTGGCGTCGGCCCTGCTGGACAACGTCACCACGGTGCTGCTGATCGCGCCGGTGACGCTGCTGGTGTGCGAGCGCCTCGCGCTGCCGGCGGCGCCGTTCCTGATCGCCGAGGTCATGGCGGCGAACATCGGGGGTACCGCGACCCTGGTCGGTGACCCGCCCAACATCATCATCGCCAGCAGGGCCGGACTGGCCTTCAACGACTTCCTCGTCCACCTGGCCCCGATCGTGGCCGTCCTGCTGGTCGCCCTGCTCCTGGTGTGCCGGGTGATGTTCCGCGAGGTGTTCCGCTACGACGGGGACCGCGCCGCCGAGATCATGGAGCTGGAGGAGCGCGAGGCCATCGAGGATCCGCGGCTGCTCGTGCAGGGCCTGGCGGTGCTGGCGCTGGTGGTGGCCGGCTTCGTCCTGCAGCCGGTGTTGCACTACGCGCCCAGCGTCGTCGCCCTGCTCGGCGCCGGACTGCTCATCGCCGTCTCCACCGCGGAGACCCGCGAGGTCCTCGAGGAGGTGGAGTGGCCCACCCTGGCCTTCTTCGCCGGTCTCTTCATCATGATCGGCGGTCTGATCGAGACCGGTGTGATCGGTGAGATCTCCAAGGCCCTGGCCGACACGATCGGCGACAACGAGCTCGGCGGCTCGATGACCCTGCTCGGCGCCTCCGCGGTGCTGTCCGGCTTCGTCGACAACATCCCCTACGTCGCCACCATGGCACCCATCACCGGCGATCTCGTCCAGAACATGGGCGGCGGCGCGGACCACGTCATGTGGTGGGCCCTGGCCCTCGGCGCCGACCTGGGAGGCAACGCGACGGCCATCGGCGCCTCCGCCAACGTCGTCGTGCTCGGCATCGCCGAACGCAACCGACAGCCCATCTCCTTCTGGCAGTTCACCAAGTACGGCCTGGTCGTCACCGGCGTGACCGTGGCGCTCGCGCTCGCGTACGTGTGGCTGCGCTACTTCGCGCTCGGCTGACCGTCCTTCGTCCGATCCGCGCAGTGAAGTGCCGTCCACCGGCATCGAGGAGGCGTCAAGGCTGCCGGGTGACGGCAATGCGCGAGAGGGCATGTCCGGTTCAAGATGAGGGCGGCAGCAACGGGGGAGCCGGGAACTCGGACGGGGGCGAGCGCGTGGGGCAGGTCGTCGACGCATGCGTGCACCACCCCGCCGTCACCCCCACCGGAACGACCGTGACGGGTCCGGCGCGCCTGACCCGGCCCGGTGTCACCGCCGCCCCGGCCGTCCGGGCCGCGCTGCCCGCGCTGCCCGCTCTGTTCGCCCTGCCCGCTCTGTTCGCCCTGCCCGCTCTGTCCGCGCCGCCCGCTCTGTCCGCGCCGCCCGGCCCGTCCGCGTCCGCCGCCGGGACGGCGACGCGACGGTGTGCGTCTTTTCCCGGCGGGCTGTTGCCGCACCGGCGGACCGCGGCCGGTGGCGCTCCGTACGACCCCGGCAGTCCCCGTTCCCGTGGCTGACCCCGCCTGACGCCCGTCGACCCGGCCGGACGCCCGCGTGATCGCACCGGGGGCCGCGCCTCCGCACGCCTGCCCGTGGCCGAGCGGGCCCCGCCTCCGTCGAGGCACCGACTTCTCGCAGACCCAAAGGACCTGGCATGAACACCATCGCCGTGGGCATCGGCGTGCTCGTCGTCGTCTGCCTGCTCGCCGCACTCGTCGTCTCCCGGCTCTTCCGCAAGGTGGAGCAGGGCAAGGCCCTGATCGTCTCCAAACTGCGCAGGGTCGACGTGACCTTCACCGGGCAGATCGTGCTGCCGGTGCTGCACAAGGCCGAGGTGATGGACATCTCGGTGAAGACGATCGAGATCACCAGGGCCGGCAAGGAAGGGCTGATCTGCCGCGACAACATCCGCGCGGACATCCGGATCTCGTTCTTCGTGAAGGTCAACAAGTCCGTCGGGGACGTCATCAAGGTCGCCCAGGCGGTCGGTACGGCGCGGGCCAGCGACCAGAGGACGCTTCAGGAGCTGTTCCACGCGAAGTTCTCCGAGGCACTGAAGACCGTCGGCAAGCAGATGGACTTCACCGACCTGTACACCAAGCGCGAGGAACTCCGTTACAAGATCATCGAGTTGATCGGTGTCGACCTCAACGGCTACCACCTGGAGGACGCGGCGATCGACTACCTGGAGCAGACGCCGGTCACCCAGCTCGACCCGGCCAACGTCCTCGACGCCCAGGGCATCCGGAAGATCACCGAGCTGACCGCCCTGGAGCACGTGCGCACCAACGAGGCGCAGCGCACCGAGGAGAAGGAGATCACCCGGCAGAACGTGGACGCCCGCGAGGCGATCCTGGAGCTGGAGCGCCGGCAGACGGACGCCGAGATCAAGCAGCGCCGGGAGATCGACACCGTACGGGCGCGGGAGGAGGCGGAGACGGCGCGGGTCGTCGAGGAGGAGCGGCTGCGGGCGCAGAGCGCCTTCCTGCGGACCGAGGAACAGCTCGGCATCCAGCGGGAGAACCAGGCCCGCGAGGTCGCCGTCGCCGCGAAGAACCGTGAGCGGGTCATCGCTGTGGAGAGCGAGCGGATCGAGAAGGACCGGCTGCTGGAGGTCATCGCCCGGGAGCGGGAGACGCAGCTGACGCGGATCGCCGCCGACAAGGAGGTCGAGGCGGAGAAGCGGGACATCGCCGAGGTCATCCGCGAACGCGTCGCGGTGGACCGCACGGTCGCCGAGCAGGAGGAGGCCATCAAGCGGCTGCGCGCGGTGGAGCAGGCGGACCGTGACCGCCAGGCCGTCGTCATCGCCGCCGAGGCCGAGGCGCAGGAGAAGCTCGTCAAGGACATCAAGGCCGCCGAGGCCGCCGAGCAGGCCGCCGTGCACCGTGCCGCCGAGGAACTCACCCTCGCCGAAGCGCGGTTGAAGTCGGCGGACCTCGACGCCCGGGCCAAGCTGCGGCTGGCGGAGGGCGTCCAGGCCGAGGCCGCCGCGGCGGGCCTGGCCGCCGTCCAGGTCCGCGACAAGGAGGCCGAGGTCATCGAGAAGGCCGGCCGCGCGGAGGCGGAGGCCGCCCAGGCACGGATGCGGGCCGAGGCGGAGGGCTCCCGGGCGAAGGCGCTCGCCGAGGCGGAGGGCATCGGGGAGAAGCTGAAGGCGGAGGCGGCCGGTCTCACCGAGAAGGCAGCGGCGATGGCCGCGCTCGACGAGGCGTCCCGCGGCCACGAGGAGTACCGGCTGCGGCTGCAGGCGGAGAAGGACATCCGGCTGGCCGGACTCGACGTGCAGAAGCAGGTCGCCGAGGCCCAGGCCACCGTCCTCGCCACCGGCCTGGAGAACGCCGACATCACCGTCGTCGGGGGCGAGTCGGTCTTCTTCGACCGCCTGGTGTCCTCCGTCGCGCTCGGCAGGAGCGTGGACGGGTTCGTGCAGCACTCCGAGACGGCGCAGGCGCTCGCCGGGCCCTGGCTGGACGGCTCGTCGAGCTTCACCGACGACCTCGGCCGCGTCCTCGGCTCGGTCTCCACGGCGGACGTGCGGAACCTGACCGTGTCCGCGCTGCTGATGAAGCTGATGAAGAACGGCGGGGCGGACGCCGGACACCTCCAGCAACTCCTGGACAAGGCAGGCGAGCTGGGCCTCTCCGACACCTCCCTCGCGGCCGTCGACGGCCGCGCCAGGGGCTGACCGGCCCGTGGTCCGCGGCTGCCGCACAGGGGACGGCAGCCGCGGGCCACGTCTCTCCTCCGACCTCCTGAGAGGGCTCCATGACCACCGGCCTGGACACCGGCACGTACGAGGTGCTGCGCGACCGTCTCACCGCCGAGGCCGCCGACCTCGCCCGCCGCGCCGAGGCGCTCGACGCCCGCCGCGTCGCGGAGTTCGGCACCACGCGGCTGGAACTCGCGGGCACCGGGCGGCTGCGCACGCCGCACAACCGAGTGCCCCGCGACATCGTCTCGGTCGGCGACGTCCTGCTCTTCGGCCACAACGTCGTCTCCGGCCGCGAGCCGGAGACGACGGTGGACGACGTCCTCACGCTGCACGACCGCGACCTGGACCGGCTCCCCGACGACGCCGTCCCCGGGCTGCTGGACGACCCGGCCTTCCGCCGCGAGTTCGCGGCCCTCCACCGCTACTACCGCCAGGCCCGCCTGCTCCGGCTCCGCCGGGTCGACGGCAGGCTGCTGGCCGTCTTCCAGACCGGGGAGAAGGCCGGGGACATCCGCGTCCTGCGCTGGGCGGTGAGCGACGACGGCCGGGTGTCCTTCCTGGACGCGCGCGGCGACCGCGACCACGTCCTCCCGCCCTCCCACGACGTCGAGTGGACGCGGACGACCCGCGAGGACCACGTTCCGGGCCGCCACCCGCACGTCTCCGTCGGGGGCGAGGTCTTCGTGGGGACCGTCGGCGGCACCCTCACCGTCAAGGCCGAGAACGACACCGAGACCGGTGAGGGCATCCACAGCGAGCCCGTCGACGAGCCGCTGCAGTCCCTCGCCGACGCGGACATCGCGTACGCGCGCGTGGGCGCCCTGATCCTGCTGCGGATCCGCCCCTACAACGAGGACACCGACCGCTACCTGGTGTTCAACACGCTCGCCAGGTCGGTGGTCCGGCTGGACGGCATCGGCCGGGCGTGCCGACGGCTGCCCGAGGACCAGGGCATCGTGTTCCCGGGCGGCTACTGCCTGGCCACGGGCGCGTACCGGACGTTCGACGGCGTCGCCGCCCCGCTGGACGCGGCGGCTTTGGAGTTCGAGCGGCTGGTCCGCTCGCCCAACGGCGAGGACGTGCTGTTCGCCTTCCACGCGAGCGTGGAGGGACGCAGCCTGCTGCTGTCCTACAACGTGATCCGCAAGGAGGTCGCCACCCCGCTGTCCTGCCACGGCTGGGCCCTGTTCGACGACGGCGCCCTCGTCGTCCTGCGCGCCGACGGCGACGAGCCGCAGCGGGTGCACCCCGTCCAGCTGTGGAACTCCCCGTACTTCTCCGACACCCACGCCGCCGGCCGGCCGGCCGGCTCCGGCCCGCTGGCCCGCGTCGGCAACGCCGACCTGGTGCGCGGCATCTCCGACTGCCTGTCCCTCGCGCGGGCCGTCACCGACATGACACCGACGAGCGAGGTGTACGAGGCGCTCGCCGCGGCCTGCGTCCGCGCCGCCGACTCCCACCACTGGCTGGCCGACCCGGAACTCGGCGACCTGCGCGAGCCGCTCACCCGGATGCGGACCACCGCCGAACAGGTGCTGTCCGAGTTCGAGACCGTCCGGGCCCTCACCCGCCGGGCCGCGGAGGCGCTCGACGAGACCGCGGCGCGGGTGGCCGCCGTGGTACGGCGGCTGCGCGGCGAGGCCCCGCGCGGCGCGACCGCCTGGGTCACCGGCCTGACCGAACTCCGGCAGGCCCAGGGCCACTTGCTCACCTTGAAGGACATGCGGTACGCCGACACCGGCCGCATCGACGAACTCGCGGCCGAGACCGAGGCCGACCTGGCCTCCTTCGGGCAGCGGGCGGTCACCCACCTCGCCCGCGAGGACGCCTTCGACGGCCAGCAGGCCGACCTCGACCGCCTCGTCGCCGACGCCGAGTCGATCGCCACGGTGGCCGAGGCGGCGCCCGTCTCCGCCCGCCTCGACGAACTCGCCGACGGGCTGCGCACGGTGACGGAGGTCGTGGCCGGCCTCGACATCGGCGACGCCACCGTCCGCACGGCCGTACTGGAGCGGATCGCCGGCGTTCTGGGCGGGGTCAACCGCGCCCGCGCCACCCTCGACGGCCGCCGCCGGGCACTCCTCGACCGGGAGGGGCGGGCGGAGTTCGCCGCGGAGTTCACCCTGCTGGCTCAGTCGGTCACCGGAGCTCTCGCGGCCGCCGACAGCCCCGAGACGTGCGACGAGCAGCTCACCCTGATGCTGATGCGGGTGGAGAACCTGGAGGCGCGGTTCTCGGAGCACGCCGGGTCCGGCGACTTCCTCGGGGCGCTCGCCGACAAGCGGGACGAGGTCCACGAGGCGTTCTCGGCGCGCAAGCAGACCCTCGCCGACGCCCGCGCCCGCCGCGCCGAACGTCTCGCCGACTCGGCGGCCCGCATCCTGCGGACCGTCGCCCGCCGTGCCGCCCGCCTCGCCGACGCGGACGCCGTCGCCACCTACTTCACCTCCGACCCGATGCCCGCCAAGGTCCGCCGGCTGGCCGGCGAACTGCGCGAACTCGGCGACCAGGTCAGGGCGGAGGAACTGGACGGCCGTCTGGCGTCCGCCCGCCAGGACACCCTCACGTCCCTGCGCGACCGCACCGACCTGTACACCGACGACGGCCGTACCCTCCGCCTCGGCACGCACCGTTTCGCCGTCAACACCCAGCCCCTCGACCTCACCCTGGTCCCGCACGGCGACGGCCTCGCCTTCGCCGTCACCGGCACCGACTACCGCTCACCGGTGACGGACCCCGGCTTCGAGGCCACCCGCCCGTACTGGGAGCGGCCCCTGCCGTCGGAGTCGGCGGAGGTCTACCGCGCGGAGTACCTCGCCGCCCGGCTCCTCGCGGAGCACGGGCCGGAAGCCCTCGCGGACGCCGACCTGCCCGCCCTCGTGCGGCAGGCGGCGGAGGCCGCCTACGACGAGGGCTACGAGCGCGGCGTCCACGACCACGACGCGGTCCTGGTCATCGGGGCGCTGCTGCGGCTGCACGAGGACGCGGGCCCGCTGCGGCACGAGCCCGCGGCGCGCGCCGCGGCCCAGCTGTACTGGACGCACGGCACCACGGCCGGGGAGCGCCGGCTCTGGACGAGGCGTGCGACGTCGCTGGCCCGGGCCCGGGACACGTTCGGCTCGGCGCCCGCGATCGCCGACCTGAAGCAGGAGATGACGCGGGCGATCGGCACGGAGGGCGCCGGCGCGTACCTCTTCGAGGAGCTGACGACCGGACCCGACGGCTTCGTCATCAGCGCCGGCACCCGCACGCTGCTCGACACGTTCCGCCGCACGCCCGGCGCTGCGGCTTACGAGGACGATCTGGCCGGCTTGGACGGCTCTGACGATCACGGCGTGGGCGGCGTGGGCGGCGTGGACGGTTTGGCCGCGCGGCGGCAGCTCGTCGAGGCGTGGCTCACCTCGTACACCGCCTCGGCCGGCGTCGACGTCCTCCCCGGCGACCTGGCCGAGGCGGTGGCCGCCGAACTCTGCCCCGGCCTGCCCCGGTACGACTCCGGCGCGGCCCTGAGCACGACGGTCGAAGGGCTGCTGGGCACCCACCCCCGCATCACCGGCCGCACACTGCACCTCCGCATCGACGAGTTCCTCGCCCGCACCGACGCGTTCCGCACGCACGACGTCCCCGGGCACCGTGCCCACCAGCACCGCCGCAGGGAGCTGGCGGCCGCCGAGCACGCCCGGCTGCGCCTGGACCAGTACCGGCCCCGGCCCATGTCCGCCTTCGTCCGCAGCAGGCTGATCGACGAGGTGTACCTCCCCCTGATCGGCGACAGTCTCGCCAAGCAGCTCGGCACCACCGGCGCCGCGAAGCGCACCGGCGACGGCGGCCTGCTCCTGCTCGTCTCCCCGCCCGGCTACGGCAAGACGACGCTGATGGAGTACGTCGCCGACCGCCTCGGCCTGCTCCTGGTCAAGGTCGACGGCCCGGCCCTCGGACACGGCGTCACCTCACTCGATCCGGCCGAGGCCCCGAACGCCACCGCGCGCCAGGAGGTGGAGAAGATCAACTTCGCGCTGGAGGCGGGCAACAACACCCTCCTGTACCTCGACGACATCCAGCACACCTCCCCCGAACTGCTGCAGAAGTTCATCCCGCTGTGCGACGCCACCCGCCGTGTCGAGGGCGTCCGGGACGGTGCGCCGAGGACGTACGACCTGCGCGGCAAGCGCTTCGCCGTGTGCATGGCCGGCAACCCCTACACCGAGTCCGGCGCCCGCTTCCGCATCCCCGACATGCTCGCCAACCGCGCCGACGTGTGGAACCTCGGTGACGTCCTGACCGGCAAGGAGGACGTCTTCGCGCTCAGCTTCGTCGAGAACGCGCTCACCGCGAACCCGGTGCTCGCGCCGCTCGCCGGCCGCGACCGCGCCGACCTCGACCTGCTCCTGCGGCTCGCCCAGGGCGACCCGGCCGCCCGCGCGGACCGCCTGACGCATCCCTACGCCCCCGCCGAGCTGGAGCGGATCCTGGCCGTGCTGCGCCACCTGCTGGCCACCCGCGAGACGATCCTGGCGGTCAACAGCGCTTACATCGCCTCCGCCGCCCGGTCCGACACCGCCCGCACCGAGCCGCCCTTCCTGCTCCAGGGCTCGTACCGGAACATGAACAAGATCGCCCAGCGTATTCAGCCGGTCATGAACGACGCCGAACTGTCCGCGCTGATCGACGACCACTACGCGGCCGAGGCGCAGACCCTCACCGCCGGCGCCGAGGCCAACCTGCTGAAACTGGCCGAACTGCGCGGCACGCTCACCCGGGAGCAGGCCGCCCGATGGGCCGACGTCAAGAGCGCCCACGTCCGCGCGCAGGCGCTCGGCGGCCCGGAGGACGGGCTCACGCGCGCGGTGGCGGCCCTGGGCCTGCTCGCGGACCGGATCGCCGCCGTCGAGGCCGCCATCACCCGTGCCACGGACCCGAGCCGCTGCACCGCCGTCCCGGGCGGTCTCACGGCCGGGGCGAGCGGCTTCACGGCCGGGGCGAGCGGACTTACGGCCGGGGCGAGCGGCTTCACGGCCGGGGCGAGCGGACTTACGGCCGGGGCGAGCGGACTTACGGCCGGGGCGAGTGGTCTCACCGCCGAGGCGGCGTCTCGGCACGCGGCCCCGCCGCACGAGGGGCAGCTCTCGTGAGGCCGGGAGCGGGCGGGCTCGCGATCACCGTCAGGAGGAGTCCGCCGACGTGCCGGCGGCACCGAGCAGCTCGTGCAGCAGGTGCGAGGCGGTGATCACGCCCAGCAGGCGCATCCGCCCCCGCCCTCGACCGTCCTCGGTCCTTTCGGCGACCGCCACCAGCGGGCTGTGGACCCGCGCCATCAGCGCGGCCACCTCCAGCGCGGTGTCGTCCGGGGCGGCGATCGGCGGCGGGTCCGCCTCCCGGGGCAGGCAGTCCCTGACGCTCCGGCCCGTCAGGGCCTGGCAGAGCCTGTCGGCGTGCTTCTCGTCGACCACGGCGGCGAGCGCCGGGTCCTCGACGACGTAGGCGGGCACCAGCGCCTTGACCATCTGGGAGGCGGGGAGGATCGCCTTCGGTTCGCCCAGCTCGTCCAGCACGAGCAGCCCCGGCAGCCTGTGCTCGGCCATCAGCCGGGCCGCGTCCACGGCCGCGCTGTCCACGCTCACCGTTTTGTACTCGACCGCCAGGTCACGAGCGCGCATGGCGGGTTCTCCTCGTCCGCTGAAGGTTCGGTCAGGGCTGTGGAGCAGCGCCCATTTCCTGGGTGAAGGTCACCGGATCGCTGTCGAATCCCCGGATCGCGTCGTGGAACTGCCACGTCCCCGAGGCGTCCTTGACGAACTCGGCGACGGTGCCGGCGGTGGCTCCGGCGATCTGCCCGAAGTCGTCCTTCAGCAGCTCCGTGTACCCCTCGACGACCAGGACTCCGGTGTCCGATATGTCGCCGAAGGTCTTGGCGCCGCCGTCCTGGTGGATCACCACCCCCACCACGACCCGTGCGAAGGACGGTGCCAGGCGGTCGAGTTCGAGGGTCATCGCCTCGACGTAACCGAAGCCCTGGCCGGTCTGGCTGTGCCGGCTCATGTTGATGGTGCCGTCCGGTGAGCGGCTGTCGTAGTGCACGACGTATACCGGCCGCCCGTAGGGGGCGTCCGCCGAGTAGGTCGTGGCGATGATGTCGAGGTGATGAGGCGGCCGGCCCAGGGGACTCGGGTCCCACTTGAGCCGCACCTCGACCTTCTTCAGCCCCTTGCTGCCACTGCTCACCTGAAACCGCCCCTCCTGCCGTCCTGGGCCGTCACGGGACGTCCCCCGGAGGTCAAGTATGGCTCCGGACATTCCTGTTGGTTCACCGGTAGCGCAGCAGCAGCATGGCGGCGTCGTCCTGGATCGGGCCGTTGACGTGCTGGAGCACGTCTTGGCGGAGGGTCTCCAGGGCCGTCTCGGGATCGTGCTCCTTGAGCAGATGGGCGCGTTCGGCGAGCGGGTAGAAACGGCCGCCGGGATCGCGGGCCTCGACGATGCCGTCGGTGTAGAGCAGCAGTTGGTCGCCCGGGAGGAAGTGCGTTCGGTACGGCTCCGGTTCCGCGGCGCCGTGCGCGCTCAGGCCGAGCGGCAGCGCGTAGGAGTCCGGTTCGGGCAGCTCGACCCTGCCGTCGCCGCGGACCAGCATCGGGGCGGGATGGCCGAAGTTGAGGAAGGTCACCTGCTGGGCGTTCACCTCGGCGAGGATGGCGGTGACGAACCGCTCGCCCTCCAGCCGCCGGTCGACCGAACGGGCCAGTCTGCTGCCGACCCCCACCAGATCCGCCTCGTCGAGAGCCGCCTCGCGGAACGCTCCGAGGACCAGCGCCGCCGTCTCCACCGCCTCCAGCCCCTTGCCCTGGACGTCCCCGACGATCACCCGCACGCCCTGCGGCGCGGCGACGACCTCGTACAGATCTCCGCCGATACGGGCCTCGGCCACCGCGGACGTGTAGGAGACGGCCGCCCGCAGCCGGCCGGCCAGCTTCGGCACGGGTTTGAGCAGCACCCGCTGAGCGGCCTCGGCGATCGAGCGGACGCTTTCGAGTTCCGCCTCCCGCTTGCGGCGCATGGACACGGCCACCAGTCCGGCGACGGTCACCCCCAGGACCGATGCCAGGGCCATGATTCCGCGCGGCATGTTGGTCAGGTCGTCGTACCAGGCCAGCGCGAGGCAGAGCAGCAGGGACAGTGCGCCGACGCAGGCGGTGCGCTTCCAGCCGCCGACGAGCGGAGCGAAGGCGGGCCCCACCGCCACCAGCGGCAGGAAACCCAGCGAAGGACCGGCCACGACGTCCGCCACCGCGACCGCGCCCATGACCGCGAAGGGCAGCACGGACAGCACCTTGGACTGGCGGCTCTGTGCGGACACGTCCTCGAAAGCCTCCCTCACGCCCGGACCGGCACGACGCATCATCGCAGACGTACCCGCTGCTGCCGGTAAATAGACGACAGGGCGGTCCCCATAGCGGCAAAGCGGATAAATCATGATGAATAGCGTCAGTGTCGGCGTGTTTTCTGCCGCACGGCCCGGTCGGCCATGGTTTTCCACAGTCGCTCGGTCATCCACAGGGTCTGACGTGTCCGGGCCGCCGGCTGTACGGTCTGCACGAGTTGATGTTCGTGCGAGCGCGGGTGCGGGTTCGGGGGAGGCGGTCGACATGACCGGTATTGGTGCTGGGGAGACGGCGGGGACGGCCACGGGGGCGGCGGCGGAGCCGGCGGTCACGGAGTCGGCGGCTGCTGTCGGGTCGGCTGCGGAGCCGTCGGGTGTGGTGGCGTCGGGTGTGGTGGCGTCCGCGGGAGCGGGCGAGGCGGGCGGGCAGCCGGTGACGCGGCGGCTGCCGCCGGTGCCCGGGTTCGCCCGGTGGCCCGTCGGAGGTTCGGCGAAGGAAGAGGGCAAGGAGCTGCGCCGGCGGGTGCCGCGCAGCGCCCACGCCACCCTCGACGTGGACGCCTCCCGGCCCGGCGCGGTCGCGGCGGTGGAGGAGTCCAACCGCGGCCGGCTCCCCGAGCTGACCCCGATACGGGTGGGGCGGATGGTGGCCACGCCGTTCGCCTTCCTGCGCGGTTCCGCCGGTCTCATGGCCCACGACCTGGCCCGCACGCCCATGACCGGGATCCGCGCGCAGATCTGCGGCGACGCGCACGCGGCGAACTTCGGCCTGTACGGCGACGCGCGCGGCGGCCTGGTCATCGACCTGAACGACTTCGACGAGACGGTGGACGGCCCCTGGGAGTGGGACCTCAAGCGGCTCGCCGCATCCCTGGTGCTCGCGGGCCGGGAGGCCGGTGCGGACGAGGACACCTGCCGTCAGGCGGCGCACGACGCGGTCGGCGCCTACCGGCGCACCATGCGGCTGCTGGCCAAGCTCTCCGTCCTGGACGCGTGGAACGCCATCGCCGACGAGGAGCTCGTCTCCCACACCGACGCCCACGACCTGCTCGGCACGCTGGAGCGGGTCTCGGAGAAGGCACGGGCCAACACCAGCGGGCGGTTCGCGGCGAAGTCGACCGAGCCGGCCGCGGACGGCGGCCGCCGCTTCGTCGACGCCCCGCCGGTGCTGCGCCGCATCCCCGACGCGGAAGCCGCGATGGTGGCGTCGTCCCTGGAGCACTACCTGACCACGCTCTCCGAGGACCGCCTCCCGCTGCTGGCCCGGCACACGGTCCACGACGTGGCGTTCCGCGTCGTCGGCACGGGCAGCGTCGGCACCCGTTCGTACGTCGTGCTGCTCCTGGACCACCGCGGCGAACCGCTCGTCCTTCAGGTGAAGGAGGCCCGCCCCTCCGCGCTGGTGCCGCACCTGGCTACCGCCGGCTTCGACGTACCGGCCGTCGAGCACGAGGGCCGCCGGGTCGTCCTCGGGCAGAAGCGCATGCAGGTCGTCAGCGACATCCTGCTGGGCTGGACGTCGGTGGACGGCCGTCCCTTCCAGGTGCGGCAGTTCCGCAACCGCAAGGGCAGCGTCGACCCGGCCGCGCTCGCCGCCGACCAGGTGGACGACTACGGCCGCATGACCGGTGCCCTGCTGGCCCGCGCCCACTCCCACAGCGCCGACCCGCGCCTGATCGCCGGGTACTGCGGCAAGAACGAGGAACTGGACGAGGCGGTCGCCGCGTTCGCCGTCGCCTACGCCGACCTCACCGAGGCCGACCACGCCGACCTGCTCGCCGCGGTGCGCAACGGCCGGGTGGCGGCCGAGACGGGGGTGTGAGACGGGGGTGTGAGACGGCGGTGTGAGACGGGCGGGTGGCGGCCGAGACGGGGCGAGGCAGTGGCCTGGGACGGCACGAGGCGGGGGCGTGAGGCGGCGGCAGCGGGCCGCACGGGGGCGTCCTCCCGCGTGGCCTAGGCTGGTCGGGTGACGAGCTCGGAAGCTGATGGTGGTGGCCCCGGTGAGGCCGAGGTGACCGGTGAGAGCGGTGCGGCGCGCCCCGAGGAACGGCTGGAGCGTGCCGTACGGGCCGCCGAGCAGGCGTTGATCGAGTACGAGATCGCGGTGGAGACCTTCCGTATCGAGGTCGAGAACTTCTCCCGGCTGCATCACCAGAAGCTGGGCCCGATGTACGCCCGTCTCGACGAACTGGACGCCCAGATCCTCGAGGCCAAGGCCGCCCGCACCGGCGACCCAGAGGACCGGCGCAAGGCGGACGAGGCGCGTGCCCGGGTGATGCCGATGCCCGGCGTCGAGGAGCTGTTCCACGGCTGGATGGATGGGGAGGGACTGTTCCCGGAGGCCGCGGCGATGCTCACCGACCAGCCGGTGCGGCCGCCGCAGCGGGTACGGCCCAGCGACGAGGCCCGCAAGCTCTACCGCGAACTGGCCCGCAAGGCCCACCCGGACCTGGCGCAGGAGGACGGCGAGCGGCAGCGCCGCGAGGAGTTCATCACCCGCGTCAACGCCGCCTACGCCCTCGGCGACGAGGCCTTGCTGCGGGAACTGGCCGAGGAGTGGGCCAAGGGCCCGGCACCTGCCGAGCGCGGCCCGAGCCACAGCGAGGAGCTCTACGCCCGCCTGGAGTGGCTCGCCCAGCGCAAGGAACTGCTCACCCTGATCGCCCGTGACCTGGAGGAGGGGGCGATCGGCTCGATGCTCCGGCTGGCCCCGGACGACCCGGACCGCCTGCTGGACGAGATCGCCGAGCAACTCCTGGGCGAGGTCGCCGAGCGGGAGCGGGAGCTGGCGGCACTGCTGGGGTAGCGGCGCTGGTGGGCCGCCAGTGGCTCTGTTGAGCCGGGGCGTGGTGCGTTCGGACCGGGGCGCGGTCGGGCCGGCTCCGTTCCCGGCGGGGCGGCTGGCGCCGGCGGTCGGGTAGCGTCGGGGCATGCATTTCGGAGCTGGTGTGCCCACGATCGAGGTCGGCGACCTCAAGGACGACGACTTCCTGCTGGACGTCCGCGAGGACGACGAGTGGAAGGCGGGACACGCGCAAGGGGCGCTGCACATCCCCATCAGCGAGTTCGTGGCCCGTTACGGCGAACTGACCGAGGCCGCGCCGCAGGACGGCCGCGTCCACGTCATCTGCCGCTCCGGCGGTCGTTCGGCCCAGGTCGCGATGTACCTGGTCCAGCAGGGCGTCGACGCCGTGAACGTCGAGGGCGGCATGCAGGTGTGGGCGGCCGCGGGCCGGCCCGTCGTGACCGACGAGGGCACGCCGGGCTTCGTCCTGTAGGGCGGCGCGGGCGGTCAGCCGAGCGGGTGGGCTGCCAGCAGGTCGCCCAGGGCCTCCTCGTGTGCGGGCGCCGGGCCGAGCGACAGTTCCAGGTGCTTGGCCCAGGCGTGGTAGCGGTGCAGCGGGTAGTCGACGTCGGCCCCGAACCCGCCGTGCAGGTGCTGCGCGGTCTGCACGATCCGTCGTACGCCGTCCGACGCCCAGATCTTCGCCACGGCGACGTCGCCGGAGGCGGGCAGGGCGCCGGGCGCCCCCGAGGCGATCCGCCAGGCCGCCTGCCACAACGTGGCCTCCATCGCGCGCAGGTCGATGAAACGGTCGGCGGCCTGCACGGCCACGGCCTGAAAGGTCGCGACCGGGTGCCCGAACTGCTCCCGCGCGCCGGTGTATTCGGCGGTCATCGCGAGGACCCGCTCGCCCAGGCCGAGGGCCAGCGCGCACGTCCCGGTGGTCAGCAGTTCGCGCAGCCACTCCCACGCGCCGTCGGCCTCGACGACGTCCCGGGCCGCGATCCGCGCGGATTCCAGGCGCAGTTCGCCGAGCCGCTCGCCGGTGGTGGAGACCTGCTCGCCGATCGTGATCCCCGCCGTGTGTGCGCGGGACAGTACGGCGAGGAGGGTCCGGTCGTCGGGCGTGCGCGCGGGCACGACGATGTGGTCGGCGGTGTGGGCCCACGGCACCGCGGTCTGCGTACCGTCCAGGATCCAGGCGTCGCCGTCCCGTCGTGCGGTGACGGCGAGTTCGGCCGGGTCGTGGCCGGTGCGGCCGTTCGCGGCGACGGTCAGCACGACCTCGCCGCGGGCCGCCCGGGCGAGCAGACCGGACCTTAACTCGTCGCCCCCGTAGGCCTGGACGGCGGCCGCGGCCGCGCTGCTCTCCAGCAACGGGACCCGCGCCAGTACCTTCGCCGACTCCCGCAGCACCAGGCACATTGCGACGGCGTCCAGGCCGGCGCCGCCGTACTCCGCGTCGAGCAGCAGGCTCAGCAGATCGGCCTCGGCGAGCCTGGCCCACAGAGCGCGGTCGAAGTCGTCTGCGACGGCGCCCGCGACGAGTGACGGGCTGGGCACCGCGTCGGGCGCGACGCCGGCGAACACCCCGCGTGCCGCCTCGGCCGCCGCCTGCTGCTCCTCGGTGAAGGTGAAGTCCACGGTCCTGTCCTTCCGGCCGGATCCGCTCAGCCGAAGCTGATCTGACGGGCCGTCAAGATAGAACAGGTTCTAGGAGAAGGGAACGGCGACGCCCCCGCTCCGTCTCATCGGTCGAAGTCCAGCTCCACCTTCTCCGTCACCGGATGCGACTGGCAGGCCAGCACGTATCCCGCCTCGGTCTCCTCCTTCTCCAGCGCGAAGTTGCGGTTCATGCGGACTTCGCCCGAGACCAGGAAGGCCCGGCAGGTGCCGCACACACCGCCCTTGCAGGCGTAGGGCGCGTCGGGCCGGTTGCGCAGCACGGTCTCCAGCAGCGACTCGCCGTCCTCGACGGGCCAGGTCCCGCCACGGCCGTCGAGCCGGGCGGTCACCATGCTGTGCGCGGGGGCGGGAACGGGCCTGGCGGGGGCGACCGAGTCCACGTGGAAGATCTCCTCGTGGATCCGGCCCCGGGGGACGCCGAGGTCCCGCAGCGCCTGCTCGGCGCCCTGCACCAGTCCGAACGGCCCGCACAGGAACCACCCGGCGACGTCCTCCACCGGCAGCAGCGCCGGCAGCAGGGAGGTCAGCCGCTCCCGGTCGAGCCGCCCGGACGGCAGCCCGGCCTGCTGCTCCTCCCGGGACAGCACCGTCACCAGCTGCAGCCGCTCGGGGTACCGGTCCTTCAGGTCGGCGACCTCGTCCAGGAACATCGTGGAGGCCGTCGTACGGTCGCCGCGTATCAGGCAGAACCGGGCCGCCGGCTCGCGCTCGAGCAGCGTCGAGACGATCGACAGCACCGGGGTGATGCCGCTGCCGCCGACGATCGCCGCGTACCGGCCGGGAGCGGGCCGGAGGGTGAAGCGCCCCGCCGGTGTCATCACCTCCACCTCGTCGCCGACGCCGAGCTCCTTCAGGGCGTACGTCGAGAACGCGCCGCCCTCCACCAGACGCACCCCGACCCGCAGTTCCCGCGGCCCCTCGGCGTCCGGTGCCGGGGAGCAGATCGAGTACGTGCGCCGTATCTCCCGGCCGTCGACGGTGCGCCGCAGGGCGAGGTGCTGACCGGGGGCGTGCCGGTAGTCCTGCCTCAGCTCGGGGGGCACGGCGAGGGTGAGGGCCACGGAGTCGTCGGTGAGCCGGTCGACCGCCGCCACCCGGAGCGCGTGGAAGCGGGCCATCACAACTCCTTGAAGTGGTCGAACGGTTCACGGCAGGCGAGGCAGCGCCGCAGTGCCTTGCACGCGGTGGAGGAGAACCGGCTCAGCAGCTCGGTGTCGGCGCTGCCGCAGTGCGGGCAGCGGACGGGCTCCTCGCCCGCGTCGCGGGCCCGGACCGGCCCGAGGGAGACGGCCACCGGGCCGGACTCCCGCCGCGTACGGGGCGGGGCGATGCCGAACTCCCGCAGCTTGCGCCGCCCTTCGGCGCTGATGTCGTCGGTCGACCAGGCGGGCCGCAGCACCTTGCGGACGGTGACCTCGCGCACGCCGTGCGCGTGCAGCGCCCGCTCTATGTCCAGGCACATCGCCTCGACGGCAGGGCAGCCGGTGTACGTGGGGGTCAGCTCGACGTCGACCGAGTCCGCGCCGCGCACGTGCACCGCGCGCACCACGCCCAGCTCCCCGAGGGTGAGCACGGGCAGCTCGGGGTCGGGCACCGACCCGGCGATCTCCAGCAGCTCCGCCTCCAGCGGGGTGGCCGTCACCATGACGCCCCCGGGTGGCTGCGGTGCAGGTGCTGCATCTCGGCCAGCATCCGGCCGAAGGACTCGGTGTGCAGGCCCTGGCGGCCCGCCCCAGCAGTCCACGCCCCGGACCTCGGCCCCTCGGGCACCGTCAGGGTCGCCCGGCGCAGCACGTCCCCGACGGACTCCAGCCAGGCCGACTCCATGCCCGCCAGGTCGACGTCCAGCCCGTCCACCGGCTGGAACATCTCGCCGGTGAACCGCCACAGGGCCGCGCACGCCCGCCGCATCCGCTCGTGGCTGACCTCGGTGCCGTCGCCCAGCCGCAGCGTCCACTGCTCGGCGTGGTCGCGGTGGTAGGCGACCTCCTTGACGGCCTTCGCGGCCAGGCCGGCGAAGGGGCCGTCCCCGTCGGCCAGTTCGGCGTACAGCAGGTGCTGGTAGGTGGAGAAGTACAGCTGGCGGGCGATGGTGTGGGCGAAGTCGCCGTTCGGCTGCTCGACGAGCTGGAGGTTGGTGAAGGCGCGCTCCTCGCGCAGGTAGGCCAGCTCGTCCTCGTCGCCTGCCATCGACAGCAGCAGGCGGGCCTGGCCGAGCAGATCGAGGGCGATGTTGGCGAGGGCGACCTCCTCCTCCAGGACGGGGGCGTGGCCCGCCCACTCGCCCAGGCGGTGGGAGAGCACCAGCGCGTCGTCGCCCAGGGCGAGCGCGGCCGCCGAGGGGACCGGGGTCTGTGCGGGCGCCGGGGCCGGGGTCGTCTGCGGAGCGGTCACAGGTGCTTCACCCCCTCCGGGATGTCGTAGAAGGTCGGATGCCGGTACGGCTTGTCGGCGGCCGGTTCGAAGAACGGGTCCTTCTCGTCGGGGGAGGACGCCGTGATCGCGGACGAGGGCACGACCCAGATCGACACGCCCTCGCCGCGGCGGGTGTACAGGTCGCGGGCGTTTCGCAGGGCGAGCTCCGCGTCGGGGGCGTGCAGGCTGCCCGCGTGGGTGTGCGCGAGGCCTCGGCGCGAGCGCACGAAGACCTCCCACAGGGGCCAGTCGGTGTTCGTCATGCTCGCTCCGCTCCGTCGCCGCCGGTGTGCTTGGCCGCGTACGCCGCGGCCGCCTCCCTGACCCAGGCGCCCTCCTCGTGGGCCCGCCTGCGCTGGGTCATCCGCTGTTCATTGCACGGGCCGTTGCCCTTGAGGACCTCCCGGAACTCCGTCCAGTCGATCGGACCGAAGTCGTGGTGCCCCCGCTCCTCGTTCCACTTCAGGTCCGGGTCGGGGAGCGTGAGGCCGAGGGACTCGGCCTGGGGGACGCAGATGTCGACGAAGCGCTGGCGCAGCTCGTCGTTCGAGTGCCGCTTGATCTTCCACGCCATCGACTGCGCCGAGTGCGCCGACTCGTCGTCGGGCGGGCCGAACATCATCAGCGACGGCCACCACCAGCGGTTCACCGCGTCCTGCGCCATCGCGTGCTGCGCCGGGGTGCCGCGGCTGAGGGCGAGCAGCAGCTCGTAGCCCTGGCGCTGGTGGAAGGACTCCTCCTTGCAGACGCGGACCATCGCGCGGGCGTACGGGCCGTAGGAGCAGCGGCACAGCGGCACCTGGTTGGTGATCGCGGCACCGTCCACCAGCCAGCCGATCGCGCCCACGTCCGCCCAGGTCAGCGTGGGGTAGTTGAAGATAGAGGAGTACTTCTGGCGGCCGGAGTGGAGCTTGTCGAGCAGCTCATCGCGGCTGGTGCCCAGCGTCTCCGCCGCGCTGTAGAGGTACAGCCCGTGTCCCGCCTCGTCCTGGACCTTGGCCATCAGGATGGCCTTGCGGCGCAGCGAGGGCGCGCGGGTGATCCAGTTCGCCTCCGGCTGCATGCCGATGATCTCGGAGTGGGCGTGCTGGGCGATCTGGCGGACGAGCGTCGTGCGATAGGCGTCGGGCATCCAGTCGCGCGGCTCGATGCGCTCGTCGGCAGCCACGGCGGCGTCGAAGGCGCGCTCGTACGCATCGGTGCCGGCGGTCTTCTCCTCGGTGCCGTACGTCTGGTGCGCGGCTGCTGTCGCCATTTGAGGTCCCCCTCGACCTGGACTCTGCCGGAACTGGCTCCCGACCGATCGTTCGGTCCGTGCGATTCCATGGTGGGTCGGCCGCCGTGAGGTGTCAACCACTGTGGAAAACGTGCGGCGCACCCTGTGGATCCTGTGGACAACCGCGACGGTCCGCCCCCGGCCCGTCGTCCGGGGCGCCGGTGGGCGGGTGTGGCCACGGCCACGTGGAGATCTCCCGACAAGGCTGTGCCGGGTGCCCGGGCCTGAGTACCGTTCCGTGCGAGTGCCGCGGAGCCGGTGCCGCAGGCGGCGGAACGCCGCGCGGCCGGAGGCCGGACGGCTACCGCGATCGGAAGACGGGGCGCAATGGACGCGTACGACGCAGGCTCCCAGGCCCGGCACGGGCCCGGCGAGCCCGGCGAGCCTGGAGGGCCCGGCGAGCCTGGAGGGCCCGGCGAGCCCGAGGCGCTGGACGGGTCCGCTGGGTTCGACGGGTCCGCTGGGTCTGGCGAGCCCACTGGGGCTGGACGGTCCGGCGGGCTCGATGAGTCCGGTGCGTCGGAGACCGATGGGCGCGGTGCCTCGGAGGCCGATGGGCCGATCGGCGCCTCGGAGTCCGGTGCGCCCGGCCGTGTCTCCGAGGCCGGCCGACCGGGCGGTTCGTCCGAGCCGAGCCGGCCCCCCGGCACCGACGGCTCCGGCGCGGCTGACGAGCCGGAGGATGCGGTCTCGGCCGCGTCTGGCCGGGCTGCCGAGCCCGAGGCCCCGGTGTCGGCCCCGGTCGACCGGGCTGCCGAGCCGCAGGGGCCGCAGGAGCCGCAGGAACCTCACCAACCGTACGAACCGCAAGAACCGCAAGAACCTCAGCAGCCGCAGGATTCCCGGTCCAGCGTCCTGCCGGGCCCCGTGGCTCCCCGTACCGGCGTCGCCGCTCTCGGGCTGCGTTGTCAGATAGCCGCGGCCGTGGCCCTCGCGGTCGTCGCGGTCGCCGTCTGCGTGCATCTCGGCATGGTCTTCCTGCACGTCGCTCCCTCGAACACGCTCACCAAGCAGCACGGGAAGGCGATAGACGACTGGATCTACCCGGAGTTCGAGCAGAACTGGAAGCTCTTCGCGCCGAACCCGCTCCAGCAGAACATCGCCGTGCAGGTCCGCGCGGACGTCAGCACCGGCGACGGGAGCGTGCGGACCACCGGCTGGTACGACCTGTCCGCGCAGGACGGCCGCGCCATCGACGGCAACCCGCTGCCCAGCCACACCCAGCAGAACGAGCTGCGCAGGGCCTGGGACTTCTTCGTCGCCACCCATGACGGCCAGAACCGCTCGACCGGCCTGCGCGGGGCCCTGTCCGAGACGTATCTGAGGCGCATCGTGGCGCTGCGCCTGGAGCGGGAGGACGCGGCCGGCCAGGGCGGCGTCGTCGAGCGTGTCCAGGTCCGTTCCCGGACCATGGACGTCCCGCCGCCGAAGTGGAGCGGGGAGAAGGTGGCCGTCCGGCCGGTGTATCGCGTGCTGCCGTGGTGGTCCCTCAAGTCCTCCGAGACCGGGGGAGGCGCAGAGTGAACCGCTTCGCGCTGTCGGTGTCCGCAGGCATCGCCCGTGTCACCGAGTCCGCGCTCGGCCCGTACCAGAGCGCCGTGATCCGCATCGGCTTCAGCACGACCTGGCTGCTCTTCCTGCTGCGCGAGTTCCCCCACCGCCGGGAGCTGTACGGTCCCGACGGGCCGTGGAGCTGGGACCTGGCCCAGCAGCTGATCTCGGTCAACCACGCCTTCACGGCGCTGATGTGGTCCGACAGTGCCGTCTGGTTCGAGATCGTCTACGCCGTCGCCGTGCTGTCGAGCGTCCTGCTGCTGCTCGGCTGGCGCACGCGTGCGATGTCCGTGGTGTTCATGGTCGGCGTGCTGTCGCTGCAGAACCGCAGCGTGTTCATGGGCGACGGCGGCGACAACGTCCTGCACCTGATGTCGGTCTACCTCGTCTTCACGCGCTGCGGCCGGGTGTGGTCGCTGGACGCCCGACGGGCACGGCGCGCCGGCGAGGCACACGCGCGTGGGGAGCGGGTCGCCGATCCGGCGGGCCCCGTCCTGTGGGGCGTGCTCGGGTTCGTGCTGGTCGCGGTGACCGCCGGCGGCCGGTTCCACGGCGTCGATCCGACGGTGCCGGTGATCCTGTGGACGGTGTGGCCGGCGTCGGCCCTGTACTGGGCCGTAGTCCGCCGTGCGAGGAGCGACCAGCCGCGGATCCTGCTGGACGTCGTCGGCAACATCGTGCACAACGGCGCGCTGCTCGTGATCATGGCCGAGGCCTGTCTGATCTACGCCACGGCGGGCTGGTACAAGATCCAGGGGTCGCGCTGGCAGGACGGCACCGCGGTCTACTACCCGCTCCACCTCGACTACTTCTCGCCCTGGCCCGCCCTCGCCGACGCGCTGTCGGCCGGCGGCACGATGGTGATGCTGGTGACGTACGGGACGGTCGTCGCGCAGGTCGCCTTCCCGTTCACGCTGTTCAACCGGCGGGTCAAGAACGTTCTGCTGGTGGGCATGATGACCGAGCACGCGGTGATCGCCGTGGTGCTGGGGCTGCCGTTCTTCTCGCTGGCGATGATCGCGGCGGACTCCGTCTTCCTGCCGACCTCGTTCCTGCGCAGGCTGGGCGGATGGGCGGCACGCGCGCGTGGACGCGTGCTTCGGCGCGACGCCCGTACGGCGCCGACCGAGTCGGGCGCCGTGGACGGCTCCGGGCGCCCGCACGCGGGGCCGGCGGGGTCGGCGGTGCCGGCAGACGGGGAAGCGGCCAAGGGCATTCCCCGGCCACGCGCAGGCGGGGTGGACGACGACGTGGCCACACACCGGCCCTGACGGCCGGCCCCCGCACCGGCCCTGACGCTCGGCCCCCGCACCGGCCCTGACCGTCGGCCCCCGCCGCGTCCGCACGTGGGCCCGCGTAGCCACGGCCCGTGTCGGCCCCCCCGCCCGCGCCCGCACACGGGCCCGCGTCGCCCCCGCCGCGCCCGCGCGTAGGCTTCACGCCATGACCGATCCGGCCGCCCCCGACCCCCTGCGCACCTGGCACCGGCTCGCCGACGCCTGCGTTCTGCTCGACGGCTTCCACGCCCTCAAGCACGCCGTGCGTTTCGGTGCCGAGGTGCCGGTGGCGGTCGCCGTCGACCGGCGGGCGGTGCTGGCGCTGGCCGACGAACTCGCCCCCGACGTGCGGCCCACGCTGGCCGCGCTGGTGGCCGAGGTACCCGAGCCGGCGTACCGCGGCCTTGTGCCCCGGCCGCATCCGACCGGGGTCGCCGCCCTGGCGGTACGTCCGTCCCGTGAGGCCAACCTGGCGAGGTTGACGCGGACGCCGCGCACCGCCCCGGTCGTCGTCCTGGACAATCCGCGCAACCTCGGCAACGCGGGGGCCGTGATCAGGCTGGCCGCCGGGTTCGGGGCGACCGGTGTCGTCACCACCGGCACGCTCGACCCCTGGCATCCCACGGTGGTGCGCGGCGGGGCCGGCCTGCACTTCGCGACCGCCGTGGAACGGCTGACCGTCGGCGAACTGCCCGCCGGACCGGTGTTCGCGCTGGACCCGGAGGGCGAGGACGTCCGGGGTGTGAAGCTCCCGGACGACGCCGTCCTCGCCTTCGGCTCGGAGCGCAGCGGGCTGTCCCGGGAGCTGCGCTCGCGTGCCGATCACCTGCTCGCCCTGCCGATGCGCCCGCAGGTCTCCAGCTACAACCTCGCCACCAGCGTGGCCATGACGCTGTACCACTGGAGCGCGGGCGCCGGCCAGCCTGCCTGACCCGCCGAGCCGGAATGTCCCACCGGGCCGACCTGCCCCACCGGGCCGACCTGCCCCACCGGGCCGACCTGCCCCACCGGGCCGACCTGCCCCACCGGGCCGACCTGCCCCACCGGGCCGACCTGACCCGCCGAGCCGGAGTGCCCCACCGAGCCGGGCCGGGCCGGCCTGCCCCACCGGGCCGAGCCGGCCAGCTTTCCCCGCCGGGTCCGCCGGGCCTACGCCTCCCGGCGCACCTCCACCACCCGGAAGCGGTTGGCGACGAACGCCCCGTCGGTGAGCGCCGCGTTCGCCGCCGGGTTGCCGCCCGAGCCGTGGAAGTCGGAGAAGGCGGCCGTCTGGTTGACGTACACCCCGCCGGTGAGGTTGAGGGAGAGCTGGGCCGCCTCCTCCAGGCACACCTCCTGGATCGCCTGCTCGGCCTCGGCGTCGGTGGTGTAGGCGCCGACCGTCATCGCGCCCTTCTCGCGGATCGTGCGCCGCAGCAGCTCCACCGCGTCGGCCGTGGAGTCGACCGCGACGGCGAAGGAGACGGGGCCGAAGCACTCGCTCATGCAGACGGCCTGGGCGTCCGGCTTGGCGCCGTCCAGGCGGACGATCACCGGCGTCCGCACCACCGCGTCCGGGAACTCCGGGTTGCTCACCTCACGGGAGGCCAGGGCGACCTCGCCCAGGCCCGCGGCCGCCTCCAGGCGCGCCTTGACGTCGGGGTTGACGATGGCGCCGAGCAGGGCGTTCGCGCGCGCATCGTCGCCGAGCAGGCCGTCGACCGAGCGGGCGAGGTCGGCGACCACCTCGTCGAAGGTCTTCGGGCCCTCGTCGGTGCGGATGCCGTCCCGCGGGATCAGCAGGTTCTGCGGGGTGGTGCACATCTGGCCGCTGTAGAGGGAGAGCGAGAAGGCCAGGTTGGAGAGCATCCCCTTGTAGTCACCAGTGGAGTCCACGACGACCGTGTTGACGCCGGCCTTCTCGGTGTAGACCTGCGCCTGGCGGGCGTTGGCCTCCAGCCAGTCGCCGAAGGACGTCGAACCGGTGTAGTCGATGATCTTGATCTCGGGTCGGGTGGCGAGCGTCCTGGCGATGCCCTCGCCGGGCCGTTCCGCGGCCAGCGCCACCAGATTGGGGTCGAATCCGGTCTCGGCGAGCACCTGGCGGGCGACCTGCACGGTGAGCGCGAGCGGCAGCACCGCGCGCGGGTGGGGCTTGACCAGGACCGCGTTGCCGGTGGCCAGCGAGGCGAACAGGCCCGGGTACCCGTTCCACGTCGGGAAGGTGTTGCAGCCGATGACCAGGGCGGTGCCCCGGGGCACCGGGACGAACTGCTTGGTGAGCGCGAGCGGGTCGCGCTTGCCCTGGGGCTTGGTCCACTCCGCCGCGTCCGGGGTGCGGACCTGCTCCACGTAGGCGTACGCCACCGCCTCCAGGCCGCGGTCCTGGGCGTGCGGGCCGCCCGCCTGGAAGGCCATCATGAAGGCCTGGCCGGAGGTGTGCATGACGGCGTGCGCGAACTCGTGCGTCCGGTCGCTGATCCGCTTGAGGATCTCCATGCAGACCACCGCGCGCATCTCCGCGCCCGCGTTCCGCCAGGCCCGCTGACCGGCCCGCATCGCGGGCAGCAGCACGTCGAGGTCGGCGTGCGGGTACTCGACCCCCAGCTCGATGCCGTACGGCGAGACCTCGCCGCCGACCCAGTCGTCCGTGCCGGGCTGGCCGAGGTCGAGACGGGTGCCGAGCAGCGCGTCGAAGGCGGCCTTGCCCGCCGCCATGTCCAGGCTGCCGTTCTCGCCGTAGGCCTTGGGGTGCTCGGGGTGCGGGGACCAGTACGCGCGCGTGCGGATCGCGTCCAGCGCCCGGTCGAGGGTGGGCCGGTGCTGGGCGATCAGCTCGTGCGCGGTCAGTTCGGCGGCCATGCGGGACCAACTCCTCGTCTTGTGAACTCTCCGTTGAGCTCATGACCTGGGCAGAAACATGGGCGGGACGGTGCCGCGAGAGTTAGAGTAACCGAACGATCGGTCGGGACAAGGGGGCCTGCCGCATCTGTGGAAAACCCCGTGCGGGAGGATCGCGCACATGACAGCACTCGACCTCAGCAGCCCCGTGGCCGTCGTCGGCACCGGCACCATGGGCCAGGGCATCGCCCAGGTCGCGCTGCTCGCCGGCCACCCCGTGCGGCTGTACGACGCCGTGCCCGGGCGGGCCCGGGAAGCGGCCGACACGATCGGCGCCCGCCTCGACCGGCTCGTCGAGAAGGACCGGCTCACCGGCACCGACCGGGACGCGGCCCGGGCCCGGCTCAGCCCCGTCGAGAGCCTCGACGGACTCGCCGACTGCGCGCTCGTCGTGGAGGCCGTGCTGGAGCGGCTCGACGTCAAGCAGGAGCTGTTCCGGGACCTGGAGGGCGTCGTCGGCGAGGACTGCCTGCTCGCCACCAACACCTCCTCCCTGTCGGTGACGGCCATCGCCGGCGCCCTGCGCAACCCCGGCCGCTTCGTCGGCCTGCACTTCTTCAACCCGGCCCCGCTGCTGCCGCTGGTCGAGGTCGTCTCCGGGTTCGCCACCGACGTCACCTCGGCCACGCGCGCGTACGAGACGGCGCGCGCCTGGGGCAAGACGCCGGTGGCCTGCGCCGACACCCCCGGTTTCATCGTCAACCGGATCGCCCGGCCCTTCTACGCCGAGGCGTTCGCGGTGTACGAGGACCAGGGCGCCGACCCGGCCACCATCGACGCGGTGCTGCGCGAGTGCGGCGGTTTCCGGATGGGCGCCTTCGAACTGACCGACCTCATCGGCCAGGACGTCAACGAGTCCGTCACGCACTCGGTGTGGCAGTCGTTCTTCCAGGACGTGCGCTTCGCGCCCTCCCTCGCGCAGCGGCGCCTGGTCGAGTCCGGCCGGCTCGGCCGCAAGAGCGGCCGCGGCTGGTACGACTACGCTGACGGCGCCGACCGTCCCGAGCCGCACACCGCGGAGCAGCACCGGCCGCCCGCGTACGTCGTCGCCGAGGGCGGCCTGGGCCCGGCCGGGGAACTGCTCGCGCTGATCCGGGAGGCGGGCATCCAGGTCCGTGAGGAGGACGACGACCACGGCACCCGCCTGGTGCTGCCGAGCGGCGGCCAGCTGGCGCTCGCCGACGGGCAGACCTCCGTGGAGTTCCGCGACGTCGTCTACTTCGACCTCGCCCTCGACTACCGCCGGGCCACCCGCATCGCCGTCTCCGCCTCCCAGGACACCGCCCCGCGGACCCTCTCCGAGGCCATCGGCCTGTTCCAGGCGCTGGGCAAGGACGTCAGCGTCATCGGCGACGTCCCCGGCATGATCGTCGCCCGCACGGTCGCCCGCATCGTCGACCTCGCGCACGACGCCGTCGCCAAGGGCGTGGCCACCGAGGAGGACGTCGACACCGCGATGCGCCTGGGCGTCAACTACCCGCTCGGCCCCTTCGAGTGGAGCCGCAGACTCGGCCGGATGTGGGCCTTCTCCCTCCTGGACGACCTGCACGAGCGTGACCCACGCGGCCGCTACGCGCCCTCGCTCGCGCTGTACCGGTACGCCTTCGCCACCGACAAGCGGGAGGGCGGCACCTCATGACCACCGCCAAGCGCGACACGTACACCCCCGAGACGCTGCTGTCCGTCGCCGTCCAGGTCTTCAACGAACGCGGCTACGACGGCACCTCTATGGAGCACCTGTCCCGCGCGGCCGGCATCTCCAAGTCGTCGATCTACCACCACGTCACCGGCAAGGAGGAGCTGCTGCGGCGGGCCGTGCGCCGGGCGCTGGACGGCCTGTTCGCCATCCTCGACGAGGAGCACGCGTGCGAGGGGCGCGCTGCCGACCGCCTGGAGTACGTCGTACGGCGCATGGTCGAGGTGCTGATCGCCGAGCTGCCGTACGTGACGCTGCTGCTGCGCGTACGGGGCAACACCGAGACCGAGCGGTGGGCCCTGATGCGGCGCCGCGAGTTCGACCGCCGGGTCGCCGAGCTGCTGAAGGCGGCGGCCGCCGACGGGGACGTACGGGGCGACGTCGAGGTGCGGCTTGCCACGCGGCTGGTATTCGGGATGATCAACTCGATCGTCGAGTGGTACCGGCCGGACGGCCGGGGCATGAACGAGCGGGACGTGGCCGACGCGGTCGTGCGGCTCGTCTTCGGAGGGCTGCGCCGGGCCGGCTGAGTCAGCTCTGCGGTTCGAGGTCCTCCTCCTCGAACACCAGCAGCGTGCGCGTGCTGAGCACCTCCGGCATGGCCTGCAGCCGGGTGAGCACCAGCTCGCGCAGCGCCTTGTTGTCGGAGGTGTGCACCAGCAGCAGCACGTCGAAATCACCGCCGACCAGGGCGATGTGCGAGGCCCCCGGCAGCTGCCTGAGCTGTTCGCGCACCGTGCGCCAGGAGTTCTGGACGATCTTCAGGGTGATGTAGGCCGACGTGCCCTGACCTGCGCGTTCGTGGTTGACCCGGGCGCCGAAGCCGCGGATGACGCCGTCCTCGAGGAGGCGGTTGATGCGGGCGTAGGCGTTGGCGCGCGAGACGTGGACCCGTTCGGCGACCGACCGTATCGAGGCGCGGCCGTCGGCCTGGAGTATCTGCAGGATGTCCAGATCGATGGCGTCGAGGGGTCTCGCGGGCGGCGGGGTGCCGCCATCGGCGGGCCGCGCGGGCGGCAGAGCGTCGTCCGCCTCCGGTGCTTCGGCCATTTGTTCAGGTGTCATGTCCCCCCGCCTTCCCGCCATGGACGTCCTGCGTTCATTGCAGGGTGTGGAGAACCGTTTGTCCACAGCCTGGAGGGCCCTGTAGCCAAACTGTGCCGACGACCGAACAATCGGTAGGTGAGGCGCGTCACACACGTGCCGTGCCGCAAACCGCCCACGAGGAGGTTCCGTCATGACGGTCATGGAGCAGCGGGGTGCCTACCGGCCGTCCCCGCCGCCCGCCTGGCAGCCCCGCACGGACCCCGCGCCGCTGCTGCCCGACGCGGAGCCGTACCGCGTCCTCGGCACGAAGGCGGCCGCCGAGGCCGACCCGGCCCTGCTGCGCCGCCTGTACGCCGAGCTGGTGCGCGGCCGCAGGTACAACGCGCAGGCCACCGCCCTCACCAAGCAGGGCCGCCTCGCCGTCTACCCCTCCACCACCGGCCAGGAGGCGTGCGAGGTCGCCGCCGCGCTCGCCCTCCAGGACCGCGACTGGCTCTTCCCCAGCTACCGGGACACGCTCGCCGCCGTCGTCCGCGGCGTCGACCCGGTCGAGGCCCTGACCCTCCTGCGCGGCGACTGGCACACCGGATACGACCCGCGCGAGCACCGCGTGGCCCCCCTGTGCACCCCGCTCGCCACCCAGCTCCCGCACGCCGTCGGCCTCGCGCACGCCGCCCGCCTCAAGGGCGACGACGTGGTCGCGCTCGCCATGGTCGGCGACGGCGGCACCAGCGAGGGCGACTTCCACGAGGCGCTGAACTTCGCCGCCGTCTGGCAGGCGCCGGTCGTCTTCCTGGTGCAGAACAACGGCTTCGCCATCTCCGTGCCGCTCGCCAAGCAGACCGCGGCCCCCTCGCTGGCCCACAAGGCCGTCGGCTACGGCATGCCCGGTCGCCTGGTCGACGGCAACGACGTCCTCGCCGTGCACCAGGTGCTCGGCGACGCGGTGCGCCGCGCGCGCGAGGGCGGCGGCCCCACGCTCGTCGAGGCGATCACCTACCGGGTCGACGCCCACACCAACGCCGACGACGCCACCCGCTACCGCAGCGACGCCGAGGTCGACACCTGGCGCGAGCACGACCCGATCGCCCTGCTGGAGCACGAACTGACCGGGCGCGGCCTCCTCGACGACGACGGCGTCCGCGCCGCCAAGCAGGACGCGGACGCCATGGCGGCCGCCCTGCGCGAGCGCATGAACCAGGACCCGGTGCTCGACCCCATGGACCTGTTCGACCACGTGTACGCCGAGCCCACCCCGCAGCTGCGCGAACAGCGCGCGCAGCTGCGGGCGGAGCTCGAGGCGGAGCGGGAGGGAACCCAGCGATGACCACCGTCGCCCTCAAGCCGGCCACCATGGCGCAGGCCCTCACGCGCGCGCTGCGCGACGCCATGGCCGCCGACCCGAGCGTGCACGTGATGGGCGAGGACGTCGGCACCCTCGGCGGCGTCTTCCGGGTCACCGACGGGCTCGCCAAGGAGTTCGGCGAGCACCGCTGCACGGACACCCCGCTCGCCGAGGCCGGCATCCTCGGCACGGCCGTCGGCATGGCCATGTACGGGCTGCGCCCGGTCGTGGAGATGCAGTTCGACGCGTTCGCCTACCCGTCGTTCGAGCAGCTGGTCTCGCACGTGGCCCGCATGCGCAACCGCACCCGCGGCACGATGCCGCTGCCGATCACGATCCGCGTCCCCTACGGCGGCGGCATCGGCGGCGTGGAACACCACAGCGACTCCTCCGAGGCGTACTACATGGCGACTCCGGGGCTCCATGTCGTCACGCCCGCCACCGTCGCCGACGCCTACGGCCTGCTGCGCGCCGCGATCGCCTCCGACGACCCGGTGGTCTTCCTCGAACCCAAGCGCCTGTACTGGTCGAAGGACTCCTGGAACCCCGAGGAGCCGGCAGCCGTTGAACCGATCGGCCGCGCGGTGGTGCGGCGCTCCGGCCGGAGCGCCACGCTCATCACGTACGGGCCGTCGGTGCCCGTCTGCCTCGAAGCCGCCGAGGCGGCCCGGGCCGAGGGCTGGGACCTGGAAGTCGTCGACCTGCGCTCCCTGGTGCCGTTCGACGACGAGACGGTCTCCGCCTCGGTACGACGGACCGGGCGAGCGGTCGTCGTGCACGAGTCGGGCGGGTTCGGCGGACCGGGCGGGGAGATCGCGGCCCGGGTCACGGAGCGCTGCTTCCACCACCTGGAGGCGCCGGTGCTGCGCGTGGCCGGGTTCGACATCCCCTACCCGCCGCCGATGCTGGAGCGTCACCACCTGCCCGGCGTGGACCGCATCCTGGACGCCGTGGCGCGTCTGCAATGGGAGGCCGAGGGCTGATGGCACAGGTGCTGGAGTTCAAGCTCCCCGACCTCGGGGAGGGGCTCACCGAGGCGCAGATCGTGCGCTGGCTGGTCCAGGTCGGCGACGTCGTCGCCATCGACCAGCCGGTCGTCGAGGTCGAGACGGCCAAGGCGATGGTCGAGGTGCCCTGCCCCTACGGCGGCGTGGTCACCGCCCGCTTCGGCGAGGAGGGCACGGAGCTTCCCGTCGGGGCGCCCCTGCTGACCGTCGCGGTGGGCGCGCCGGCCGCCGACTCCCCCGGCGGGGGCGAGCAGCACGCCGAGGGCTCGGGCAACGTGCTGGTCGGGTACGGCACCTCGCAGGCGCCCGCCCGCCGGCGCCGGGTCCGGCCGCAGACGCCCGCGGCCTCCCACACGGCCGTGGCGCCCGCGCGGCAGCCGGTGCCCGGCCCCGCGTCCGACGGGCCAGCCGACCGGATCGCGTCCTCGGCCGGGCACGGCCCGGCCCGCACCGGCGGCGTCGGCACGGCCCCGCCCCCCGGCGCAGGCCGGCCGGCCACCGGCCACCACGGCGGCAACGGCGCCCCGGCCGACGGCCCCGTGCCGGTGATCTCGCCGCTCGTGCGCCGTCTCGCCCGGGAGAACGGCCTGGACCTGCGGGAGCTGAACGGATCGGGCCCGGACGGGCTGATCCTGCGCGCGGACGTCGAGTACGCCCTGCGCGCCGCCGCTGCCGCGCCCAGCCCCACCCCGGTCCAGACGCCGGCTCCCGCAGCGGCCCTCACCCCGGAGGCCCCGGCCTCCGCACCGGCCGCCGCCGCTTCCGCCGGGACCCGGATCCCCCTCAAGGGCATCCGCGGTGCGGTCGCCGACAAGCTCTCCCGCAGCCGGCGCGAGATACCGGACGCCACCTGCTGGGTGGACGCCGACGCGACGGAGCTGATGCGTGCGCGGGGCGCGATGAACGCCGCCGGCGGACCGAAGATCTCCCTGATCGCCCTACTGGCCCGCATCTGCACCGCCGCCCTCGCCCGCCACCCCGAGCTGAACTCCACCGTGGACACGGAGGCCAGGGAGATCGTCCTGCTCGATCGCGTGCACATCGGCTTCGCCGCCCAGACCGAGCGGGGCCTGGTCGTGCCGGTGGTGCGGGACGCGCACGAGCGGGACGCCGAGTCGCTGACCGCGGAGTTCGCGCGGCTCACCGAGGCGGCCCGGGCCGGCACCCTCACGCCCGCCGAACTCACCGGCGGCACCTTCACCCTGAACAACTACGGAGTGTTCGGCGTCGACGGCTCCACCCCGATCGTCAACCACCCCGAGGCCGCCATGCTGGGCGTCGGCCGCATCGTCCCCAAGCCATGGGTGCACGAGGGCGAGCTGGCGGTGCGCCAGGTCGTGCAGCTCTCGCTCACCTTCGACCACCGCGTCTGCGACGGCGGCACCGCGGGCGGTTTCCTGCGGTATGTGGCCGACTGCGTCGAACAGCCGGCGGTCCTGCTGCGCACCCTGTGACCGCGGAAGCCCCCCACGCGTTCCGCGTGATCGCCGGGGCCCGCATACTCGGGGGGTGACGTCTCACGAGCCGCACGACGCCGCCGCCCCCGCCGGGCAGACCCCTGCCGGGCGGGACGCCGCCGGGTACGGCGTTCCCGGGTACGGCGTTCCCGGGTACGACGCCGTCGTGCTCGCGGGCGGCGCGGCCCGGCGGCTCGGCGGGGCGGACAAGCCCGGCCTGCCCGTCGGCGGGCGCGCGCTGCTCGACCGCGTGCTCGCCGCCTGCGCCACGGCACGCACCACCGTGGTCGTCGCCGAAGCCCGCCCCACCGCCCGGCCCGTGTGGTGGACGCGCGAGGATCCGCCCGGCGCGGGCCCGCTCGCCGCACTCGGCGCCGGGCTGCGCCACATCACGGCCGAGGACGTCGTCGTCCTCTCCGCCGACCTGCCGTTCCTGCGGGCGGCGACGGTGGAACGCTTGCTGGCCGCCCTGCGCGCGGACCACGCCGACGGCGTGCTGCTCACCGACGCGGACGGCCGCGACCAGCCCCTGGTGGCCGCGTACCGCAGGAAGGCGCTGGACCGCGAGCTGGCCGCACTCACCCGCGCGCACGGCGGCCTCGACGGGCTGCCGCTGCGCCGGCTGACCGCCGCCCTCGACCTCACCCGCATCACCGACCCCGTCGCGTCGTTCGACTGCGACACCTGGGAAGACATCGCCACCGCCCGGGCACGCATCAGGGAGCATGAGCACGTGTTGGACGAATGGATCTCCGCAGTCAAGACCGAGCTCGGCATCGACCTCGACGTCGACACCGGCGTCCTGCTCGACCTCGCCCGCGACGCCGCCCACGGCGTCGCCAGGCCGGCGGCGCCGCTGACCACCTTCCTCGTCGGCTACGCGGCGGCGCGGGCCGTCTACGAGCAGGGACCAGAAGGGGCTCCGGACGAGGGCGCGGGTGACGGCGGGCGACGGACGGGCGGCCCCGAGGCGGTCGCGGAGGCCGCCCGGAAGGCCGCCGCCCTCGCCCTGCGCTGGGCCGAAGAGGCCGAGGAGACCGAGAAGAACGCCGCCGCCGGCGAACCCGACGTGGCCCCGGACGCCACCCCCGAAACCCGCCCGGACGCCGGATGACCGCCCGGCCCGCCAAGTCCGCCCGGTCCGTCGAGTCGTCCCGGTCCGCCGGCTCCTCCCGGTCCGCAGAGTCCGCCGGGTCCGCAGAGTCCGGCCGGTCCGAGCGAGCCGGTGAGGAAGCAGACGACCTGGGCGTAGAGGAGGTGCTGGCGCTCGTGAAGAACCCCGACGGCGGCACTCCCGGCCACCGGGTGACCCCGCCCGTCGCCCAGGGCGGCCGGCACGGCGCCCCGGCCCCGGCCGACGCCCGGCACCGGGCCACCCCCTGGCCGCAGGCCCGTGCGACCGCCGCCCGCGCCGGCTCCCGGGCGGCCCGCCGCGCCCTCGTCTCCGTCCCCCTCGACGCGGCCCTCGGCCTCACCCTGGCCGCTCCCCTGGACGCCCTCACCGACCTGCCGTCCTTCGACACCTCGGCGATGGACGGCTGGGCGGTCGCGGGACCCGGACCCTGGAACGTACGGGACGAGGGCGTGCTCGCCGGGCACGCGCGGCCGGAGCCCCTCACCGACGGCGAGGCCGTGCGCATCGCCACCGGCGCCCGCATCCCCCTGGAGACCACCGCCGTCCTGCGCAGCGAGCACGGCCGCAGCGACGACAAGGGGCGCCTGCACGCGACCCGCGACGTCCAGCACGGCCAGGACATCCGCCCCCGCGGCCAGGAGTGCCGCAGCGGCGACCGGCTCCTGCCCGCCGGCGCCCTGGTGACCCCGCCCGTCCTCGGCCTCGCCGCGGCCGCCGGATACGACACCCTCACCGTGGTCCCCCGCCCCCGCGCCGAGGTCCTGGTCCTCGGCGACGAACTGCTCACCGAGGGACGGCCGCACGACGGTCTCATCCGGGACGCGCTCGGCCCGATGCTCCCGCCCTGGCTGCGGGCGCTCGGCGCCGAGGTCACCGCCGTCCGCCGCCTCGGCGACGACGCGAAGGCCCTGCACCGGGCGATCACGGCCTCCGACGCCGACCTGATCGTCACCACCGGCGGCACCGCCTCCGGCCCCGTCGACCACGTCCACCCCACCCTGCACCGCATCGGCGCCGAACTCCTGGTGGACGGCGTCAAAGTCCGCCCCGGCCACCCCATGCTGCTGGCCCGCGTCGCGGACGGCCGACACCTCGTCGGCCTGCCCGGCAACCCCCTGGCGGCCGTCTCCGGCCTCCTCACGCTCGCCGAGCCGCTGCTGCGCGCCCTCGCCGCACGCCCCGCCCCGGAGCCGTACACGCTGCCGCTGCGGGACGCGACGCACGGGCACCCGTACGACACCCGACTGGTCCCCGTCGTGCTGCGCGGCGATCGTGCGGTGCCGCTGCACTACAACGGACCGGCCATGCTGCGCGGCGTCGCGGCGGCCGACGCCCTGGCCGTCGTCCCGCCCGGCGGGGCACGTCCCGGTCAGGAGCTGGAACTGCTGGACCTGCCGTGGGCGTCCGCAGGAATCGGGGTGTGTTTCACGTGAAACTTCCGGGCCATGACGCGATCGCCCGCCAGGCGGACGAACATCTCGTGACCCATCGGGTGAATCTGCCGAGACGAGTGGTGGAGCGCCCGCTGCGGCAGGTGACCAAGCGGCTGGTGATGGCGCTGCTGGTGCTGGTCGTGACGGCGCTGATCGTCTACGCCGACCACGACGGCTACCGCGACAGCGCCGACGAATCCGTCGGCCTGCTCGACTCCTTCTACTACGCCACCGTCACCCTCTCCACCACCGGATACGGCGACATCACCCCGGTCAGTGACGGCGCCCGGCTCATGAACATCTTCGTCGTCACGCCGCTGCGTGTGCTGTTCCTGATCATCCTGGTCGGCACCACGCTCGAGGTCCTCACCGAACGCACCCGTGAGGAATGGCGTCTGAACCGCTGGAGGTCCACCTTGCGCGACCACACCGTCGTCGTCGGCTTCGGCACCAAGGGCCGCTCGGCGATCCGGACCGTCTGTGCGACGGGCCTGAGGAAGGAACAGGTCGTCGTGGTCGACCCGAGCAACAAGGTGATCGACGCCGCGACGGCCGAGGGCTACGCGGGCGTGACCGGCGACGGGACGCGCAGCGAGGTGCTGAAGCGCGCCGAGGTGCACCGGGCGCGGCAGGTCATCGTCGCCACCCAGCGCGACGACACGGCCGTGCTGGTGACGCTGACGGCACGGCAGCTCAACCGCGGAGCGAAGATCGTCGCCGCGGTACGCGAGGAGGAGAACGCGCCGCTGCTGAAGCAGTCCGGCGCCGACGCGGTCATCACCAGCGCCAGCGCGGCCGGCCGGCTGCTCGGCCTGTCCGTGCTCAGCCCCTCGGCCGGCATGGTGATGGAGGACCTGATCCACCAGGGCAGCGGGCTCGACATCGTCGAACGCCCGGTCACCAAGGCGGAGGTGGGCAAGGGCCCGCGCGAGCTGGACGACCTGGTGGTGAGTGTCGTCCGTGGCCACCGCGTCCTCGGCTACGACGACTCCGCCATCGGGGGACTGGAGCTGACGGACCGGCTGATCACCATCGTGCGGGCCACACCGGGCACCCACATCGCGCCGGACGTCCGCCGCCTGCCGTCGCAGTGACCATCGCCATTGCCTGCCGCCGCAGTCACCACCGGCGGTCGTACGGCCGCGTCGTGACCGGGGTGAGGGAGTAGCGTCCTGCTCATGCATGCGATCACGATTCCCGAACCTGGTGGGCCCGAGGCGCTGGTGTGGGACGAGGTCCCCGATCCGGTGCCCGGCGAGGGCGAGGTGCTGGTCGAGGTGGTGGCCGGCGCCGTCAACCGGGCTGACATCCTGCAGCGGCAGGGCTTCTACGACCCGCCGCCCGGCTCCTCCCCCTACCCCGGCCTGGAGTGCTCCGGACGGATCACCGCCGTGGGGCCCGGCGTCTCCGGCTGGGCCGAGGGTGACGAGGTGTGCGCGCTGCTCTCCGGCGGCGGCTATGCGGAGAAGGTCGTGGTGCCGGCCGGCCAGCTGTTGCCGGTGCCGGAGGGCCTGGACCTGAAGCAGGCCGCGGCGCTGCCCGAGGTGGTCTGCACGGTCTGGTCCAACGTCTTCATGATCGCCCACCTGCGGCCCGGCGAGACGCTGCTCGTGCACGGCGGCTCCAGCGGCATCGGCACGATGGCGATCCAGCTCGCCAAGGCCGTCGGCGCCAAGGTCGCCGTCACGGCGGGCACCCAGGAGAAGCTGGAGCGCTGCGCCGGGCTCGGCGCGGACATCCTGATCAACTACCGGGAGCAGGACTTCGTCGCCGAGGTGAAGAAGGCCACCGACGGCGCGGGCGCCGACGTCATCCTCGACAACATGGGCGCCAAGTACCTGCAGCGCAACGTGCAGGCCCTCGCCGTCAACGGCCGACTGGCGATCATCGGCATGCAGGGCGGCGTCAAGGGCGAGCTGAACATCGGCACGCTCCTGAACAAGCGGGCCGCGATCAGCGCCACCTCGCTGCGCGCCCGTCCGCTCAGTGAGAAGGCGGCCATCGTCGCGGCCGTGCGCGAGCACGTCTGGCCATTGATCGCCGGCGGTCACGTCCGCCCGGTCGTCGACCGCGAGCTGCCGATGAACGACGCGGCCGCCGCCCACCGGGTGGTGGAGGAGAGCGGCCACGTGGGCAAGGTCCTGCTGGTCGTGCCGTAGACGCCCTGGCCGGGCCCGCGTCGGTCTTGCGTCGGTCCTGCGCCGGGCCCGCGTCGGCCCTCTGTCGGGCCTGTCCGGACGACGGACCGCCTCGGCCCGGCGTCGGCCCGGCCTCGCACGCCCCCGGATCAGCCGCGCCGTAGCCGCAGGCCGACGAAGGCGAGTCCCAGGCCCAGCCCGATCATGACCAGCCCGCTGCCCAGGGGCAGGATCCGCAGCACGGGCTCGGTGGGAGCCTCGGCGTGCGAGGCGGCCCGCTGCGTGGAACGCGACGCGGGCACGGAGGCGCCCGGAGTGGCGTCCTGGGGCGACGCGGAGGCGTCCGGCTCCTCGGCGGTGTCCTGCTCGTCCGGGTACGCCTTCCCGGGGTAGTTGCCCCGCTGGTCGGCGTCCTGGTCCGCCTCGTCGCCCTCGTCCTCCTCGTGCCACCACCGCCGCCCGGGCCGCTCGCGCCCCTCACCCGCCCGGCTCCCGGCCCGCGACCGCTCGGGCCGGGCGGACGCGGAGGCACGGGCGGCAGGCGTGCGCCGGTGACCGTGCGACGAGGCGCTGTCGTACGACGGCGACGTCTCCGAGGGAGACTCACCCACCGCCGTGGCCGCGGCCTCCTCCCGGTCGGCCCGGTCCCGCCGCCCCGGCCCCTTCCCGGCCAAGGCACCGGCCAAGGCGCCCGCCGAGGCACCGACGGCAGGAGCGCGCCCGCCGCCGCCCGACGAGACGCTGCCGCCCGGCGGAACGCTTCCGTACGACGAGACGCTGCCGCCCGGCAGCGCGCTCCCGCACAGGAGGAGCACGCCGGCGCCCGCCAGTCCCGTCGTCCGCACCACACGCAGCCATGGAGTCACCCCACCACCCTCACCCTGGTGCCGGATCACGGCATTTCCGGTTCCGCCGAAGAGCTGAGGCCCGACCGCCGCGAGGCCGGGGTGCCGCGGCTGACCAGGCCCGCGGAGGCGGGAGAGTGACGCACACCTCCGCGCCGTGAACGGGGATCACCCCACGGTGGGGGCGGCACGGTGATGAGATGCGGGGGTGCGAGACAATGACGGCATGGAGATGCCGAGGAACGAAAGGTCGCCCGAGAATCCCCAGATCCTGGTCGTGGGCCAGGACGGCATGGCGATCGGCGGCGGAGGAGACGAGGACTCCCGCGAGACTCCGGTGACGGAGCAGGTCGAGCAGCCGGCCAAGGTGATGCGGATCGGCAGCATGATCAAGCAGCTGCTGGAGGAGGTGCGCGCGGCACCGCTGGACGAGGCGAGCCGGGTCCGGCTGAAGGAGATCCACGCCAGCTCGGTGAAGGAGCTGGAGGACGGGCTGGCGCCGGAACTCGTGGAGGAGCTGGAGCGGCTCTCCCTGCCGTTCACGGACGAGAAGACCCCCAGCGACGCGGAACTGCGGATCGCGCAGGCCCAGTTGGTCGGCTGGCTGGAGGGCCTCTTCCACGGCATCCAGACCACCCTGTTCGCGCAGCAGATGGCGGCGCGGGCCCAGCTGGAGCAGATGCGGCGGGCGCTGCCGCCGGGCGTGGCCCACGAGATGGGCGGCGACGACCCGCGGGCCGGTGGCCGCTCGGGAGGACCGTACCTGTAGATCACCGGCCGACAGACGACACAAGGGCCCGGCGGCCGTGCGGCTGCCGGGCCCTTCGCACGTCCGCCCCGGATGCTCCGGATGCTCCGGACGGCCCGGACGCCCCGGACGGGACGCGGGAGGTGGCTCAGGACGACGGGGGGTTGCCCGTGGAGACGTCGAGCTGGATCTGCTGCATGTCCTTGGGGTCGACGTCCGTGCCCGCGGCGGGGAACTGCTTCATGACCGTGCCCTCGCCGTAGGTGTTCTCGTCCACGTCGTTGACCTTGAGCTCCCAGCCGGCGGCCTGCAGGCACTCCTTGACCGACTTGATGTACTTGAACCGGAAGTCGGGCAGCTCGATCTTGTCGGGGTCGTTGTACGACTCCTGCGGTTCGGTGCACTCGGTGGAGTCGATCGTCCGCGAGGTGTCCGGCCCGGTGTAGCCGGCCGCCTTCGTCACCGTCGGGCTCGCGCTGCTGCCACCGTTCTTGCTCTTGCCGCTGCCGTCGCCCTGGTTCGCCAGGGCGAGGAGCAGGCCGCCGACGGCCACCACGGAGACCACGATCGAGCCGATGACCACCGGCTTGTTGCTCCTGCCCCCGGCCGTGGGCGCCGGGGTGTGGTGCTGCGGCACCGGCTGGTACTGCGGCTGGGTCTGCGGCGCGTACCCGGCCGGCGTCGGCGTCTGGTAGCCGCCCTGCTGCGGATAGCCGTAGGCGGGCGAGGGGGTGGGCGTGCTGTACGGGTTCGGCGCCGGCTGGTACGGCGTCTGCACGGGCCCGGTCGGCGCCGGGGTCGTCTGGTCGACCGGCGGGAACACCGCGGAGCCGACGCCGGCGCCGCTCGGGGTGGGCGCGCCGGGGACGATGCTCGGCGGGGCGCCCTGGACGGAGGCGGCCACCCGGAGGCACTCGTCGCGCATGGACTCGGCACTCGGGAAGCGCTCGTTCGGGTTCTTCTTCAGCGCGCGGGCGACCAGCGCGTCCACCGCGGGCGGCAGCGAGCGGTTGACCGACGAAGGAGCCACCGGCTCCTCCTGCACGTGCGCGTACGCGATCGCCAGCGGCGAGTCGGCGTCGAACGGCAGCCGCCCGGTGACCAGCTGGAACAGCATGATGCCGACCGAGTACAGGTCGGAGCGGGCGTCCACGCCACGGCCGAGGGCCTGTTCGGGCGAGAGGTACTGCGGGGTGCCGACGACCATGCCGGTCTGCGTCATCGAGGTGACGCCGGACTGCATGGCGCGGGCGATGCCGAAGTCCATCACCTTGACGACGCCGCGCTTGGTCATCATCACGTTGCCCGGCTTGATGTCCCGGTGGACCAGCCCCATCTCGTGGCTGATCTCCAGCGCCGCGAGCACGTCCGCGGTGATCTTCAGCGCCTTGTCGGCGGGCATCGCGCCGAACTGCCGTACGTCCTCGTCGAGGACCGAGCCGAGCGGGCGGCCCTCGATGTACTCCATGACGATGTACGGCGTCGTCATGCCGTCGAGTTCGTCCTCGCCGGTGTCGAAGACGGAGACGATGTTGGTGTGCGTGAGCTTCGCCACGGCCTGGGCCTCGCGGCGGAAACGCTCACGGAAGGCCGGTTCCCGGCCCAGTTCGGTGTGGAGGGTCTTGATCGCGACCTGCCGGTCCAGCACCGCGTCGTACGCCAGGTGCACCGAGGCCATGCCGCCCTCGCCGAGCAAGTCACGCAGCTGATACCGGCCACCGGCGAGCGCCCGCCCCGTATACCGCCCGTGTGCGCCGTCCTGCTGGCTCATGTCTCCGTGTCCCCCACTAGACCTCAGGCGCAGTGACCATCGTTGATCGAAAGTGCCATTCCCGGCCAAGTCTGCCCCAGGGCAGTGACACGTCAAGCTCGGTGCCCGTTCCGTGACCGTACGCGAATGAAGCGTCGCGCGAGCGTTACCGAGGCTGTACGGCCGGTACACGGGATTTGCACGACCGAGGACGATGACGGTTTCATGGCCGGTCCGTCCCGTGCCGGTTCCGCAACCCTTCCCGGATCGGCGGGTTGCGCGGAGGCTGTAGCGTGGCCGACGGAGACCGTGACAACACCGCGCGCACCGCGGGCAGAAACGACGGCGAGGACTGATGGCACAGCAGCAGCGCGCCCAGGGCCCGTCCGACCCCGAGGCGACTGGCGGCGGAATGTCGGACGCACCGGAGCTGTGGGGCAACGGCGGGCTTGTCGGGGACGGCCGGTACCGGCTGACCCACAGACTCGGCCGGGGCGGCATGGCAGAGGTGTTCGCCGCCGAGGACGTGCGCCTCGGGCGGACCGTCGCGGTGAAGCTGCTGCGCGCCGACCTCGCCGAGGACCCGGTCTCCAAGGCCCGCTTCACGCGCGAGGCCCAGTCGGTGGCCGGGCTCAACCACCACGCGATCGTCGCCGTGTACGACTCCGGCGAGGACGTCGTCGGCGGCCAGAGCGTGCCGTACATCGTGATGGAGCTGGTCGAGGGCCGCACCATCCGCGACCTGCTGCTCAACGCCGAGGCACCCGGACCCGAGCAGGCCCTGATCATCGTCTCCGGCGTGCTGGAGGCACTGGCCTACTCGCACCAGCACGGCATCGTGCACCGCGACATCAAGCCGGCCAACGTCATCATCACCAACAACGGCGCCGTGAAGGTGATGGACTTCGGCATCGCCCGCGCCCTGCACGGCGCGTCGACGACGATGACGCAGACCGGCATGGTCATGGGCACCCCGCAGTACCTCTCCCCGGAGCAGGCGCTCGGCAAGGCCGTCGACCACCGCTCCGACCTGTACGCGACCGGCTGCCTGCTCTACGAACTCCTCGCGCTGCGGCCCCCCTTCACCGGCGAGACGCCGCTGTCGGTGGTCTACCAGCACGTCCAGGACATCCCGACGCCGCCGTCCGAGGTCTCCGACGCCTCGCCTCCGGAGCTCGACGGCCTGGTCATGCGCTCGCTGGCCAAGGAACCGGACGACCGCTTCCAGACGGCCGAGGAGATGCGCGGGCTCGTCCAGTACGGGCTGCAGATGCTCTACGACCAGGGCAGCCACACCGGCACCTGGAACACCGGCCCGGTCGCCATGCACGAGGGCCGGCACACCCCGGCCACCGGTTTCGCCGGCACCCAGGTGCTGCCGCACCCCGGCGACGCCTCCGGCACGACCCAGATCCCGCAGCCGATCCTGCCCACCGGGTACGGCGGCGGGGAC
This sequence comes from Streptomyces sp. NPDC031340, assembly GCF_055569945.1. Classification (NCBI taxonomy): domain Bacteria; kingdom Bacillati; phylum Actinomycetota; class Actinomycetes; order Kitasatosporales; family Streptomycetaceae; genus Streptomyces; species Streptomyces sp. NPDC031340. The sequence continues at coordinate 169,067 of NZ_JBVIIE010000001.1, forward strand.
GACGGCGGCTTCGAGGGGCACGGCAACCGGGGCAGCGGCCGCGGCAAGCTGTGGATCCTCGCCGTCCTCGCGGTGATCGCCATCGCGGCGGGCGTCGCGCTGGCGATGCAGAACACCGGCTCGGGCGGCGGCGGCTCGGGCACGACCCAGTCGCCGACCGCGACGAAGTCCACCAAGGACGACACGGCCAGCGAGACGCCGAGCGACCAGGCGAGCGACCAGGCGACGGACACGGCCACGGACAACGGCTCGGGCGACAACTCCGGCTCGAACTGGACGCCGTCGTACTCGCCCTCGTACACGCCGTCGCCGAGCTACAGCCAGCAGCCGACGAACGAGCCCAGCAGCGACCCGACGTCCCAGGCGCCGACGCAGCAGCCGAGCGACACGGCGTCCGAGCAGCCGCAGCCGACGGAGCCCACGGCCGGCATCACCGACGGCCTGGGCGGGAACTGACCCGTCCCGGCGGACCGCCTTTCACACACGCGGGGAGCCGTCCCACGGCTCCCCGCACCCGTGCCCGCCCGGCCGGTCACTTCAGTCCGCCGGTTTCGGTCCGCCGGTTCGGTCCGCCGCTTCAGTCCGCGAACGCCCCGCACACCGCGTCGTACTCGCGCGTCCACCACACCGCCAGCGCCGAGGCCGCCGGGAACTGGGGGTCGGCGCGGGTGTCGCCGCGCTCGTAGTGCCAGCGCAGCATCCAGAAGTCGTTGAGGCGCTCCCACCACACGCGGTGCACGGCCGCGGCGAGCTGGGACGGCGTGGCGCCGGCCGCCCGCCGGTACGCGCGCGCGTAGGCCCGCACCTTCGGCAGGTCGAGCGTCCCGGCGGGCTGCACGAAGAAGATCGCGGCGGCGCGTACGGCCTCCTCCGCGCGGGGCCGCAGACCCAGCCGGTCCCAGTCCACGATCGCGGCCGGCGCGTCACCCCGGTAGAGCAGGTTGAACGGGTGGAAGTCGCCGTGCACCCAGCCCACCGATCCACCGCGCGGCGGACGCCGGTCCGCGTGCCGCTCCAGCAGGGCGCGCCGCTCCAGCAGGCGGTGGCGGGCCAGTTCGTCGAAGGCGTCGGCGGGATGGTGGCGGCGCACCCGGGCGAGCAGGTCGTCGATGAGGGTGAAGGTGTCGGCCGGGTCCGCGCTCTCGGCCGGTTCGGCGCGCGCCCGCCGGTGCGCCGGCATCACGTGCTCCAGCCCGGCGTGCACCCGCCCCAGCAGCGCGCCCAGCCGCCCGCACTGCCCGGTGCCGAGCTGCCCGCCGTGCCGGTGGCGCCCCTCGATCCACGGGTGCAGGGCGTACGCGTGCCCGCCGACGACGGCGACCGTGCGCCCGTCCCGGCCGGCCAGCGCGGGCGCCACCGGGACGCCCAGGTCGGCCAGGCGCTGGGTGGCGCGGTGACGGCGGGCGATGGCGGCCGGGTCGGCCGTCTCGGGGTCGAAGTGGTGCTTGAGGAAGTACCGGCCGAGGGTGGTGCGCAGGCGGTAACCGCGGTTGAGCAGGCCCTGGTCGACGGGCTCGCAGGCGAGGGCCGAACCGGCCGCGAACTGGCGCAGCAACGCGCCCAACGGGGGCGCGTGAGGCACCTGGGGTGGTACGGAGGAGCGCGGCACGCCCCGATGCTAGGGCACCGGCCTGACCCATGAGCTGCGCGTTGTCACACACAGTCGCTTTCGATCACAATGAGTGCTCGAAAGGGTGTCGCGCACCTGACGAACCGTGGCGCTTCCGCGTGACGAACCGCCCCGCTCGCGGTGGACTCTTCCCGTGACCTGGGTCACCGGGATAACGTGCCGTTGTTCCGGCCCCCTGCAAGGCTGTGACCAGGGACTGTTCCCGGCTGACGCGATTTACTTGGAAATCCAAGCAAAATCGCAGGTCAGGGGGTGTTTCACAGAAGTGTGGAGCACTGGGTAACGTGCCTCTTGCAGGGCGCTCGCCGGGGCACCTGTCACACCTGTCCCCAACGAGCCGCACCCACCCTGTGCGCCCGTGGGACGGCAGGTGAGCCGCTTCCCCGGGCTCCTGAACGGAGCTGGGGGGACACCCAGGCACCCGGCGAACCCGGGAGCCGGACCGACGGAGGAGCACACGTGACCGTGGAGAGCACTGCCGCGCGCAAGCCGCGACGCAGCGCCGGTACCAAGAGCACGGCCGGCAAGCGAACGACCGGCCGGAAGTCGCCGGGCACCGAGCCCGGCCTCGTACAGCTGCTGACGCCCGAGGGCGAGCGCGTCGAGAACGCCGAGTACGACTCCTACGTCGCCGGCGTCACCCCCGAGCAGCTGCGCGGCCTGTACCGCGACATGGTGCTCACCCGCCGCTTCGACGCCGAGGCCACCGCGCTCCAGCGGCAGGGCGAGCTGGGCCTGTGGGCCTCGCTGCTCGGCCAGGAGGCCGCCCAGATCGGCTCCGGCCGGGCGCTGCGCGACGACGACTACGTCTTCCCGACCTACCGCGAGCACGGCGTCGCCTGGTGCCGCGGGGTCGACCCGACCAACCTGCTCGGCATGTTCCGCGGCGTGAACAACGGCGGCTGGGACCCGAACAGCAACAACTTCCACCTGTACACGATCGTCATCGGCTCCCAGACGCTGCACGCGACCGGGTACGCGATGGGCGTCGCCAAGGACGGCGCGGACTCGGCCGTCATCGCGTACTTCGGCGACGGCGCCTCCAGCCAGGGCGACGTCGCGGAGTCCTTCACCTTCTCCGCGGTCTACAACGCCCCCGTGGTGTTCTTCTGCCAGAACAACCAGTGGGCGATCTCCGAGCCGACCGAGAAGCAGACCCGCGTGCCGCTGTACCAGCGCGCGCAGGGCTACGGCTTCCCCGGCGTCCGCGTCGACGGCAACGACGTCCTCGCGTGCCTGGCGGTCACCCGGTGGGCGCTGGAGCGCGCCCGGGCCGGCGAGGGCCCGACGCTGGTCGAGGCGTACACGTACCGCATGGGCGCGCACACCACCTCCGACGACCCCACCCGCTACCGGGGCGACGAGGAGCGGCAGTCCTGGGAGGCAAAGGACCCGATCCTGCGGCTCCGCCGCTACCTGGAGGCCGCAAACCACGCGGACGAGGGATTCTTCGCGGAACTGGAGACCGAGAGCGAGACGTTGGGCAGGCGAGTGCGCGAAGCGGTCCGCGCCATGCCGGACCCGGACCGGTTCGCCATCTTCGAGAACGTGTACGCGGACGGGCACGCGCTCGTCGACGAGGAGCGAGCGCAGTTCGCCGCCTACCAGGCGTCGTTCGCGGACGAGTCCGAAAGCGGCTTCGCCGCGGGAGAGGGGGTCTGACATGGCTGCGGAGAAGATGGCCCTGGCCAAGGCGATCAACGAGTCGCTGCGCCGCGCCCTGGAGTCCGACCCCAAGGTTCTGGTCATGGGCGAGGACGTCGGCAAGCTCGGCGGCGTGTTCCGGGTGACGGACGGCCTGCAGAAGGACTTCGGCGAGAGCCGCGTCATCGACACCCCCCTCGCCGAGTCCGGCATCGTCGGCACGGCGATCGGTCTCGCGCTGCGCGGCTACCGCCCGGTGGTGGAGATCCAGTTCGACGGCTTCGTCTTCCCGGCCTACGACCAGATCGTCACGCAGCTCGCGAAGATGCACGCACGCTCGCTGGGCAAGGTCAAGATGCCGGTCGTCATCCGCATCCCCTACGGCGGCGGCATCGGCGCGGTCGAGCACCACTCGGAGTCCCCGGAGTCGCTGTTCGCGCACGTGGCGGGCCTGAAGGTGGTCTCCCCCTCCAACGCCTCCGACGCGTACTGGATGATGCAGCAGGCCATCCAGAGCGACGACCCGGTGATCTTCTTCGAGCCCAAGCGGCGCTACTGGGACAAGGCCGAGGTCAACACCGAGGCGATCCCCGGCCCGCTGCACCGGGCCCAGGTCGTCCGCGAGGGCACCGACCTCACCCTGGTCGCCTACGGCCCGATGGTGAAGCTGTGCCAGGAGGTCGCCGACGCGGCCGCCGAAGAAGGCAAGTCCCTGGAGGTCCTGGACCTGCGCTCGGTCTCCCCGCTGGACTTCGACTCGATCCAGACCTCGGTGGAGAAGACGCGCCGCCTGGTGGTGGTCCACGAGGCCCCGGTGTTCTTCGGCTCGGGCGCGGAGATCGCCGCCCGCATCACGGAGCGCTGCTTCTACCACCTGGAGGCGCCGGTCCTGCGGGTCGGCGGCTACCACGCCCCGTACCCGCCGGCCCGCCTGGAGGAGGAGTACCTGCCGGGCCTGGACCGGGTGCTCGACGCCGTCGACCGCGCCCTGGCGTACTGAGGAGAAGGTCGTGACGACGATGACGGAAGCGTCCGTACGCGAGTTCAAGATGCCGGACGTGGGCGAGGGGCTCACCGAGGCCGAGATCCTCAAGTGGTACGTCCAGCCCGGCGACACGGTCACCGACGGCCAGGTGGTGTGCGAGGTCGAGACCGCCAAAGCGGCCGTCGAACTGCCCATCCCCTACGACGGTGTGGTCCGCGAGCTGCACTTCCCCGAGGGCACCACGGTGGACGTGGGCACGTCGATCATCGCGGTGGACGTGTCGGGCGGCACCGCCGTCGCCGCCCCGGCCGCCGCCGCGCCCGAGCGGCCGGAGGAGCCGAAGCCGCAGGGCCGCCAGCCGGTCCTGGTGGGCTACGGGGTGGCGACGTCCTCCACCCGGCGCCGTCCGCGCAAGGGCCCGGAGACCACGACGCCCGCACCCGTGCCCGCCCCCGCAGCGCCCGCACCCGCGGCTCCGGCGGGGCTGAACGGCCACGGGCAGGCCCCCGCCGCGGCCCCCGCGGCGCCGCAGGAGCGCCCGCTGGCCAAGCCGCCGGTGCGCAAGCTGGCCAAGGACCTGGGCGTCGACCTGACGACGGTCACGCCGTCCGGCCCGGACGGGATCATCACGCGCGAGGACGTGCACGCGGCGGTCGCGGCGCGGACCGTGACGCCCGAGCCGGCCGTGGAGGCGCCCGCCGCCCCCACGCCTGCCCCGGTGTACGACACGGCTCGCGAGACCCGCGTCCCGGTCAAGGGGGTCCGCAAGGCCACGGCGGCGGCGATGGTCGGCTCGGCGTTCACCGCCCCGCACGTCACCGAGTTCGTGACGGTGGACGTGACCCGCACCATGAGGCTGGTCGAGGAGCTCAAGCAGGACAAGGAGTTCGCCGGCCTGCGCGTGAACCCCCTGCTGCTGATCGCCAAGGCCCTGCTGGTCGCCATCCGGCGCAACCCGGACATCAACGCGTCCTGGGACGAGGCGAACCAGGAGATCGTGCTCAAGCACTACGTCAACCTGGGCATCGCGGCGGCGACCCCGCGCGGCCTGATCGTCCCGAACATCAAGGACGCCCACGCCAAGACGCTGCCGCAACTGGCCGAGGCCCTGGGCGACCTGGTGGCCACGGCCCGCGAGGGCAAGACGTCCCCGGCGGCCATGCAGGGCGGCACGGTGACCATCACCAACGTCGGCGTCTTCGGCGTCGACACCGGCACGCCGCTGCTCAACCCCGGCGAGTCCGCGATCCTCGCAGTCGGCGCGATCAAGCTCCAGCCGTGGGTCCACAAGGGCAAGGTGAAGCCCCGCCAGGTCACCACCCTCGCCCTGAGCTTCGACCACCGCCTGGTGGACGGGGAACTCGGCTCCAAGGTCCTCGCGGACGTCGCCGCGATCCTGGAACAGCCCAAACGGCTGATCACTTGGGCGTGACGGGCGTCACCCGATAGTCTCGGAGGCCCGGAGGGGACGGCCGCAACTTCAGCTTGCGACCGCCCCCTCCGTCTTTCTCCCTGAGGGCTCCGTCAGGGATTGTCAGCCCTGGTCGAGCACATACACCGGCGCCCCGTCCTCCGCACCGCCCTGCGAGCGGATGCACGCGTGCTTCTGCAGCAGGCGGAGGCATTCGTTGACGCGGCGCACCGGGAGTCCCGTACGAGCCGCGATCGCTTCCAGCGGCTCGCGGAGTTCACCCTGTTCGACCAGGACCGGGGCGATGACCACGGCCACCGTCCACACGTCCTCCGTCACCGACAGCCGGTGCCGCCAGTCGGCCAGCACGGACTCCGTGGTGGGCAGCACCGCGAGGCGCCCGTCAGGAGCCCGGCGTCCGAGGACGAGACCGTCGAGCCGGTCCGCGATCCGCTCCATCGCCCGCACCATGGCCTGCTGCACGGCAAGCGTGGCCTTCTGCGTCGCCAGCACCTCCCGCTGCAGGGTGACTGCCTCCTTCTGCAGCGTGAGCGATTCGTGCTGTGCGTTCGCAAGCTCCTCGTCCAGCTGAAGGTTGTGCGCCTCGAGCCGCACGATGGCCTCCGCGACCTGGTCCGGCATGGCATACACGACCGGGGCACTCGGATCGGCGGGCTGCACCTCCGCCTCTTCGAGGGCGTAAGAGCCCTCTCGCTGCACTGTCTCGATCACCTCCGCGGCCCACTGCTTGAAGGGCTCGCAGGACGGTTTCGTACAGGCCTGGACGAGGCGGATCAGACCTTGCAGATCGATGAGTTGCAAGTCTCGGCGCCACTCCCTACCTGCGGGAATGCTGAGAGAGTGACTTCCAGTCACTGTCTCGAGACTCTCTCGATGGCCCTCCGGGACGTGGTCCGTCAGTGCCTTTCGGGTCGTGGTGTACCCGAGTTCCTTGCACACATCCACCGCCGGGAACCAGTGGGTCCCGTCCGGCATGGTCAGCCGGCGCACCCGGGCGCCGGTCGCCGCGTACACGAAGTCGCTGACGTCGATCGCCTCGTGCCGTTCGGCAGAGTCGTGTCGCTTACTGGGTTCGATCACGTGAACCACCTCCGCCGCGGAACGTAAAGCGGAGCAAATCGAATATGCCAGCTGATGCCGGAATGTTCACGATTGCGAGCGAAGATCACGTATTCCGCTTGCAGGTGGAGCAGTTGAGTGCGCGTGACCTCAACTGCCTTATCTTGGCGCATCGCTGTCCAGCCCCGGCGAGTCCGCGGTTCTCGCGGCCGACGTGATCAAGCTCCAGCCGTGGGTCCACAAGGGCAAGGCAACGCTCCTCCGTCAGGTCATCACGCCGGCGCTGAGCTTCGACCACTGCCTTGTGGCCGGGGAACTGGACTACAAGGTCCTGGCGGACGGGGCAGCGGTACTGGAACAGCCAAAGCCGTTGATCACCTGGGCGTGAGGCCTGCCAAGAACTGAAAGAGGGGCGAGAGAGTAACTTCCAGTTACTCTCTCGCCCCTCTCTGACCTGCGGGGACGCTGAGACCACAACTTCTGCTTGCGATCTCGCGAAACCTCGGAGCTGTGATCAGGCGGCAGTGCTGCCGACCATCAGAACCTTGACGGCGACAGTGGTTCCGTCGATCTCGTAGGTGGCCGGATAGATTCCCACGCGCAACCGCCGGAGGCTGGTCCCGCCAAGCTTGCTGCTGGCGGAGGGCTCCGGGTCGTTGGCAAGAGAATTGATCGCCTTCACGAGCGGCTTCACGGCGTCGCCGTCTCGCGCTCGGAGCCGCTTGAGGCCTTCGGAAGCCGTCCGTTCCCAGACGATGGTGTAGTTCAAGAGGCTTCCGCTCCGGCGATGAGGGCTTCGATCTCGGCCTGGGTGGCGGTAGAGCCGTCCGCAGACCGGGCGTACAGCGATACGGTCACGTCGGCAAAGTCGATCGCGCGCTCGCGGGTGTCCTCGTCCGGTGCCGAGTCGGCGAGCGCCTGGGTCCACCAGTGGTTGAGGAACGCGTCGAAGGCGCCGGAGTCGGACAGAGTGCCGAGTTCTGTGTAGAAGCCGGCTCGATGGTCGAGGCGCAGCGCCGCCCCGATGCCGTCGACCGTGCGCTGTACGACGTCCCCCGTGAACCCGGTGGCTTGCCTGGCCTCCGTCACCGCGTTGTGCCATTCGGCTGCCATCTGTGTCTCCTTTCGCCGCGGGGCCACGGTACCGGCAGGGCACCTTCGGAGACGGCTGAGCAGGCTACGCATCGGGGATCCTCGCGATGTCGAGTTCCGCCCAGACGCTCTTGCCGACCGTCAGTTTCTCCACGGACCAGCGGGAGGCGAGCGTACGGACGATGAGCAGTCCCCGGCCGAACTGGTCGTCGGGGTCGGAGACTCGGGCGTGGTCGGGGAGCCGCTCGCCCCTCGGATCGGTGACGGCGACCCGCAGCGCGCCCGCGCCGAGGGACGTCTCCACTCGGAACAGCCGGTCCCGCAGGCACCCGTGCAGCACCGCGTTGGTGCACAGCTCGCTCGCCACCAAGGCCGCGTCGCCGGCCACCTCCGGGTGCCCCCAGGCGACGGCGAGCCGGGCGACATGCCTGCGGGCGAGGGGGACGCTGCGCGGGTACGGCGTGAAGCTGACGGCGTCGTAGCGGCCGTGGACCTTGGGCGGCCCGGGAGGGCAGGAGTCGGTCACGGGAGCGCACCTCCTTGTGCGATGTGAGGCCCAGCGGGGTGGCTCCGCCGTGCGGACAGCACGGTGCGCTTCCGCCTACTGGTGTCGCTCTGTGGGCGATTGAGCACTGACGGTAGCGGCATCCGGCTGGGGGCAGCAACTTACTTGGGCAGAAATATTGCTGCCGTTGGTTTGCGGGGCCTCGCTCGGGAGTCCCACACTGGGCCGGTCGATCGGGAGGGACGTGTCATGGCGGGCAGGAACCCGGAACGGGGGAAGACGGTCACGACCGTCTTGGGGCGGCGACTCGGCGGGGAGTTGCTGCGCATGCGCGAGGTGTGCGGGATGCGCCAGCCGCAGGCCGCCGAGGCGTTGACGGCGTCGGTCACCAAGGTCGCGAAGATCGAACGCGGTCAGGTGCCACTGCGTGATCCCGACGTCAGGGCGCTGTGCCATCTGTACGGTCAGACGGACGAGGCGGTGATCGGGAAGCTGCTGGCCCTGGCCAAGGCGGACCGGGACCGGCGCAAGGCCAGGGGCTGGTGGAATCAGTACCCGCAGCTCGCCGCCATGGTCGAGTACGTCGCCCTGGAAGACATCGCCACCAGTATCCGCACCTGGGAAATCGCCTTCGTTCCAGGGCTGTTGCAGACGCCGGACTACGCGCGTGCCGTGGCGGTGGGCGCCGGCTCGTGGGAGGACCCGAGCGAGATCGAGCCGTTCGTGGATGCCAGACTGACCCGCCAGGCGCGGCTTCGGTCGGAACGCCCACTGGAACTGTGGGCTGTCATCCACGAGGGCGCGTTGCGTCAACTCGTCGGTGGACGGGCTGTGATGAGGGAGCAACTCGGCCATGTGCTCGACGTGGCGGCCCTGGACACGGTGAGAATCCAGGTGGTGCCCTTCCTCGCAGGCGCCAATCCCGGCATGACCGGGGCGTTCAGCATTGTCTCGTTCAGCGAGCCCGGAGCGCTGGACGTCGTACATATGGACGTACCGTCTTCTACGCTCTGGTTGGAGAGCGAGGAGGACGCTGCCAGGCATGGCCGTGTCTTCGAGCGGATCGCGCGGGTCGGTCTGGCGGAGCGCAACGCTCTCGAACTGATCGAGACCATTCGCAAGGAGATGTAGGCCGGTGACCGACTTCGAGTTCGTCAAATCCAGTTACAGCGGCGGAGACGCGGGACAGCAGTGCGTGGAGGTCGCCCGTAACGTCCCCCGGACCGTTGCCGTGCGGGACAGCAAGCGGGCCGGCGGGCCCATAGTCCGAGTCAACCCCGCCGCGTGGGCGTCCTTCGCGGCGTACGTGGGGCGTTCCGGGCGCTGAAAAGGCCCGTCGCCGGCTGCGACGGGCCCTTGGAGCGTGAAGCGGAACGTCAGCTGATCTTGGCGTAGCCGTAGTTGATGAGCTTCTTGACGTCGTTCGTGCGGTCGGTGGCGGTCGGGGCCGTCATGACCGTGCCCATCACCGACTCGCCGTTCAGCGTGGCGGCGAAGACGAGGCAGTAGTGGGCGTCGGGGCCCGAGCCGGTCTTGATGCCGAGCGTGCCGTTCCAGCCGAGCAGGGTGTTGGTGTTGCTCCAGGTGGCCATCGTGCGGGTGGCGCCGCTGCTCGTGATGGTCTTCGCCGTGTACGACTTGGTCTTCACGACGGTCTTGAACGTGGAGCTCTTCATCACGCTGCGGGCGAGCTTCGTCAGGTCGCGCGGCGTCGAGTAGTTCGAGCCGTTGCTGAGGCCGTCGAACGAGTCGAAGTGCGTGTTGGTCATGCCGAGGTTCTTGGCCGTGGTGTTCATCTTGGAGATGAACGACTTCACGCGCGCGCTGACCGACGTGCCCGTGCCGAACTTGTCGGCGAGGGCCATCGCGGCGTCGCAGCCGGAGGGCAGCATCATCCCGTACAGCAGCTGACGGACGGTGACCTTGTCACCGACGATCAGGTGGGCCGATGAGGGGTAGCCCTTGGAGACCATGTAGTCACTGACGGCCTTCTTGATCGTGACCTTGGTGTCCAGGTTCAGGTTCGACTGCGACAGCACGACCTTCGCGGTCATGACCTTCGTGGTCGAGGCGGTCAGCCGCTTGGTGTCGGCGGACTTGCTGTAGAGGGTGGTGCCAGTGGCGCTGTTCATCAGGTATCCGCCCTTGGCGGTGATGGTGGGCGCCGTCAAGGCCTGCGCCGGAGCCGCGGTGAGCGCTCCGGTGGCGAACACCGCGCCGGTCGTGACGGCGACGGCCGCGGCTTTGCGAAGACGGAAGCCCTTGATGCCGGTAATCAAGTGAGGTACCCCGATTGAGTCGAATGCCCCTGGAATGCGGCCGGTTGAGCGTGCATGGATTCTGGGGCCGCAGGTGTGTGACACGTAAGTAGCACAGAAGGTTGTGCGGTTGATGGGGTGAATTCAGGATCCGGCTGTGGCGTGGGCCACGTGCGTGCCGCGCGTGACTCAGGGGCGGCCGCCCGCGGTCCGCATGGTGGACCGGACCGGACATGCGTACGTGTTGTATCTATGCTGTGTTCATGCCTTCAGCGCCACTCGCCCCCGTCAAGCGGCCCCCCGCCGCCGACCGCGTGTACGCCCACGTCAAGCAGGCCGTCCTGGAACGCCGTTACGAGGGCGGGACTCTGCTCACCGAAGGGGAACTCGCCGAAGCCGTCGGAGTCTCGCGCACCCCCGTGCGGGAGGCGCTGCTGCGGCTGGAGGTCGAGGGGCTGATCCGGCTGTACCCGAAGAAGGGCGCGCTGGTCCTGCCGGTGTCCGCGCAGGAGATCGCCGACGTCATCGAGACCCGAATGCTGGTCGAGGAGCACGCGGCCCGCAAGGCCGTACCCGCTTCCGCGGGGCTCGTCGAGAGGCTGGAGGAGCTGTTGACCCGGCAGAAGGCGCAGGCCGCCGCCGGGGACTTCGCCGCGGCCGCCGTCACCGACCGCTGCTTCCATGCCGAGATCGTGCGAAGTGGCGGCAACGAGATCCTCTCCCGCCTCTACGACCAGCTGCGCGACCGCCAGCTGCGGATGGGCGTCGCCGTCATGCACTCGCACCCCGACCGGATCGCCAAGACGCTCGCCGAGCACGCGGAGATCCTCGACGCCCTGCGCTCCGGGGACGCGGACGCGGCGGTCGGCGTCGTCCACCGGCACGTCGGCTGGTTCTCGCACCTGGCGCGGGGTGAGATCCGATGAGCGTCTCCACTCTGCCGAGCGATCCTCCGGGCGGACGGCGCGCGATCGCCGTCTGGGGCATCGGCGTCTCCGTCTACTTCGTCGCCGTGATCTTCCGGACGTCCCTCGGCGTCGCCGGACTCGACGCGGCCGACCGCTTCCACGTCAACGCCTCGGCGCTGTCGACCTTCTCCATCCTCCAGCTGCTGGTCTACGCCGGCATGCAGATACCCGTGGGGCTCCTGGTCGACCGGCTCGGCACCAAGAAGGTGCTGGGCATCGGGACCGTGCTGTTCACGGCCGGCCAGCTGGGCTTCGCCCTCTCGCCGTCGTACGGCACGGCGCTCGCCTCGCGGGCGCTGCTCGGCTGCGGCGACGCGATGACGTTCATCAGCGTGCTGCGGCTGGGCACCCGCTGGTTCCCCGCCCGGCGCGGCCCGCTCGTCGCGCAGCTCGCGGGGCTCGTGGGCATGGCCGGCAATCTGGTCTCCACGCTGCTGCTGGCCCGGCTGCTGCACGGCGTCGGCTGGACGGCGGCGTTCGCGGGCAGCTCGGTCGCCGGGGCCGTCGTCCTGGTCCTGCTGCTGGTCTTCCTGAAGGACCACCCGGAGGGCCACGAGCCGGCGCCGCTGCCGCACCGGGGAGCCGCCTACGTGCGCCGGCAGATCGCCGCGTCCTGGCGGGAGCCGGGGACCCGGCTCGGGCTGTGGGTGCACTTCACGACCCAGTTCCCGGCGATGGTGTTCCTGCTCCTGTGGGGGCTGCCGTTCCTGGTCGAGGCCCAGGGGCTCAGCCGTGCCACGGCCGGGGAACTGCTCACCCTGGTCGTCCTGTCGAACATGGCCGTCGGCCTCGTCTACGGCCAGGTCGTCGCCCGGCACCACGCGGCCCGGCTGCCGCTGGCGCTGGGCACCGTGGGCGCCACCGCGGTCATGTGGGCGCTGACCCTGGCCTGGCCGGGCGCTCACGCGCCGATGGGGCTGCTGATCGCGCTGTGCGTGGTGCTGGGCGCCTGCGGGCCCGCGTCCATGCTCGGCTTCGACTTCGCGCGGCCGGCCAACCCGCCGGAGCGGCAGGGAACGGCCTCCGGAATCACCAACATGGGCGGTTTCGTCGCCTCGATGACGACGCTGTTCGCGATCGGCGTGCTGCTCGACGCCACCGGCGACAACTACACCGTCGCCTTCTCCGCGGTGTTCGTGCTCCAGGCGCTCGGCGTCAGCCAGATCCTCCGGCTCGGCGGGCGGGCGGCGCGCCGGGAGCGGGAGCGGCTGGTGGCCAGCCGGGTGGAGACGGTGCACGTACCCGCGTGATCCGCCGCACGGCCCCGCTCACCTGCGTGACCAGCCGGGCGGCCCCGCTCACCGGCGTGCCCGGGCCGCCGGGCGGGGCACCGCGTCGCCGTCGGCACGCGGTGCGGCCCCGTTCCACAGCCCCTCCGGAACGCCGTCCCGCAGCACCCCGGACCAGCGTCCCGCAGCGCCCCGGCTACGGCGTCACCGTGAAGTTCCGCAGGATCGCCGACGTCAGCTCCGGGTCGCCCTCCGCCTTGACCCGGTCCGCCACCGCGTCCGGCGTCACCCGGCCGCAGGCCAGGCGGACGTAGGTCTCCCAGTCGAGGGTGAAGGTCGCGGCGGGGCCGAGGGCGGGGGCGGTCTCGAGGGTGCCGCGGCCCTGGATGTCGATGCGGATCGTGCGCAGGAACTCGACGGGACCGTGGACGTCGAAAACGAACGCCGAACTGCGCGGCGCCTCGGCACGGTTCGCCACCACCTCCGGCAGCGCGGCCAGCAGCACGTCACGGGCCACCTGCGCGCCGGGGGAGTCGAGGTTGCCGGGACGGCCGAGCGCGGCGCGCAGGTCCTGCTCGTGCACCCACACGTTGAAGGCGTGGCTGCGCATGGACTCCTCCAGCGTCAGCTCGGTGCCCAGCGGGCCGCGCACCTTGGCGCCCGGCTGCCGGTTCTCGTTGCGCAGCTGGCGGTTGCGGCGGATGATCACGTACTCCAGCTCGGACGTCATCTCCGGCGCCGTGTGGTGGCGGCGGACGTCGACCTGCATCTCCATGTAGCGCTGGTGCTCGTTGGTGACGTGGAACAGGTCGCGCGGGAGGGCGTGGATGGGCCGCGGATCGCCGAGCATCTCGCAGTCCAGGCCGATGACGTGGGAGACGACGTCACGGACCGACCACCCCGGGCACGGTGTGCGCCAATTCCACTCGCCTTCGACAAGGGGCCGGACCAGTTCCGATATCGCTTCGATGGAGTGGGTCCAGGCGTCGGCGTAGGGCTGGAGGGTGGGATGCAGACTCACGGAACGGGACCCCTCGGCGGTCGGTACACGGGCAGATTGTGGCGGCTTTGCCAGTGGGAGGTGGCTGCACTCGGCGGGTGTCTAGGAACTCCCCCCAGCTCTCGGCTGCGCTCGAGCCGGGGGTGCCCCCAAGTTACGCTGCTGTGAGGCACCCCGGCAGTGCTTTCGTGTGACGATCGTAGGCCCGAGTGGACGGCTTCCATGCCAGGACGGTGGTAGTGTGCGCGCCTCTTTGCTTCAAATTGCCGTAGACGAGGGCGAATCGGTCGAATCGCGTCGGCGGCGGGTGTCGTCGCTCGTGCGGGACCAGGCCGGAGCCGATCTGGTCGTGCTCCCGGAGCTGTGGACCACCGGCGCGTTCGCGTACGAGGACTTCGGCGGCGAGGCCGAGCCGCTCCAGGGGCCGACGTACGAGGCCATGGCGAAGGCGGCGAGCGACGCGGGCGTGTGGCTGCACGCGGGCTCGATCCCCGAGCGCGACCCCGACGGCACCCTCTACAACACCTCACTCGTCTTCACCCCCTCCGGCGACCTGGCCGCCGCCTACCGCAAGATCCACCGCTTCGGCTTCGACAAGGGCGAGGCCGTGCTGATGGGAGCGGGCCGCGAGCCGGTGACCGTCCGGCTGCCGCAGACCACCGCCGGCCTGGCCACCTGCTACGACCTCCGCTTTCCCGAACTGTTCCGCGCGCTCGTCGACGCCGGCGCCGAGATGCTGGTGATCCCGGCGGGCTGGCCGGAGCGCCGCCGGGCGCACTGGACGCTGCTGGCCCGGGCGCGGGCGGTGGAGAACCAGGCGTTCGTGCTCGCCTGTGGAACGGCCGGGACGCACGCGGGGGTTCCCCAGGCCGGTCACTCGATCGTGGTGGATCCCTGGGGCGAGGTGCTCGCCGAGGCGGGCGCCGGCGAGGAGATCCTCACCGTCGACCTCGACCCGGCGAAGGTGGCGGCGACCCGGCAGCAGTTCCCGGCCCTGAAGGACCGCGTCCTGGGCCTGGCACCGCCGCCCGCGCCCCGCTCCTCCTGAGGCCCGTGCCCCCTGTCCCGTGACCCTGTCCCGGCGGGGAGGGGGTTCAGTCCTCCCCGCGGTCGTGCTCCCGCTCCTTCTCCGCCAGGTGGATCACGCACACCGTCACCGCGATCAGCAGCGCCGGGTCCGCGTCCTCGCGGACCACGTCGACGCCGTACGTCTCGCGCACGTGCAGCCAGCGGCGGGAGATCACGGCCAGCACCTCGCCGTCGTACTCGACGACGAACTCCCGGTCGAGGATCCGGCCGCTGACGTCGAGTTCGGTGCCGTCCACCAGGGTGACCCGGAAGTGGTTGCGCAGCAGCGACAGCCGCTTGCGCCGGACGGTCGCCAGTGCCTCGCCGCCGCGTTCGATCACCATCGTGTCGCGCAGCGCGAACATCTTCTGGTGGATGTCGACGAGCACGTGCCCGTCCCGGTCCTTCAGCTCGAAGGTGTCCCGCAGCCGCATGGCCTTGCCGTCGACGAGGAACACCTTGTCGCCGTGCTCGTCCTCGATCCAGTAGTCCTCGCCGATGCCGAGGAGCCGGTCGCGTACCAGGAATCTCATACCGTCAGCGCTTCCCCGCCGGCCGGCCCGCGACGCCGCCGCTGGGCCGATGGGCCGATCCCGGCGCGGGAGCGGGGCGGCCCGGCCGGCTCACCGCGGCGCGGAGGGGACGGGCCGCCGTTCGCTCGTGCTCGGGCGGGAAAGGATCGTCAGACGCCGTAGCCGTCGCCGTAGCCGTCGCGCCGATGGGGGTGCGCTTCCTCGGTGACGACCGGCGTGGTGGGGGGTACCACCACGCGCCTGCGGCGGGCGATGCTGCTGAAGGTGCTGACACCGATCAGCCCGACGATCATCAGGATGATGCCGACCAGATCGAGGTTGACCCCCTGCATGTGCCAGTCGGTCGCAAAAGTGAGGATGGCTCCCGCGGCGATGAGGATGATGCATCCGCCGAGGCCCATGAGTGTCGCCTCCTGTCCGGTCCGGACGTTCCGGTGAACTCCGGGTACCCGCGCTGTGGGCACCCATGCGGAGCCGGCGGCTCACGTCACATCAGGACGGCCGCCTCCGGGCGGAGTTCGGGCCGTTCAGGCCGTTCGGGCCGGTGCTACCCCTCCAGGAACGCCACCAGCGCGTTCGCCAGCAGGTGCGGGTCGTCGACGCCGCACAGTTCGCGCGCGCTGTGCATGGACAGGATCGCGACGCCGATGTCGACGGTCTTGATGCCGTGCCGGGCCGCGGTGATCGGGCCGATAGTGGTGCCGCACGGCATGGAGTTGTTGGAGACGAAGGACTGGAAGGGGACGCCGGCCTTCTCGCAGGCGGCGGCGAACACCGCGCGGCCCGAACCGTCGGTGGCGTAGCGGTTGTTGACGTTGACCTTGAGGATCGGTCCGCCGTTGACCCGCGGGTGGTGCGTGGGGTCGTGCCGCTCCGCGTAGTTGGGGTGGACGGCGTGACCGGTGTCGGAGGACAGACAGACGCTCCCGGCGAAGGCTCTGGCCCGGTCCTCGTACGAGCCTCCGCGCGCGAAGACAGAACGTTCCAGCACGCTGCCGAGCAGCGGCCCGTCCGCGCCGGTGTCCGACTGGGAGCCGTTCTCCTCGTGGTCGAAGGCCGCCAGGACGGGGACGTACGGCAGGTCCGCGCCGCCGGACGCGACGGCGGCCAGCGCGGCCGTGGCGGCGTGCACGGACAGCAGGTTGTCCATCCGGGGCCCGGCGACGAGGTCCTTGTCACGGCCGAGGTAGGCCGGGGGTTCCACCGAGTGCACCATCAGGTCCCAGCCGGTGACCTCGCCCGCGCCGAGCCGGGCCGTCTCCTCCAGGAACGCGATCAGGTCGCCGTCGCGCACGTCGTTGCCGAGGCCCCACACCGGCTGGAGATGACGCTGCTTGTCGAGCTTGAGCCCCTCCGACGCCACCGAACGGTCCAGGTGGATGGCGAGCTGGGGCACGCGCAGCAGCGGCCGGTCGACGTTCACCAGCCGGGTCGAGCCGTCCCGCAGGGTCAGCCGGCCCGCCAGGCCCAGGTCGCGGTCCAGCCAGGAGTTCAGCAGCGGCCCGCCGTAGATCTCGACGGCCACCTGCCGCCAGCCGTGCGCCCCGGTGTCGGGCAGCGGCTTGACCCGCAGGTTGGGGGAGTCGGTGTGGGCGCCGATGATCCGGAACGGGGCGTGCGCGGGGGCGCCCTCGGGGACGTACCAGGCGATGATCGCCCCGCCGCGCAGCACGTACCGGCCGCCGCTGGTGCCGTCCCAGGCGTCCGTCTCGGCGACCTGGCGGAAACCGGCCTTCTCCAGCCGTTCGGCGGCAGCGGCCACCGCGTGGTAGGGCGACGGGCTGGCCGTCAGGAAGGACATCAGGTCGTCGGTGTGGCCGCGGTCGAAGCGGGAGGGTGCGCTCATGGGGTTCACCTTAACGACGCCGAGGGGCCCGTTCCCGGGCTGGGAACGGGCCCCTTGTGAAGGAAATGGGGACGCGGGCCCCCTCCCGGGGAAGGGAGGGGCGGGGGCGGCCCGGGGCCCTCGCCGAGGCGGCGAGGGGCGGGCCGCGGCGGTGGCTAGAACGCCGCCTCGTCCAGCTCCATCAGCTCCAGGTCCACGCCCTCGGCGAGCTTGCGCGCGCCGGTGACGCCGGGCAGGACGTTGGCCGCGAAGAACTTCGCCGCAGCGATCTTGCCCGTGTAGAACGCCTGGTCCTTGGAGGAGGCCGTCTGCAGCTTCTCGGCGGCGATCGCGGCGCCCTTGAGCAGCAGGTAGCCGACGACGACGTCACCGGAGGCCAGCAGCAGGCGGGTGGTGTTCAGGCCCACCTTGTAGATGTTCTTGACGTCCTGCTCGGTGGCCGCGAGGTCGGTCAGCATCAGGCCGACGATGGCCTCCAGCTCGACGGCCGCCTTCGCCAGGTGCTCGCGGGCGCCCGCCAGCTCCTCGCCGCCGGTGCCGAGGGCGAGGAACTTCTTGATGTCCTCGGCGAGGGAGTTCAGCGCGGCGCCCTGATTGCGGACGATCTTCCGGAAGAAGAAGTCCTGGCCCTGGATCGCGGTCGTGCCCTCGTACAGGGTGTCGATCTTGGCGTCGCGGATGTACTGCTCGATCGGGTACTCCTGCAGGAAGCCGGAGCCGCCGAAGGTCTGCAGCGACTGCGCGAGCTGCTCGTAGCCCTTCTCGGAGCCGTAGCCCTTGACGATCGGCAGGAGCAGGTCGTTGAGCGCGTGCTCGGCCTTGGCGTCCTCGCCGGCCGCCTCCTTGACGGCGATCGCGTCCTGGATGGAGGCCGTGTAGAGGACGAGGGCGCGCATGCCCTCGGCGTACGCCTTCTGCGTCATCAGCGAGCGGCGCACGTCGGGGTGGTGGGTGATGGTGACCTTGGGCGCGGCCTTGTCCATGAAGTTCGCCAGGTCCGGACCCTGGACGCGCTCCTTGGCGTACTCCAGCGCGTTGAGGTAGCCGGTCGACAGGGTGGAGATGGCCTTCGTGCCGACCATCATCCGGGCGAACTCGATGATGCGGAACATCTGGCGGATGCCGTCGTGCTTGTCGCCGATCAGCCAGCCCTTGGCGGGGTGCTGGTCGCCGAACGTCATCTCGCAGGTGTTGGACGCCTTCAGGCCCATCTTGTGCTCGACGTTGGTGGCGTAGACGCCGTTGCGCTCGCCCAGCTCGCCGGTCTCGAAGTCGAAGAGGTACTTCGGGACGAGGAAGAGGGACAGGCCCTTGGTGCCGGGGCCGGCGCCCTCGGGACGGGCGAGGACGTAGTGGAGGATGTTCTCCGCCATGTCGTGCTCACCGGAGGTGATGAACCGCTTCACGCCCTCGATGTGCCAGGAGCCGTCCTCCTGCTGCACGGCCTTGGTGCGGCCGGC
Organism: Streptomyces sp. NPDC031340; assembly: GCF_055569945.1. Lineage (NCBI taxonomy): Bacteria > Bacillati > Actinomycetota > Actinomycetes > Kitasatosporales > Streptomycetaceae > Streptomyces > Streptomyces sp. NPDC031340. The sequence goes on from NZ_JBVIIE010000001.1 coordinate 187,776, forward strand.
GCCGACGTCCGAGCCGGCGTCCGGCTCGGTGAGCACCATCGTCGAGCCCCACTGCTTCTCGACGGCGATCTTCGCGATGCCCTTCTGGACGTCGTTGCCCTCGTCGTGGAGGATCCCGGCGAAGGCCGGGCCGGAGGAGTACATCCACACGGCCGGGTTCGCGCCCAGGATGAGCTCGGCGTACGCCCAGATCAGGGACGGGGGAGCCGTGGTGCCGCCGATCGGCTCGGGCAGGCCCAGGCGCCAGTACTCGGAGTCCATGAAGGCCTGGTAGCTCTTCTTGAAGGACGCGGGGACCGGCGCGGTGTTGGTCTCCGGGTCGAAGACCGGCGGGTTGCGGTCGGCGTCCGCGAAGGACTCGGCCAGCTCGTTCTCCGCGAGGCGGGTCAGCTCCTCGAGGACGCTCTTGGCGGTCTCGGTGTCCATCTCCTCGAACGGGCCGGTGCCGTACAGCTTGTCGCGCCCGAGTACTTCGAAGAGGTTGAACTCGATGTCGCGGAGATTCGACTTGTAGTGCCCCATGGCGACGGCTCCGTAGAGAGATCGGCGAGGCACTGGATCCTCGCGCTAGTTCACGTACCAACAAGTAGCTCCGATGATGCTACCCGTCGGTAATAAGAAGCAACCCCGATTCGGTCATCTGTGACTCGTTACTCTTTGGGGCATGTACGGCTACGACCAGGGTGTGGGCGCTCAGCAGCAGTACGCCCAAGCGCAGCAGCAGATGCCGGGCGGGTACGGCCAGCAGCCGCCGCTGTACCCCGAGCCGTCCCCGCCGTCCCTGGCGGACGCGGTCCGGGCCTTCACCACCGGCCAGATGTCGGCGGAGGACTTCCAGCAGGTCTTCGCCACGTCCAAGGTGTACTGCCCGCGCGGCGACAACCCGGGCTTCCTCGCGCTGCACAACACCCAGCAGCCGGTGATCCCGATGTTCACCTCGCTCAAGGAGTTGCGCCGGTACGCGGGCAAGGAGTCCAAGTACTTCGTGATCACCGGCGCGGAGGTGATCGACCTCCTGCCCACCGGCTACGGCTTCGTCCTGGACATGGAGGGCGAGCACCGGATGGTGTTCGACGCGAAGGCGGTCGAGCAGATGGTCGACTTCGCGATGCGCCGCATGTACGGCTAGGCGCCGCCGCTTCGCGGACGGCTGAGGAGCCGTCGACCCGCGTGGAGCCCGCGAGCGTCCGCGAGAGTCCGCGAAGGCGAGAGCCCGTGAGAGCCCGTGAGAGCCCGTGAGAGCCCGGAGGGAATTCCCTCCGGGCTTTCTCTGTTCAGGGTGGCAGAAAGTTCAACGCTCAACTAAAGTAGTCGCACAAGGAGGTACCGACATGCCTGCAGTGACCGTCGAGAACCCGCTGACGCTCCCGCGCGTGACCGCGCCGGCCGACGCCGTGGCACGCCCCGTGCTCGCTGTCACGACCGCGCCGAGCGGTTTCGAGGGCGAGGGCTTCCCGGTGCGCCGGGCGTTCGCCGGGATCAACTACCGCCACCTGGACCCGTTCATCATGATGGACCAGATGGGTGAGGTGGAGTACGCGCCGGGAGAGCCCAAGGGAACCCCCTGGCACCCGCACCGCGGCTTCGAGACCGTCACCTACATCATCGACGGGATCTTCGACCACCAGGACAGCCAGGGTGGCGGCGGCACCATCACCAACGGCGACACCCAGTGGATGACGGCGGGCGCGGGCCTGCTGCACATCGAGGCCCCGCCGGAGCACCTGGTCGTCTCGGGCGGCCTCTTCCACGGCCTGCAGCTGTGGGTGAACCTGCCGGCCAAGGACAAGATGATGGCGCCGCGCTACCAGGACATCCGCGGCGGCAACGTCCAGCTGCTCACCTCTCCCGACGGCGGCGCGCTGCTCCGCGTCATCGCCGGTGAGCTGGACGGCCACGCCGGTCCCGGCATCACGCACACGCCGATCACCATGATCCACGCGACGCTGGCGCCGGGTGCGGAGATCACGCTGCCGTGGCGGGAGGACTTCAACGGCCTCGCGTACGTGCTGGCGGGCAAGGGCTCGGTCGGTGCCGATCGCCGTCCGATCCACCTCGGCCAGACGGCGGTCTTCGGAGCCGGCGGCTCGCTGACCGTCCGCGCGGACGAGAAGCAGGACTCCCACACCCCGGACCTGGAGGTCGTCCTGCTCGGCGGGCAGCCGATCCGTGAGCCGATGGCCCACTACGGTCCGTTCGTGATGAACACCAGGGAAGAGCTTCAGCAGGCGTTCGAGGACTTCCAGAAGGGCCGGCTGGGCACGATCCCCGCTGTGCACGGGATGTCTGAGGGCGGAATGTAGGGCTTGCAGGCGGACGGCGGCACGCGGCAGATGCCGCCGCGTGCCGCCGTCCCGTCGCCGCGGTTCACGGAGTGACGCGGAGGGCCGGAAGACGCCGGGCTCGACAGCCTCGACAGCTCCCGGAGTGCGGTGCCTCCTCGATGCCCGGCATCGGTCCGTCCTCGGCAGCGAGTGCCCCGAAGGGCCCGACCCGGATCACCAGTAGTGGCGGTGGCCGGCGACGGCGTGTCCCATCGAGCCGAGGATCCACAGCACGGCTCCGATGACCACCAGGACGATCCCGATGGTCCACAGGATGGACATGCCGGTGACGAGGCCGATGATGAGCAGGATTGCACCCAGGATGATCATGATGTCTCCTTCGGGAAGCCGGCGGTGACGCCGGTACGGTGACCGTGGATGGTGGGGGCTGTGGGAGGGGCGGGAGACGGGGATCCGGGGTGACGGCCGTTTCCCTGCGGGCTCACTCCACGCGATGGGGGGTGTGGCGGGCCACCCGGAGGACCCCTGGGCGGCGCCACGGGCGACCGCCCTGTCCGGGATGACGGTGTCGCCCCGCTCGCCCGGGGGCGGCAGCCCGGCGGCCGGCGCCGGCGGGACCGACCCCTCGCCTGGGGGGCGGGCGGGGTCTTCACCGCTGCCTCCGTGTCCGGAGGTCGAGGTCGCCCTGTACGACGAGGCCGACGACCAGCCCCGCCGCGCCCAGAGCCAGCACCAGCAGAAGTGCCCAGAAGCCGCCGAAGTAGCCCGCGAAGCCGAGGGCCATGCCGGCCGCGAGGCCCGTCATCGCTGCGTTCATCTCGCACTCACTCGTCTCGCGAAAGCATCTCTGGGTTCGCGTGATCACCCGCGCCCGTACGGGGCGCGGCGGTGGATCACCTCACGCGGCCCTCGTCCGCTCCGGTCTCTTCCTCCTCGTCGGGCAGGTGGACGTCGTCGACGGCGACGTTCACCTCGACGACCTCCAGGCCCGTCATCCGCTCGACGGCGCTGATCACGTTGGTGCGCACGCCGGCGGCGACATCGACGATGGAGACGCCGTACTCGACGACGACGTCCAGGTCCACGGCGGTCTGCCGCTCACCCACCTCGACCTTCACGCCACGCGTGACGGCCCCGCCTCCGCCTCCGGGGACCCGTCCCCGCATGGCGCCGAAGGCGCGGGCCATCCCTGCGCCCAGGTTGTAGATGCCCGGTACCTCGCGGGCCGCCATACCCGCGATCTTGGCCACCACACCGTCCGCGATGGTGGTCTTCCCCCGTGTCTCGGCCGGAGCGCCGGCCCCGGGGCGGCCCTTGAGCGCGCTCACGCCCGTCTCGGGCCGGCTGCCCCCACCGACGCTGGTGATGTCGTCCGTCATGGCGGTCGCCTCGATCGGTCCCGCGGACACCGGTACGGCGCCCCTCAAGAACTTGGACATGTCGGGCGCTGCATTCCTCACGCACATCGCATGTGATGTGCATCACGTCTGGCCTGTCGGGTACACGGACGGTCCGAGCCGTGTGGGGGCAACGTGACCGAAAGTGCTGTTTCCTCATCGCCGGGCCGCGGCCTGTGGGGACGCGACCTGCCGGACGGTCTCCTGGCCGTACAGGCGGCCGAGGGGGACGAGGACTCCTTCGCCGTTCTCGTCCAGCGGCACGGCCGCCCCCTCCTCGCCCTGGCCCGCTGCATGCTCGGCAACCCGCAGGACGCCGAGGACGCTGTTCAGGAGGCCTTCGTCAGCGCCTGGCGGCGGCTGCCGGAGTACCACCACAGCGCGGAGTTCGGTACCTGGATGTACCGGATCACCGTCAACCGCTGCCTGACCATGCGCCGTCACCGGCCGCCGGCCCTCTCGCTGGACGCCGTCGCCGAGCCCGCGGCGGGAGACGCCTGGAGTCAGCCCGCCCGGTCCGCCGAGCAGGACGCGGCCACTGCCGACCTGTCCCGCGCGCTCGGCGATCTGGACGCCGGGCAGCGGCTCTGCTGGATCCTGCGGGAGGTGCAGGGCCTGTCCTACAAGGAGATCTCCGATGTGACGCGGACCAGCGAACAGACGGTGCGCGGCAGACTGTTCAGGGCGCGCCGGACCTTGCAGGAGGCGATGGCCCCATGGCGCTAGCGGGCCCGCACGCGCGGCCTTCCGTCGTCACGTCGTCACGTCGTCACGGACGTCCGCCGTGCGACGCCGGGTGCCGGCGCCGAGGTCTGCCGCCACCGGCAGTCCGACGCCGACGCCCGCTGGTCGGCGAAGGCGGACGACGGCGCGACGCCGCAGCGCCTGAAGGCGTACGACTGACCCGGGGCCCGCGCCGGGACGTTCCCCCGTTGGTGGGCAGAAGCGTCGGTTCCGTCGATGTCGTGCGGGCGGCGGGGGCGGCCTGTGGTGGCCTGGGGGCGTGTCGTTGCTTCCCGAACCCGTGCGCCGGCTCGCCGCCTGGTGCGTCGTCGCGCTGCTCGTGTCCGGGGTCGTGTTCGTTGCGATCCGGCTGTGCGTGGAGCTGCGGACCGCCGTCGTGCCCGTGCTGCTCGCGCTGCTGGGGACCGCGCTGCTCGGGCCCCTGCACCGGCGGCTCGTCAAGACCGGGGTCCACCGGTCCGCCGCCGCCGGGCTCACCTGCGTCGCCGTCGTCGCCGTGGTCGGCGGCGCGGTGTACATCGTCGTCGCCGCGCTCCTCGACACCGGGGACCAGATCGTCGCGTCGCTGAAGGAGGCGGCCCGGGGGGTCGCCGAACACTTCGGCGCGGCCGGCACGTCGGTGGACGACCTGGCCTCCAACTCGCGGCAGCTGCTGGCGAAGTTCGGGGGGACGGCGGCCTCGGGCGTCATCAGCGGGGTGAGCGTCGTGGGCGAGAGCATCGCCATGGCCGTGCTCGCCCTGCTGCTCGTCTTCTTCTTCCTGCGTGACGCGCACCGGGCCGCCGGCACCCTGCGGGCGCTCGTCCCGCGCGATTCCGGCGACACCGTGGAGGCCATGGCACGGCGGGCCTACGGCGCCGTCGAGGGGTTCATGCGCGGGACCACGTTCATCGCGCTCATCGACGCCCTGTGCATCGCTGTCGGCCTGCTCATCCTCGGCGTGCCCGGTGCCGTCGGCCTCGGCGCGCTGGTCTTCGTCGGGGCGTACATCCCCTACCTCGGGGCGTTCATCTCGGGGACCGTGGCCGTGCTGGTCGCGCTCGCCGACCGCGGGTTCGCCATCGCGCTGTGGGCGCTCGGCGTCGTGCTCGCCGTGCAGGTGCTGGAGGGGCACGTGCTGCAGCCGATGATCCAGAGCAGGACCGTGCAGATGCATCCGGCGGCGGTGCTGCTCGCCATCACGGCGGGCGCGTCGGTGGCCGGGATCCTCGGCATGCTGCTCGCCGTGCCGCTGACGGCGGCCGCCTTCGGGGTCCTGCACGAGATGCGGGACCTCTACGGGGCCACGGGGATGTCGGAATCGTCGGATTCGTAGAGCTCGAACCAGATGGTCTTGCCCTCGCCCTGCGGATCCACCCCCCAGGCGTGCGCCAGCAGTTCGATCAGGAGCAGCCCGCGGCCGGAGGAGGCCAGCTCGCCGGGGCGGCGCCGGTGCGGCAGGTCGTCGCTGGGGTCGGTGACCTCCACCCGCATCCGCCGGTCGCCCTCCTCGCCCCGCACCTCGGCGCGCAGCAGCGCGTCGGAGTCGGTGTGCACGAGCACGTTGGTGAGCATCTCCGACAGCAGCAGGACCGCCGAGTCGACCTGGTCCGGGAAGGCCCAGTCGTGCAGCAGCTCGCGCAGTTGCTGACGGGCCGCGGCCACCCGTTCCGGCTCGGCCTGCGCCACCGACAGCACCGTGCGGCGGACGGAGGGCTGGACGGTGACCGCGTCGGGGCTGCCCTCCGACGGCCGGCACAGCAGTACGACCGCTATGTCGTCCTCGCGCCGGTCGGCGAGCGGGCCGGTGGTGTGGTGGGAGGAGGGCCCGTGCACCCCCTGCATCAGCGCGTCGGCGAGTTCCTCGAGGTCGCCCTTGTGCTCCTCGAGGATCGTGCGGATGCGGTGCCAGCCGGTCTCCAGGTCGTGGCCGCCGGTCTCGATCAGGCCGTCGGTGCAGAGCATCATGGTCTCGCCGGGTTCGAGGAGGATGCGGCTGGTGGGGTAGTCGGCGTCCGGGTCGATGCCCAGCGGCAGGCCGCCCTCCGTCGGCCGGGTCAGCACCGTGCCGTCCGCCATCCGGATCGCCGGGTCGGGGTGGCCGGCGCGGGCGATCTCGAGGATTCCGGTGGCGGGGTCCACCTCGACGTACAGGCAGGTCGCGAAGCGCAGGTCGGCGGCCTCGCCGCCCATGCCGTGCAGGAAACGCGACGCGCGGGAGAGCACCGCGTCGGGGCGGTGGCCCTCGCTGGCGTAGGCGCGCAGCGCTATGCGCAGCTGGGCCATCAGCCCGGCCGCCCGTACGTCGTGGCCCTGGACGTCGCCGATGACGAGGGCGAAGCGGCCGTCGCCGGTCCTGGTCCGGGAGGTTCCGCCGGGCAGCGGGATCATGTCGTACCAGTCGCCGCCGACCTGGAGGCCGCCGCCGGTGGGCACGTAGCGGGCGGCGACGCGCATGCCCGGTATCTGCGGGCCGAGGGTCGGCAGCATGGAGCGCTGGAGGTCGTCGGTCAGGGCTCGCTCGGTCTCGGCGGCCCCGGCGCGGCTGAGCGCCTGGGCGAGCATGCGGGCCACCGTCGCCAGCACGGCCCGTTCGTCGGGTGTGAAGGCGACCGGGTAGTTGAAGACCGCCAGCCAGGTGCCCATGGTGCGGCCGCCCGCGGTCAGCGGCAGGTAGGCCCAGGAGCGGCGGTGGTAGTGCGCGGCGAGCGGCCAGGAGACCGGGTAGCGGGACTTGTACTGCTCGGGCGTGGACAGGTAGACGGCACGCCCGGTGCGGACCACCTCGGCGGCCGGGTAGTCGGTGTCCAGCGGCATCTGCGTGAAGGGGGGTTCCTCGCTGAGTTCCGGCCCGTGGTGGCCGATGACCGTGAGCTGGTCGCCCTGCACGCCGAACACCGCGAGCTCGGCCGGCGAGAAACCCGGCATCGACAGGCCCGCCGCGACCCGCAGCACCTCCTCGGTCGACCGTGCCTCGGCCAGCGCCCGGCCCGCGTCCAGCAGGAAGGCCTCACGGGAGCGCCGCCAGTCGCCGGTGACGGCGCTGCGCCCGGCGGGCGTGCCCGGCGTGGGTTCGGTGACCTCCTGCAGGGTGCCGATCAGCTGGAAGGAGCGGGTCCGCCGGTCGTAGGTCGGCTTGGAGCGGGAGCGGACGACGCGGATGATCCGGCCGTGCTCGTCCATGATCCGGATGCGTACCTCGGCGAGGGTCTGCTCGGAGACGGCGAGGGCGACCACGCCGGTGATCTCGTTCCAGTCGACCGGGTGCAGCCGGGACCTTGCCTGGGCCTCGGTGAGCGTGGTCGACTCGGCGGGCAGCCCGAGCAGCCGAGCGGCCTCGGCATCGACGGTGACCAGCTCGGTGGCGGTGTCCCAGTGCCACAGGCCGGTCGCGAGGGCGGTCAGGACCTCCCCCACGGCGGGCAGGGGCTCGCCAGTGCGCATTGCCCCACTTTATGAAGAAGCGATCCGAAAGTGCCACCGATCGTCTCGTTTTCGATCGTGGGGAGGCGATCTCGGGGTCACCGGTAGGCTTGGGAGCAGTTTCACGTGAAACATGCCCCCGATCCGCGAAGGCTGGATGAACGACGATGCATCGGTACAGGTCCCACACCTGCGGCGAGCTCCGCGCCTCTGACGTCGGCACCGACGTCCGGCTGAGTGGCTGGCTGCACAATCGGCGCGACCTGGGCGGCATCCTCTTCATCGATCTGCGGGACCACTACGGCATCACGCAGCTCGTGGCCCGCCCCGGCACGACCGCGTACGAGGCCCTCGACAAGCTCTCCAAGGAGACCGTCGTCCGCGTCGACGGCAAGGTCGTCTCCCGCGGCACCGAGAACGTCAACGCCGACCTGCCGACCGGTGAGGTCGAGGTCGAGGTCGGCGAGGTGGAGGTGCTGGGCGCGGCCGCCCCGCTCCCCTTCACGATCAACACCGAGGACGGGGTCAACGAGGAGCGGCGCCTGGAGTACCGCTTCCTGGACCTGCGCCGCGAGCGCATGCACCGCAACATCATGCTGCGCACGGCGGTCATCTCGGCCATGCGGCACAAGATGACGGCGATGGGCTTCAACGAGATGGCGACGCCGATCCTGTCCGCCACCTCCCCCGAGGGCGCCCGCGACTTCGTGGTCCCCTCCCGCCTCAACCCGGGCAAGTTCTACGCGCTGCCGCAGGCCCCGCAGCAGTTCAAGCAGCTGCTGATGATCTCCGGCTTCGACCGCTACTTCCAGATCGCGCCGTGCTTCCGCGACGAGGACGCCCGCGCCGACCGTTCGCCGGGCGAGTTCTACCAGCTCGACATCGAGATGTCCTTCGTCGAGCAGGAGGACATCTTCCAGCCGGTCGAGAAGCTGATGACCGAGCTGTTCGAGGAGTTCGGCGACGGCCGGCACGTGACGTCCCCGTTCCCGCGGGTGCCGTTCCGCGAGGCGATGCTGAAGTACGGCTCGGACAAGCCGGACCTGCGTGCCAAGCTGGAGCTCGTCGACATCACCGACATCTTCGAGGGCTCGGAGTTCAAGGCGTTCGCGGGCAAGCACGTGCGCGCGCTGCCGGTGCCGGACGTGTCGTCGCAGCCCCGTAAGTTCTTCGACCAGCTCGGCGAGTTCGCCGTCTCGCTGGGCGCCAAGGGCCTGGCCTGGGTGCGGGTGGCCGAGGACGGCTCGCTGACCGGCCCGATCGCGAAGTTCCTCACCGAGGAGAACGTCGCCGAGCTGACCAAGCGCCTGTCGCTGGCGGCCGGGCACGCGGTGTTCTTCGGCGCGGGCGAGTTCGACGAGGTCTCCAAGGTCATGGGCGCGGTGCGGGTCGAGGCCGCCCGGCGCGCCGGACACTTCGAGGAGGGCGTCTTCCGGTTCTGCTGGATCGTCGACTTCCCGATGTACGAGAAGGACGAGGAGACCGGGAAGATCGACTTCTCGCACAACCCCTTCTCGATGCCGCAGGGCGGCCTGGAGGCGCTGGAGACCCAGGACCCGCTGGACATCCTGGGCTGGCAGTACGACATCGTCTGCAACGGCGTGGAGCTGTCCTCCGGCGCGATCCGGAACCACGAGCCGGAGATCATGCTGAAGGCGTTCGAGATCGCCGGTTACGACCGGGAGACCGTCGAGGAGAAGTTCGCCGGCATGCTGCGCGCCTTCCGCTTCGGCGCCCCGCCGCACGGTGGCATCGCGCCGGGTGTCGACCGCATCGTCATGCTGCTGGCCGACGAGCCGAACATCCGCGAGACCATCGCCTTCCCGCTCAACGGCAACGCCCAGGACCTGATGATGGGCGCGCCGACGGAGCTGGAGGAGGCGCGGCTGAGGGAGCTGCACCTCCAGGTGCGCAAGCCGCAGCCGAAGTAGCCGAAGCAGGCTGAGCGGCGGAAGTAGCCGCAGCAGGCACAGGCGGCAGGAAGGGCTCGGAACCGGCGTCGGTTCCGAGCCCTTTCGCGTGCGGCCTGGTGGGGGAGAGAGAAGCTCGCCCCCGGTCGCGGTTCAGGCGTCCCGGTTCGCGTCGATCTCGGCGATCAGGGTCTCGACGCGGGTCCTGATCTCGTCGCGGATGGGACGGACGGCCTCGACGCCCTTGCCCGCCGGGTCCTCCAGCGCCCAGTCGAGGTACGTCCGGCCGGGGAAGACGGGGCAGGCGTCGCCGCAGCCCATGGTGATGACGTAGTCGGACGCCTGGACGGCGTCGGCGGTCAGGATCTTCGGCCTGGCCGCGGAGATGTCGACGCCGACCTCCTTCATGGCCTCCACCGCGGCCGGGTTGACCCGGTCGCCGGGGGCGGAGCCGGCGGACCGCACCTCGATCCGGTCGCCCGCGAGGTGGTGGAGGAATCCGGCGGCCATCTGGGAGCGCCCGGCGTTGTGGACGCAGACGAACAGCACGGAGGCGAGCGGGCTGGAGGACATCGGCTGTTTCCTTCGTCGGTGGGGCGGTGGATCTCCATGGATCCTGATTGATCAGCCCTGACTGGTATCAGTCTGGAGTGATGTGACAGTATCAGTCCATGATGACGTCAGCCGACGCTGATCTGATCCGGGTTCTGGCCGACCCGCTCAGGCTGCGGATCGTGACCCTGCTGGCCCGCGAGACGCTCTGCACCACCCACCTGGTGGAGGAGACCGGTGCGCGGCAGACCAACCTCTCCAACCATCTGAAGGTGCTGCGCGAGGCGGGGTTCGTGGAGACGGAGCCGTGCGGCCGGTACACGTACTACCGGCTGCGTCCGGACGTCATCGACCGGCTGGCCGGACAGTTCGCCGGCCTGGCCGCGTCCGCCCGCAACGCCGCAGAGATCAAGAGGGCCTGCCCGTGAAAAGCCCCGTGAACAGCACCGGTACCACGCCACCCGGCGAGTCCTCGGTCGTGGCGAAGCTGTCGACGCTCGACCGCTTCCTCGCCGTGTGGATCCTGGCCGCCATGGCCGCCGGCCTGGGCCTGGGACGGCTGATCCCCGGTCTCGGGGACGCCCTCGCGGCGGTCGAGATCGGCGGCATCTCGCTGCCGATCGCCCTCGGCCTGCTGGTCATGATGTACCCGGTGCTGGCCAAGGTCCGCTACGACAAGCTCGACGCGGTCACCGGCGACCGCCGGCTCATGGTGTCGTCGCTGGTCATCAACTGGCTCGTCGGCCCGGCGGTGATGTTCGCGCTGGCGTGGATCTTCCTGCCGGACCTGCCCGAGTACCGCACCGGCCTGATCATCGTCGGGCTCGCCCGCTGCATCGCCATGGTCATCATCTGGAACGACCTCGCGTGCGGGGACCGCGAGGCCGCCGCCGTGCTCGTCGCCCTCAACTCGGTCTTCCAGGTCCTCGCGTTCGGGCTGCTCGGCTGGTTCTACCTCGACCTGCTGCCCGGCTGGCTGGGGCTGGGCGACGGCGAGCGCCTGGACATCTCCATGGGGAAGATCGCGCTGAACGTCGTCATCTTCCTCGGCATCCCCCTGGTGGCCGGCTTCCTCACCCGCCGCATCGGCGAACGCAGGCTGGGCCGCGAGGCGTACGAGACCAGGTTCCTGCCGAAGATCGGCCCGTGGGCGCTGTACGGCCTGCTGTTCACGATCGTGATCCTGTTCGCCCTCCAGGGGAAGACGATCACCTCCCGGCCCCTGGACGTGGCCCGCATCGCGCTGCCGCTGCTGGCCTACTTCGCGATCATGTGGTTCGGCACCTTCGCCCTGGGCAAGGCCCTCGGCCTCCCCTACGACCGCACCGCCACCCTCGCCTTCACCGCCGCCGGCAACAACTTCGAGCTGGCCATCGCGGTCGCCATCGCCACCTTCGGCGTCACCTCGGGGCAGGCCCTGTCCGGCGTGGTCGGGCCGCTGATCGAGGTCCCGGTGCTGGTGGCGCTGGTGTACGTCTCCCTGGCCTGGCGGCGCAGGTTCAGCGCGTCGGCGTCTGCGTCTGAGCCGCGGGAGAGCTGACGCCGGTCAGCAGCCGGCCCATGGTGGCCAGCACGGACGGCTCGACGCGGTAGTACACCCAGGTGCCGCGCCGCTGCGAGCTGAGCAGCCCGGCCTCCTTCAGCTTCTTCAGGTGGTGGGACACCGTCGGCTGGGAGACGCCGACGTCGGAGATGTCGCAGACGCACGCCTCGCCGCCGTCGTGCGAGGCCACCGCGGAGAACAGCCGCAGCCGCACCGGGTCGCCGAGCGCCTTGAACATCCGGGCGGCCGTCTCCGCCTCCTCCGCGGTGAACGGGCGCTCGGTGAGCGGCGGGCAACAGGGTTCCGTGGCCTCGCCGGGGGCGGGTTTCAGCAGCGGCAGCACCTCGGTGTTCGACATGCGTCTATGTTGACACATGTCGAACCAGGGGAGGGGTAGAGCCCTCGCGGTGCCCCATCTGCCAGCTTCGATAAATGTCTATGTTGAAGTTCGTCGAATCAGGTGCCATGCTGACCGCGCAAGCCATCGACGTATGTCGAAGCAAAGGGGAAATCTCATGGCCGTGCCCATCAACAGCGTCTCCGGCACCGATCGGCTGCCCGTCGTGGTCGTCGGAGCCGGCCCGGTCGGACTGGCCGCCGCCGCCCGTCTCCTCGAGCGCGGCATCGAGCCGCTGGTCCTGGAAGCCGGACCGTCCGCCGGTACCGCCGTGCGCGGCTGGGCGCACGTACGGCTCTTCTCCCCCTGGGCCGAGGTGATCGACCCCGCGGCCGAGAAGCTCCTCGCCCCCACCGGCTGGACCCGCCCCGACGGCACCGCGTACCCGACCGGCGGTGACTGGGCGCGGCAGTACCTGCAGCCGCTCGCCGACGTGCTGGGCGACCGGGTCCGCTACGGCGCCACGGTCACCGGCGTCGCCCGCGCCGGCCGGGACCGCGTCGTCGACTCCGGCCGCGACGAGCAGCCGTTCACCGTGCATCTCCGCACCGCGGACGGCGGCGAGGAGCGGATCGCCGCCCGCGCCGTCGTGGACGCCTCCGGCACCTGGTCCACGCCCGGTCCGATGGGCGGCGACGGCCTGCCCGCGCTCGGCGAGGCGGCCGCCGCCGACCGTGTCTCCCACCGCATCCCCGACCTCGCCGACCCGGCCGTCCGCGCCCGGTACGCGGGCCGCCGCACCGCCGTCGTCGGCTCGGGCGCCTCCGCCTTCACCGCGCTGGCCCAGCTCGCCGACCTGGCCGAGCAGGCGGAGGGCACGCACGCGGTGTGGATCCTGCGCCGGGGCATCGGCACGGACACCTACGGCGGCGGCGACGCCGACCAGCTCCCCGCACGCGGCGCGCTGGGCCTGCGGGCCAAGGCAGCCGTCGACAGCGGGCACGCGAGCGCGGTCACCGGCTTCCGTACCGCGGCCGTCGAGCGCGCCGACGACGGCGGCCTGGTCCTGGTGTCCGAGGACGGCCGCCGTCTCGACCCCGTCGACGAGGTGATCGTCCTGACCGGCTTCCGCCCGGACCTGTCCTTCCTCACCGAGATCCGCCTGCACCTCGACGAGCGCCTCCAGGCCCCGGCCGCGCTGGCCCCGCTCATCGACCCGAACGTGCACTCCTGCGGCACGGTCTACCCGCACGGCGTGAACGAGCTCTCCCACCCCGAGCGCGACGTCTACCTGGTCGGCATGAAGTCCTACGGCCGCGCCCCGACGTTCCTCGCCCTCACCGGCTACGAGCAGGTCCGCTCCGTCGCCGCGGCGATCGCCGGGGACCGGGAGGCCGCCGAGCGCGTCGAACTGGTCCTCCCGGAGACGGGGGTGTGCGGCGGCGCCGGCCTGTTCGACGAGCCGGACAGCGCCGGGCAGTCCGGCGGCTGCTGCGCCGCCCCCGCCACCCTCCAGATCGGCACCGGCGCCCCGGCCACCCCGTCCGGCACCGCTTCCGGCGGCTGCTGAAACCGTCCGCCCGCCTGCCTGGCCACCCGATTGCCTCACCGCGCTCGCACAGCAAGCGCGAGGCTGCCGCACAGCAGCCCGGCGTGTCATGGGGAGTGACATAACAGGCGAGGAGGACACCATGGGCTACGCGTACACGATCGCGCTCTCGGCACTGCTGGTCGTCGGGGCGGCAGGCGTCGTCGTCGCACGGCGCCGCCCGTTCCGGCCGGGGGGCGCCTGCGACCCGTCCGGGCACTCCGGCTGCTCCGGGCGCCCCGGGTGCCCCGGGTCCTCCGGGCTGTCCGGCCTGGACGCCGAAGCGGAGGCCAACCGCTGGTTGATCCGGCTCGGCGGCAGCCTGGTCCCGCCGGACGCGCGGACCTGGGCGGGCGCGGACGAGACGGCGGGCCAGGCGCTGATCAGGGCCGCGCAGTGCCACCGCACGGCCCGCGACCGGCTCGCCGCCGCCCACACGACGGCGGAGTACGAAGAGGTGACGCGGACGGCGCGCGAGGGGCTCCGGCATCTGAGCGCGGCCCGCACGGCACTGGGACTGACGCCGGACCCCGACCGGCCCCCTGGTGCTCAGCCCCCTGTTCAGTCCCCCGGGGTTCAGTCCTCCGGCGTTCCGTCTTCCGGCTCGTCCGGCGAGGCGCCTTCCTCCAGCAGTCGTTCGGCGATGTCCGTGGACCAGGCCAGTGCCCAGCCGCGCAGCTCGGCGATCTCCTCCTCGGTCAGGCCGTACGCGGTGAACGCCGAGTCCGGGTAGTAGTCCCCGCCCTCCAGGCGGGCCCGCAGGGTGGGCAGGTCGAAGTCGTCCCGGGCGTGGCGGCGGCCCAGTTCCTCCAGGTCGGGGTGAGTGAAGCGGGCGGCGGCCGCCCTGGCGTCGATCAGGTCGACGGCCAGCCCCCGGTCGTACAGCGCCCGGATCTTGGTGCCGACCGCGTCCTCCAGGCAGAGCGCCGGGCCGTACGTCGTCAGGACGGGCGGGCTCCAGAAGGTCTCCTTGTGCAGGGTGAGCGCCAGCGGGGAGGCGGGGCCGCCGGTCCGCGGGCCCGTCACCGACAGGCGGGCGGAGAGGGGATCGGTGTCCTGGACGGTGACCTCGCGGCCCCGGGCGGACAGCGCCTCGGCGAGCGCGCCCGCGATGCGGTCCATGGGCTCGGTGGTCTCGGTCGCCAGGTCGACGTTCGCGTGCGGGCGCTGGAGCAGTCCGTGCGCCTGGAGGGAGTAGCCGCCGGCCAGGGCCAGCGGGGCGGACACGTGCGGCACGTCCGGCAGGTGCGGCACGTCAGGCACGTTGACGGCGAAGACGTCGGCGAGGAGACGCAGGTGAGGTTCGGTCAGGTTCGGCAGGTTCACTCGGCGGCCTGAGGGGGCGGGGACTGGGGCGGGGACGACACGGAAGGTGGAGCCTAGCGGGCGGCGCGGGGCGGCAGGGGACGACATTCCCGAAGGGCCGCCGGGGACGTCACCCACCCCGCCCGGCGGGCGTCCGGAAAAACTTCCCGGCCCACGGCAACCTTCCTTCCGCCGACGACCACTGACGGGTCGTAAGCCCCTTCACCGGAGCTTCACCACCCCAGCACGTGAAGTACGAGCACGTAAGGAATCCCTCCGTGGCAAAGCCCTCGCAGCGTCCCTCGCACCGCCGGTCCCTCCGCAGGCGGCGCGCCCTGGTGGTCACCGCCGCCGCCGTGGTCGCCGGTGCCGGGGCCGGCTTCGTCGTGATGAACGCGAACGCCGGCACCGTCGACCTGTACCACCAGACGCTGCCCGCCAAGGACGGCTGGGCCGCCTCCGGCGCGGGGACGACCGGCGGCGCGAAGGCCGACGCGGCGCACACCTTCACCGTCTCCACCCGCGCGGAGCTGGTGAAGGCGCTGGGTTCCGTCTCCGACACCACGCCCCGGATCATCAAGGTCACGGGGACCATCGACGCCAACACCGACGACTCCGGCAAGAAGCTGACCTGCGCCGACTACTCCGCGGGCACCGGCTACTCGCTCTCGGCCTACCTGAAGGCCTACGACCCCGCCACTTACGGCACCTCCAAGCTGCCCTCCGGAACGCAGGAGTCCGCGCGGGCCGCCGCCCAGGTCAAGCAGGCCAAGAACATCACCTTCAAGGTGCCGGCCAACACCACCATCGTCGGGGTGCCCGGCACCAAGGCCGGGATCACCGGCGGCATGCTGCAGATCCAGAACGTGGACAACGTCATCGTCCGCAACCTCACCTTCGCCGCGACCGAGGACTGCTTCCCGCAGTGGGACCCGACCGACGGCTCCAGCGGCAACTGGAACTCGAACTACGACGCGGTCACCCTGCGCGGGGCGAGCCACGTCTGGGCGGACCACAACACCTTCACCGACGCGCCCCACTTCGACAGCGCGAACCCGAAGTACTTCGGGCGTGAGTACCAGATCCACGACGGTCTGCTCGACATCACCAAGGGCTCGGACCTGGTGACCGTGGAGCGCAACCAGTTCACCAGCCACGACAAGACGATGCTCATCGGCAGCAGCGACACCGACAGCGTCGGCAAGCTGCGGGTCTCCATCCATCACAACGTGTGGCAGGGCATCGTGCAGCGCGCCCCGCTGACCCGGATCGGCCAGGTGCACATCTACAACAACCTGTACGACACCGCGACCGTCAACGGCTACGCGCTCCAGTACAGCATCAACTCCCGCGCCAAGGCACAGGTCGTGGCCGAGGGCAACTTCTGGAAGATCCCGTCCTCCCAGAAGGTCTCCAAGCTCCTCAGCGGCGACGGCACCGGCTCCGTCGCCGGCAGCGGCAACCTCGTCAACGGCACGGAGACCGACCTCGTGGCGGCCTACAACGCCGCGAACTCGAAGAAGATCAAGACGACGGTGAACTGGACGCCGACGCTCACGGCGGGCCTGGAGACGTCGGCGAAGAACCTCGCGACGGAACTGCCGACGACGACGGGCGCCGGGATCCTGAACTAGTTCGATATCAGACAACGTTTGCCCTGTCGTGATGTGACGCGCCTCCCCGGTGCTACGCCGGGCGGCGCGTGTCCGTCACCCTGTCCGGGTGGCGGACCGAGTCCGCGGCGTGATCCACAACTTCGACACCGACGGCTTCGACTCCCTGGATCCGAAGTACAAGGGCGGTCGGCCGAAGACCTTCACCCTGCCCGAGCAGCGTGAGATCAAGAAGACCGCGAAATCCAAGCCGGGGTGGCGGATGCTGTCGGTGCCGGGCCCAGGGCCTTCCCCGGGCGGCCCGGCGGCGTCCACCGCCTCTTCGCGCTTGGCGGCCACTTGGAGCGGACTTACACACCGACCTGGCGGAAGCGGTGCCGGGACGGACCGGTGCATGGCGGTTCGGCCGTACGCGGCAGCCGCCGCTTCCACCCGCCGCGGGGAAAGAAGTCGGCTCAAAGTCGTTGTCAAGTGGCCGGGCCCATCCTGTATGCCGTCGACGCGGTATCGACCCGTGCAGCCCGCACGGGTCCGGCAACCAGGTGAACCATACGCAAGTGAATGCTCGGTGCGGTGCGGTGACCGCTCTGCGGCCGACGGGGACCGCTCCCGGTGGTCCCGGTCCGGCGCCCTCTCTCAACGAAGCTGATGCCGAGGGGAGCCGATACCGCCAGGGGTGGCCAGACGGGTCGTCAGCGCTCAGGCGCGGTGCTGCCGACGGGTGCCCGCGTCCCCTGGCGCGCGGCAGCGCGAAGGCGACGAAGGTGTCCAGCGCGGCGGCGTCGCGGCGGCTCGCTCGCCGTCTGCTTCGTCCCCCGTGGCAGTTCGGCACCACACCACGCTTGAAGCCCACGCGCGCTCAGGGCCGGCCTCCACGCCGCCCACTGGCGCTCGCAAGGCCGGTGCACCGGCCAGGGCCGATGACATCCGTACACACGCACAGCCCGACATCCAAGAAGGACGGGAAACATGAGATTCCGAAGAACGGCCACCCTCGCGGCGGCCGCGACGGTCGCCGCCACCGGTCTGATCGCCACCGCGCCCGCCGCGTCGGCCGCCGACCGGCGCCTCGACCATCCGACCGTCACGGTGGCCCCCGGCGACACCAGCACGATCACCGCGAACTGCCCGTCCGATGCCCCCTACATCGTGAGGACCGGATTCGCCTATTCGCTCAGCGGATGGCTGGACGACGACCTGAAGGTCTATCGGGGTAAGGACGGGGTCAGCGATCGCTGGGCCATAACGGTGATGAACATGAGCGCCGACGATCCGGGGACGATCTCGATCTCGTACACCTGTTCGACGACGCCGACGACTTACCCCAAGTGGAACAATGCCAATGTGAGGTCGGGTGAGCCGCCGCTCAGGACCCCGATGAACTGCCCTTCGGGCTATCCCCTTTTCGACACGGGGACAAGCAAGCAGGGGACCGCCGAGGCGAAGTCCTACGCGGTGGCCGCGCTCCAGACCGACTCGAACTCCACCCTGGTGACGCCGACGGGCTATCCGAACACCGTGTACCTGACGTTCACCAGCAGCTACCCGGCGACCACCAACCCGCAGAAGTACGAGTGGATCACCCTGTCGTGGGTATGCGCACGGTAGGACGGCCCGTCCCCGGGTAGCCGGGTGGCCGGTCTCCGGGGCAGCGTGGTGACTCCCGCGTCCCTATGAGCGCGCGGTGGCCAGGGCCGCCCGGAGGTCGTCACGCGAGGTGGCGGCGAGCCGGTCTCGGACGGACCGCAGCGTCACCTGCACCGTCTGCGGGGTGAGGAACAGCGCCTGGGCGATGTCGCGTTCGTCGGCCCCGTCCGCGAACATGGCCGCGAGCCGCCGTTCCGTCGAGGTCAGGGTCACCACGCCCGCCGGCTCCGCCGGGGCGGCGACACCGGCGCGAGCCAGATCGGCGGCGATCGACCGGCACAGCCCGGCGGCGTCACAGCGACGGGCCGTGTCGTAGGCCTGGCTCAGCAGGGGCACGGCCTCGGGAGCCGGGGCGATCCGGGCGAGCGCGTACAGAGCGCGGGCGTGTTCCAGCCGCGCCGGTGTCCCGGCGAGCACGGCCACCGCCTCCCGCAGTTCGCCGGAGCCTTCGGCACCGCGCAGCTCGCCGAGCAGACGCAGTGTCCGTCCGACTAAGGTCGGCGCGCCCCACCTTCGGGCGAAGACGAGTTCGTCCTCGACCAGCGCGATCGCCTCGGTATGCCGGCCGAGGCCGGCCAGCGCCCGGCCCTTCAGACCGCGCCAGGGCCACCAGGCCGGGTTGTCGGATCGCGGCTCCATGGACCGGCTCTGCTCGACACTGGCCAGGGCCTCCTCGTACCGCTTCTCGGCGATGAGCAGCGCGGCGCGTGCGTCGGCCAGCAGACGGGAGCCGTCGCCGACCCCGCGGATACCGGCATGCTGGTCGAGGCAGGACCGGGCACGGTCGGTCTCGCCGAGGTCGAGCAGGACACCGACCATGAACGAGAGGATGTACGCCGAGGCGACGTCGCCACCCCATCTGCTCTGTTGTTCCAGCGCGGTGGTGAGCGACTGGTGGGCCTCGCGAAGGGCTCCGTGGATCCACTCCCCACGACCGCGCCAGAGGTTGACCGCGAGTGCCGCGAAGAGCGATCCCCGCCGGTGCGCGTGAGCGAGCGCGTCCGACCAGAAGACGCTGGGGTCGTCGTCGGACAGGAACAGCACGTTCCCGGCGTTGATGCCCATCAGGTCGATGTCGGCCTCCAGCAGCACACCGTCGGCCAGGGCGAACCGCGCCAGACCGATCGCGCGGTCCCGGTCGACGCCGTCCATCAGGGTCTCCCAGGCCAGTGCGGCGGCCAGCATCCGTGCCCCCGCTCCGTCGCCGACCACCCTCGGCTCGTCCCCGCGCCGCCACATCGTGGCATCGAGGCCGTGCATATGGCCGCTGAGGTGTTCCATGGCGAGCAGAGCCTGCCGTGGCTCGGTCAGGTCCGCGGGCAGTTCCGCGGCGGCCCGGCGGGCGAATCCGGTCGCTTCCCCTCTTCTTCCGGCGAAGACCAGCGCGCGAGCGAGCGTCTGTGCCGCGTTCGCACGCCGTGCCGGCTCCGGCAAGGTGTCGTAGGCCTCACGCAGGTGCTCGATCGCTGCGGGGCCGATCGTCAGTGCCTCCATCCGCCCGAGTTCCAGGAGGACTTCTGGTCTCTCGGCCGGATCGGCCGGCTCCGCCAGTGCTCTGGCCAGGTAGGTCACGGCGGCGTCGGCCGCTCCACGGGCGGCCACCGTGGCCGCGGCGGTCCGCAGGATCCGCACCGCCCACGGGTCGGCGCGGTGCGGCACCTGAAGCAGGTGTGCCGCGACCTGCTCGGCCGGGGCTCCGGCCTCGTGCAGTACCCGGGCGGCGCGCTCGTGGTGCAACTGCCGCTCCCCGGGCGGGAGATCCCGGTATACGGCGTCGGCCACCAGCGGGTGGACAAAACCCAGCGGGTATTCGTCACGGAGTACCTCGGCGCGCGCCAGCGCGGCGATCGCGGCCACCGCCTCGCTCTCCGGCAGGCCCGCCAGCGCGGTGACGGTCGTCAGCGCGGCCCCGCCGCCCAGCACCGCGACCGCCCGCGCGATCGACGTGCTCGCCCGCGGCAGCCGGGCCAGCCGCATGAGGACCATGCTCGACACGGCCCGCGAGCCGATCGCGGTCACCCTCTCGGCGTACGACGCGTCGGGAGGCACCCCCTCGGACTGCAGCGCACGCAGCAGTTGGCGCAGCAGCAGGGGGTTCCCGGAGGTGGTGCGGTGACAGGCGGCCACGAAGACGTCCTGGGCGAGGTCGCCGAGGCGGTGGCGCACCAGTTCGCCCGTTCCCTCGGCGGTCAACGGCGGCGGGCTGATCACCACCGTCACCGGGTCGTGCGCGAGTTCCGCCTGCAGCTCCGCGTCGTCGTGCGGCTCACCGGTGCGCAGGGTCGCGACGACGAGAACCGGCAGTCCCTGCACCCGGCCCACCAGGTAGGCCAGGAAACGCAGCGAACCGCGGTCACACCACTGCAGGTCGTCGACGGCCAGCATGATCGGGTGCTCGGCCGACAGGTTGACCGTGAGCCAGTAGAGCCCGTGCAGCGCCGCCAGCGAACTGTCGGCCTGCGTCTGCACCTTGGCCACGTCGAAGACGGAACTCGCCGACACCGCTGCTCCGGACAGCGCCCGCTCGCGACGGGCCGGGTCGGCCACGATCGGTTCGAAGAGCTGCCGCACTACACCGAATCCGTATGCCTTCTCCAACTGGCTGCCCCGTGCGGTCATGGTCAGAGCGCCCCGCTCCGCGGCCATCCGGCGTGCTTCGGCCAGCAGCCGGGTCTTGCCGATCCCGGCGGGGCCCTCCACCAGCACCAGGCGGGCCTGCCCGTCCATCGCCTCGTCGAGGCATCTCTGCAGCTCGGCGATCTCGCTGGCCCGCTCCACCAGGATGCCGTCGGCCTGTGGCGCCCACCGGGGCACCGGTGTCGGGGCGGGTTCGGGGTCGGTGTGCTCGGCAGGGCGCGCAGCCCGCGGTGAGGAAGCGGCGTCGGCACGCGACGGCCCCTGCAAAGCGGGGGACTGCGCCAGCACGTCGGCCTCCAGACGACGCAGGGCCGGGCCGGGATCCACTCCCAACTCCTCGGCCAGCACAGCCCTGGCGCGCCGCAGCGCGGCCAGCGCCTCGCCCTGCCGGTGCGCGCGGTACAGGGCCAGCGCGAGCAGCCGCCAGCGCTCCTCGCGTAGCGGCTCCTCACCGACGAGTGTCTCGATCTCCGGAATGAGTACGGCGCTTTCACCGCGGTCCAGCCTGGCTTCGAGCAGACGTTCCCGGGCGACCGCCCGCAACGCGGTGAGGCGGCCGGCCTCCGCCTCGACCCACCGTTCCCCGGCGTATTCGGCGAAGGCGGGGCCCCGCCACAGCGCCAGCGCCTCCGACAGGACGCGCACCCTGCCGACCGGCTCTTCCACGGTGGCGGCCTGCTGGACCAGCTCCTCGAAACGCCAGGCGTCGACCGCGTCCCGGTCGACCCGCAGCGCGTAGCCTGGCTCCTCCCTGACGAGGACGGTGCCGCGGGCTCGGGCTATCCGGCCGGGCTCCAGCTGCCGCCGCAGATGCGAGACATAGGTGTGGAGCACGCCGACGGGATTCCGGATTGCCTGCGAACCCCACAGGGCGTCGACCAGGCGGTCGGCGGGGACCACCTCCCCGTGCGCCACCAGCAGCAGGGCGAGCACCGCACGCTGCCGTCGCCCGCCCAGGCCAAGAGCGTTCGCACCAATTCTGGCGGTCAGCTCACCCAGTACGGCGATCGACAGTCCATCGCCGGTCCGGCCGTCCGCTCCGCTGACGCCGTCGGCCTCATCCACATGGCGCACGAGACCGCACCTTCCTGCATAACCTTGCCGCGGCACCGTATGGCGTGAACGTACCGCAGACGGCCTGTGCCGCCGCTCGCCCGTGATTGTGCCGTTTGGATCGGCTAGCGTCTAGCTAGTGCCGTATCGGAAACGGTTGCCCTGTCGCGATGTGACGCGCCTTCTCGGTGCTACGCCGGGCGGCGGAACGGGAACTTGTACGCAAGATCGACAGCGATGAGGGCAGACGGCTGCTCCGCCGCTATGTCATCTGTTGAAACCGTCACGCTGACGATCAGCGGTTACGAGCCGTGGTCGACAGGGCGGACGTTGCCTGATGCGGCACTACTGCGACGAAACGGGAGGAACCTGGCGGCCGGTGTCCGGGTGCCCGGCGCGCAGGTGGGCGGTGAGGAAGCGGGCGGCGCGGTCGAGTGCGGCGTCCGCCTCGTCGAGGCGGCCGTAGTGGAGCTGGAAGACGTGCGGGAGGCCGGGCCCGACTTCCAGCGTCACGGCCCAGGGGGAGAAGCACCAAGTGCGGGTCTTCCGGTCCCGAACGGAAGCCGGCCCGCCTCAGGTCACGCTTCGGCCTGGTCCGCGGCGGTCTCCGCGCCCTCGGCGAAGAGGTTGTCGATGCTCTCCACGTAGGGTGTCCGGTCCAACCAGCGGTTGAGCAGGTCGAGGTCGGTGCAGCCGACGATGCGGTCCCGGGCTTTCTCGGGGACGGAGACACCCCGGGCTTCGAGGAAGCGAAGGACGGCCTTGGCCGTGCCTTTGACCTCACCTTTGGCTTCGCCCTTGGCCCGGCCTTCCAGGTAGGTCTCCTCGAAGAGGGTGCCCCGGCCGGGGAAGAAGTTGATGAAACCCATCAGCTTTCTCCATGTCTGTCGGGTCGGAATGTCTCCCGGCCAATCTCGAGTAGGCCGCTGAAGTACCCGGCGGTCTGCGGGCCTGCCTCATGCAAGACGGCGAACAGGGCGTCCAGCTTGGCGGCGAGCAGGAAGGCAGCTCATACGGTCAACGTAGGCGGCTCAAGAGGCGCGGTGTTCTGTGGAGGGAGTGGTTCACTCGTTCGGGGACGGGGGCAACACAGGCCGGGAAACGCAGACTTCCCCGGCCTGCGCCTGGGCCTACGCAGAAGCCCGGGAATGGGTGGCTTCCGAGCCCAGGTAGAGCCCGTCGGCTCACGCGCGCCGCATGACGTTGTTCTCGGGTGCCAGCAGCCACCGAAAGTGGTCGACGAGCGGCTCCACAAGGTGAGGATCCCGGAGGGCCACCCCGAGCTCGATGTTGTCGGACAGGGCTGTTGGCGCTCCCCAGAAGGACCATGTGCCGGACGGATGCGGGATGTGAGGGCGTTCGTCATCCGGCCGGAGTGAACGGGTGATGCTCGGAGGCGCTGGGGCGTGGACGGCCATCTGATGAGCCGGTAAGCGTGCTTCTGATACCCGACGTCCAGTCAGTGTGAGCGCAGCGTCCGTCGTACTGAGGTGATGAGGTGCTGCGCGTCAGCGCCGTACACGGCGGACTCCCGGAGTGTGTTCCAGACCCGCAGGTAGGTAGCCACGCTGTCGGCGTCGTCCAGCCACAGCTCCGCATGCCAGTCCTCGGTGATCACGAGCCTGTCGTCCAGGATCCAGAAGCCGTTGGCGGCCGGGATCTTGAGCGGGGCGCCGAGCGGAATGATCCCCAGCTCCACGGTGTCCATGCCGACGATGCCCGCGAGCCGGTCGAGCTGGCCGGCGAGGACGGACGGCGGACAGACCAGGGCGTGTAGGGCCGCCTCCCACACCAGGGCGTGGAACGCCCGGCCCGCTTCGTACAGCCACTCCTGGCGCCGCATGCGGGCACGGACCGCGGCATCTGTATCGCGGACCGAACCCTGTAGGTCTGCGTACCGCAGGAAGATGTGCCGCGCGTAGTCGGCTGTCTGCAGCATGCCGGGAACGACAGACTCCTCCCAGGCGTAGATTGCCTGGGACCGCCCGACCTCCAGGTTCCAACTGTCCTGCACGGGCCGGTGCCCGGCGGCCAGTTGCCGGCGCCAGGAGCGAATGTGGGACTCGAAGCCTTTGAGTCGGGCGTCCAGTTCATCGAAGACGTCCGGCCGGTCGACACCTCCGGCCCACGCCCGCAGGTATTCGCTGGTGGCGGTCTGCCGGCCGTTCTCCAGCTTGTAGATCTTGGAGTGTGGCCAGCCGAGTCGCTGAGCCAGTTGCGTACCGGTGAGCCGTCCTTCCGGGGCCGACAGCCGGAGTTCCCTCAAGCGCAGCCCGAGGGCCTGCCTGGCCTGCTGGAAGTCTGTGCTCACTGGTTCCGCTCGCTAGGAGTCGGCGCCGAGTCGCGCCGCGAACTCGTCGTACCGCACGGACCCGTGCACCGCTGCGTCGCGGACCTGGCAGTAGCGCAGGACCTCGGCAGGCTCCGTGATGACCTCGACGTCGTGGAAGGTGTCCTCGTCATCGAAGCGCAGCACGGCCACCAGCCGACTGTCGAAGATCCAGAAGTCTTCGGCGGGCAGCCGGAGCCGCTCCGCGTCCTCGCGCCACAGGTTCCGCACGTCCTCGCCCGTGGCCGCGTTGCACTTCGCATAGTCGAGCAGGAAAAACTGTCCCTCGGTCGGCGGGTTGTCGACGACACGTACCCGCCCCACGTACTTGCCGTCGGCCGTCTGCCGTCGGATGTTCACGCACCACTCGCTGTCGAGGTCGCACGGGGCCGTGCCGGTCGAGAGGAACTCGGCGTACCCAGGGTCCTCCCGGTCCGATGCATAGCCCCGCCGTGTCTCCAGGTGCCAAGCCGAGTGCTCGAAAGTCTCGAAGAGCCGCCCGAACTCCGCCAGGCCGATCAGCTTGGGCACGTGGGTGACCTCCTTGGGCCCGTGATTGACGAGGAGTTCACGCGGCACGACCACTGCCGCGTCTCCGGGGCCGAAGTGCTGGAGCCGGGCGATGTCCCCGGGGTCGGTGAGCGGTGTTCCCTGGACGATGATCTCACCGGAGTCGAGATCCTCGTGAACGGCGGGGCAGCCACCGTTCTTGCTGTCGGTGCCGTTGAAGCGCAGTCGTCGTGCCACGGTCGCCTCCCATGGTGTGGGGCCCTGTCGCCATCAGCATCACCGGCGCCGAAGTGCCCACGCCACAGCGTGCACCCCATCGTGTGAGATCACGTAAGAACATTCATCCAGGGGCGGAGAACATACGAGAACATCGCATCGCGTCCAGTGACTCAGCGTCCTTACCGTCTCGTCCATGGTCACAGCGCGCGGTGAATTCGATCCCTTTGCAGCCGTGGAGTCCCTGCGGGCGGCTCTCGATCAGGCATGCGTCGCGCTCTCTTGACCCCGGCCACTGACCCACGGATCTCAACCTCGGGCTTCCCGTCGGCCGGCCCTGCCTACCCGAACCTTCCGTCTGTGAGGAGTCCCTGGGTGAAAAGCGCACCACTTGTCCTCTCCCAGCCCCCTTTCCCTCCTCGCAACGAGAGCTGCGGGGACTGCGGCGGCAGCGGCGCCGACTCGTCCGGCAAGAGCTGCGGCACCTGCAACGGCCTCGGCGAGATCTACTGCCGTGCCGGCCGTCAGGGCTTACGCATGCCATCCCATTCAAGGATCTTGAAGAAAGGCCGCTGATGGCCCACGCACTGATTGCATCTCCGTTTCTCGACGGACACCTGCTTCTCAAGCCCGGGGCGAGGGCCGGAGCCCGTATCCCCCTCGACCACTACGAGGGCCTGCGGCAGGCCATCACCAACAGCAAGGATCTGCCCACCTGGGTGGTGCAGACCGCCGCCGATGTGTGGGGTATCGATCTGGCAGGTCGGCCCGCGCAGGGCACGGTGCTGGTGCGCGAGCCGTCCCCGTACGGATACTGTCGCGCGTCCTGGGAGATCAACCTCGGCTGCAACTTCGGCTGCAAGCACTGCTACCTCGGTGAGCGCCCCTTCTCCGGCCTCGGCTGGGTGGAGAAGACGCGGCTCCTGGAAATCATGCGCAAGGCCGGTGTCCTCTGGCTCCAGATCACCGGCGGCGAGCCGACCATGGACCCGGACTTCCAAGGCGCCTACCGATACGCCTGGCAGGCCGGGATGATGCTCACCGTCTCCACGAACGGCTCGCTGCTCTGGCGGCCGGACCTCCTTGAGCTGTTCCGGGACTGCCCGCCCTACCGGCTGGTCGTCAGCATGTACGGGGCGAGCGAGGAGTCCTTCGACACGCTCGCCCAGCGCCGCGGGGCGTGGAAGGCGTTCCGGCGCGGCATGGACGCCGCACGCGAAGCGGGCCTGCCGTTGCGCATCAACGTCGTGGTGACCGAGGACAACGCCTCCGAGGCCGACGAGATGGCCGCCCTCGCCGATAAGTGGAACGTCGAGAACCACGCGTACACAAACATGACTCCCACGATCTACGGCGGCGGAGAACCGCTGCTCGCCCAGTCCGCCGCCCATCTGCGGCAGCGCAAGCCGTTCGCCGGCTGCAACGCGGGACACACCTTCTTCCATGCCGACCCGCACGCCAAGGTCTCGATCTGCAAGGTCGGCCGCGACGACCAGATCGACCTCATGGCCGAAGGCATCGACGGCCTCACCCGGCTCGGCGCCATCGCCGACCGCCTCATGCTTCGCACTGGAGGGTGCGAGGGCTGCGCCCTGTCCGGCACCTGCCGGGTCTGCCGCCCCCTGGCCAAGCACTACCAGGAAGCCAAGGCGCCGCTGCACAGCTACTGCCAACACGGAGACAAGGAGAACGCCTCATGACCCCGCCCGTACTGGTGGACCTTCTGCCGGGCCCCCCGACCTCGGCGCGCCGCGCGGCGCCGCCCGTCGCCGCCCTCTCGGTGACTGCCGTCCTGGACCTGGACGACATCGTGGAGAGCGCGGAGTGCTCCTGCGACGCCGGCGACGACAACCCCCACTGACTGACAAGACCGGTCGGTTCCGCTCAGGTCCCGGCGCGTCCGCGTCGGGACCTGAGCCCTGCCCGGCCGACCGCTAGGGTGCCGCTCATGTTCTTCCGCTGGGACTGGCTGAGGCCGGTACTGACCGCGCCGATCGTGCCGACTCTTGGCCCGGTCCACCCCCACGCGCTCACCGTCGACCTCTTCGAGGACACCCTGCGAGCGGCCGTCACTGACCGGTCTTTCCTCCACTATGACAAGGACCGGCGGTGGAGTAGCGAGAAGGACGAGACGGTGCTCGGCGGCGATGTGGTCCACGAGCCCGACCACACCCTCATCCCCACCCTGGCCCGGCGTGGACGCGGCACCGTCAAGGTTTTCTCCTACGGGCACCGTGGCGACGTCGTGGATCAAGCCAGCGAGCTGGCGGTGAAGCTCGCCGCCGTGCACGATGCGATGAAGGCCCGGGTTGTGCGCCCGCTCGGTCCCGAGACCGGCTTCCCGCGCGGCACCCGCATTCAGCTGAAGGACTTCACCACCTGCCCGTGCCCCGACCCCGGCGGCCCGGTCCGCCCCGTGACCGACTGGCCGGCGGCCGTGCAGGAGACCTTCGGGCCGTTCGCCACGGCCATGGCTGCTGATGGCCTGGCCTTCCTCCACACCCAGATGCAGGCCGGCCGGTGCGGCCCGGTCCTCGCCGCGGCCATCGAGGACCGCATCGTGGGCGCGATCGGTCCCATGGAAGTACGCCCCGACGCGATCGGATGCCCCCAGCTCATGCCCCAGTACTTCGCCGTCCTGCCCGAGGTACGAGGGCAGGGCCTGGGCCGCGTCCTGTGGCGGGCCGCGATGCACTGGGGCCGGTCCCACGGCGCCGTCTACCAACTCCTCCAGACCGAGGTCGGCGGTCCATCCGACAGGCTGTGCCAGGCCGAAGGACTGACTTCCCTCGGCTTCGTCCACACCACACCGGCGTAGCCGCTTCAGCACCTCTGTTGGCCATGCATCCCGAATTCTGAGTGAGCCTGCGCCTGGCAGACTCTGCCAGGCGCAGGCGAGAGTGAGGCACTCATCCCCGACATGATCAAGGTGGAACCGTGGGCGGGCTGATCGTTACCTTCCGTAAGTGGGAGACACGCTACTTCCCCGCCAAGGAGCCGGTCTCGGCCGACGAGCCGATCCGCGGTTTCGACGAGTCGGAGGACCGCCTGCTCGTCGGCCATCCGCGAATGCGCCGCATCCTGGTACGCGTACGCCCCGGTTGGCCGTTGCACCGCTACTACCTGCACTGGAGCGATGGAACCGACCTGGTCGCACTCGACAGACGAGTGGCTTCCGGGGTGGCGACCGAAGCCGATTTTACCGGGGCCGTCGTCGGAGAGCCTCTGAACATCACGCACCCGGCCTGCGGCGCCGAGCTCCGGGTGGTCGCCCTCGACGTGGTTCTCCCTCTCTTTACCGACAGTGTCGAGCGCTTCCGCGTCCACGCGTATCGAACAGGCTGTCCTGTCTGTGGTGACCGGCTCGGCGGCAAGGTGCTGGAGTTCATTGCGCCCGCGCCACCACCGGCCTGACGGCTGATGCCTGAATTCCGATAGCCGGACGGGCGGGTGGCCGGGTCCACGGGCCCGGTTTCCGCATCAATCTCCCGGTGATCAGGCCGCCTGGGACGTGAAGCTCACCGAGAGATCGCTGTTGGGGGCGATGTCCAGATGCAGGGTGGAGCCGAGAGCCATGGCCAGACGTTCGAGGATAGGGATCGTGGGGGTGGAACCCCCATGTTCTAGGCACGAGATGGCGGCCTGGCTCATGTCGGCTCGCGCGGCGAGCTGGGTTCGGGTAATGCCCAGGGCGGTACGGCGATCGCGGAGGGCCTTGCCGAACAGATAGGCACGGCGGGCCTCCTGGTACCCCTCCTGCGCCCGGTCGACATCGGTGATGTCCCAACGGGTGTGACTCATGGTGTGGCCTCCGGGAAACGGTCGTGGACGGTGTGGGCGGGGGAGGGTGTCGGGCTTCGCGCTTCCGTGGCGAGCATCTCGTACAGGCGCTCCGGGGCGACGACGGCGACAGCGGCACGCAAGGCATCAGCGGCCTCTTCGGGACGGCAGATCAGCTCATGTCCCCGACCGGTGTACTCGCGTGTCGCGGCGAGGAATGCCGCCGTGTGCTCGGCTTCGATCTCCGCGTCGTCGCGTTCCTCTGTGCCCATCTCGATGAGGAGACGTGCCGCCCTCTCGGCAGCCGCCGGATTGTCCCTCAGGAGCGCGCGTCTGCGCTCCCGCCAGCTCTCGCCGTTCATCGCGCTACCTCCGGAAGTCGGCCCGCGTATCGGGCCGGCCTCGCTGCCATCGCCTGGGCCTACTTGTCCGCGAAGACGTCTTCGGCCGTCGGGGCCGTGACGGCACGCCGTAGTCAGTCGCGCAGGATTTCGGGGTCGCCACAGTCGGTGATGCGTTCCCGGGCCGCTTCAGGGACGTCGATGCCGCGAACTTCCAGGATGTCCTCGGCGTCGCGTCGCGTTTCGCCCTCAGCTCGGTCCTCGTCGCGGATTCCTCGGAGAGGGGTGACTTGTAAAAGGAGAGGTCCACGGCCACCGGTTTCCTCCACAGTCGTGCGGCTGGGTGCTTGCCCAGGCTTTGTGCGATGAGTTCGATGATCGGGTTGGCGATGCTCTGCGGTGTGTCCCGTAGAGCGGTCGTCATGGACTTGAGCGTGAGGGCGGCTGGCGAGCCGATTCACGGCGGGCCGCCGGGTCTGGGCGACTCGTCAGGTGGTCGCGGGCACCGGTTCCCGGCGTTCGAGGCAGTCGCGGCAGTGGTGTAGGTCGGGGCCTCGGTAGCCGCGGTCGCAGGAGTCGCAGTTGCGGAGCGGGTACCGGACGGGCGGGGTCGGTTCGGGGATGCGGAGCGGCGGCAGCGGTGGGAGTTGGGCGGTCAGGCGGTGGGCCAGGAAGGCGGCCGGGCGGCGCAGGGGTTCCGCTGGCAGGTCGTCGGTCAGGGCGTGGCGTACGGCGGTGGGGGTGAGGTCCCGCTCCAGCCAGGCGACGACGCCGGGCGCGAGGTGTTCGGCGTCGGTGGCGGAGAGCAGCAGGCGGGGGTCCTTGCGGCGCAGGCCGGCGAGGATCTCGGTGGCCGTCTGGAGAAGGGCGGGGGAGCTGTACGCGGGCTTCGGCACGGCGGGGAGGGCGCGGCGGCGTGGGGGTTCCTGCTGCGGGGCGGTGGCCGCGCGGCGGGCCGGGGGTTTCGGCGGTGCCGCCTCGGACGCGTCATGGTCGGGGTCGTGGTGGCGGCCGGGCTGGTTGCAGGAGACGGTGCGGGTGACGATCCGGCCGGTCGGGGTGCGTTCGCGGGTACGGCTCAGGTAGCCGTGGTTCTCCAGCTCGCTCAGGGCGTCGGCGATCCGGGTCCGGCCCTCGGGGAAGCGGTCGGCGAGGGTCTTGATGTCGACGGGGGTGCCGGCGGGGACCGACTGGATGTACACCGCCAGCCCGATGGCGAGCGCCGACAGCTCGGGGTGCTGGGCGAGATGGTTGCCGATGACCGTGAAGCGGGTGGCGTGGCGGGTGTTGTCGTGGATGACGCCGCCGGGGTGCGCGTTCGCATGCGTGCGCCGAGTCCGCCGGAGCGGGTGGTTTTCGCCGCCGTTACGGGACTGGGCGCGCGGGGGCGCGCTAGTGTTTTGGGTGTCCATCGGGAAGGTGCTGCTTCCTTGGTGGTCAGGCCCTCGCACTGGGATGCCAGTCCCGGCGAGGGCCGTTGCATGTCTGGGGGTTGTTTCGTGCCGCTTGGTGGAGCGTAAGGCAGACAACCGGGGACGAATCCAGCTCAGTTGGTGATGTTCACTCGGGGGAGTGAGCGTGCGCCGTGGGCGGGAGGGGTGGGGCTTGGTGGGGTTCTTTCCCTCTCGTGGTCCTTGGGAAAGACCGCCTGCGGCACCGGAGCACATGCGGTCGGGTTCCGGTGCGGGTGCCGTCATCGCGGGTGGATTTTCCCTGTTCACGCGGCCGGGTACGGTCGTGCGTGCTTACCGTGAGCAGTGATGGCGCCGATACGTGGAGTGACTTGGTCTGCGGGTAGCGGCGTCGCGGCACGGCGGTACGACGGAGGGTGCGGGATGCCGGTCGACGGAGAGGTGCGGCAGCTCACGGACGAGGCGGAGGAGCCGGGGTGGGAGGTCGATCCGGACGACGAGTGGGGAGTGGCCGTATTAACCACTGTGGGGCGGCAGTTGAGGCTGCGGCGGGAGGCCGTGGGCATGCGTGCCGCCGACTTCGCGGTGGCGATCGGGTACGGAGAGGACCTGGTCTACAAGGTCGAGAGCGGGAAGCGGATTCCCCGGCAGGAGTACTTGCGCGAAGCCGACGAGGTGCTGGGCGCGGGCGGGCTCATCGCGGCGGCCTGGGAGGACGTGAAGAAGGTCCGGTATCCGAAACGGGTTCGGGAGCTGGGGAAGCTGGAGGCCCAGGCGGTTGAGCTGGCGCTGTACAGCAACCACAACATTCACGGTCTGTTGCAGACCGAGGAGCATATGCGGGCGCTCTTCGACGCGTGGCTTCCCAGCTACTCGGACGAGGAGACGGAACGTATGGTGGCCGCTCGGATGGCCCGCCGTTCGATCTTCGAACGGTCACCGGCACCGGCTCTCAGCTTTGTCCAGGAAGAGGTGACTCTGCGCCGCCCGGTCGGGGGGAGAATGGTCTGGCGGCGGCAACTCGAACGTCTCCTGGAACTCGGGCAGTTGCGGAACGTCTCGATCCAGGTGATGCCGACCGACTGCGAGGATCACTTCGGCACGGGCGGGTTGATCGAGGTGCTCAAGTTTCCGGACGGCACGGCGGTCGGGCGCTCTGACGGCGCGTTCAGCGGCCGCCCGGTGTCCGAGCTGAAGCAGCTCAGGATCCTCGAACTGCGCTATGGCATGATCCGGGCGCAGGCTCTCACGCCCCGAGAGTCACGGGCCTTCATCGAGCAGATGCTTGGAGAGACATGATGGGCACCTCCACTCGGCGCGACGCTTCCGGACTGATCTGGTTCAAGAGCAGCTACAGCAGCAGTGGGGACGGCAACGACTGCGTCGAGCTTGCCGTCACCCCCGGCACCGTGCACGTCCGCGACTCGAAGAACATAGGCGGCGCGCAACTCGCGCTCGGCCGCGACGCGTGGGCGGAGTTCGTGGCCTACGCCTCGGCGCACGCGACAGCCCTACTCGTTGCTCGCCAGGTCGGGGGTCACCAGTTCCTCCGACGTGCTCGCTGTGACGGCGCGGTCCAGGTAGCGGGTGAGAGCATCCGGGTCCGGACACAGGGAGAGGTAGCGGTAGATCTCCTTGCGTACGTTGATGTCACGCACTTCCAGAACCCGCAGGACCGCCCCGCCCCACGCCGCGGTGTATCCGGCGGCGTAGCCCCGGACCCAGTCCTCGTCCTCGTGATCCTCGTTGGTCCGCTTGTCCAGACCCGCCCGGATGCGGGCCATGTCCTGGAGGGAGACGGAGCCTTTTTGTCTCAGGTCCTCCAACCCGACACGGAAGTCGGCGAGTACGAGTTCGGGCGGTACGCCCAGGCCCAGGGCCAGGGAGTTCATCCGGAGCAGGTCGAACAGCTCCGGTGATGCGTCCAGATCGTCGATCACGTTCGCGCCTCGGGTCCCGTTTCGGCCCGGTCCGCAGTGGTCTCCGCGCCCTCGGCGAAGAGTTCGTCGATGCTGCGCACGTGGGGCGTCCGGTCCAGCCAACGGTTGAGGAGGTCGAGGTCGGTGCAGTCGGCGATGCGGTCCCGGGCAGCCTTGGGGACGGAGATGCCCCGTGCTTCGAGGAAGCGGAGGATGGCCTTGGCTTCGCCCTCGGCCTGGCCTTCCAGGTAGGTCTCCTCCAGAAGGGTGCCCCGGCCGGGGAAGAAGTTGGTGAAACTCATCAGCTTTCTCCATGTCTCTCGGGCCGGAGTGTCTCCCAGGCCGATCTCCAGTAGGCCGCTGAAGTACAGGGCGGTCTGCGGGTCTGCCTCCTGCAGGGCGCCGAGCAGGGCCTCCAGTATGGCTCTGGACTCCGGATTCTTGCTATGCGTGATGGCGGAGAACGTCGCCATCGCCAGGTTCCGCGCGGCTGTCCGCCGGTCGGTGATCACCGGTACGTTGGCCGGGCTCAGGACCAGGGGATGGGTGCAGTGGGTGGTCCACCCTCCCACCTCGCAGGTGAACGGTCCGGTCGCCCACCGCGCCGTACGCAGGTCGGTGCAGGTGATGAGCAGCAGCACCGGAAGGCTGAACTTCTCGTGCAGATACGCCACGTAGTACGACCAGCTCGTCGCCTTGCGGTTGTCGCGCTTGCGCTGTGTCTCGATGGCGAGCAGGAAGGCGTTCCCGTCGGACGGTTCGACGCGCAGGACCGTGTCCACGCGTCTCTCCAGAGGCTGGATCTCCGTTACGTCGGCACTGAGGACCGACACCGAGGCCTTCGCGGACATCGGGACCCCGAGGAGGTCGAAGACGGGGGTGAGGAGTTCCGGTCTGTCCTGGAAGATCCGGTGGGACGCCTCGTGGGTGGATGTGACCATGCGGTCACCGTAGGTGGATCAAGAGGCGGGGCGGGCCTGCGGTGGGAATGGTTCACTCGTTCGGGGAAGGCGGAAACGTTCACCCTTCCTCGGCCGGTTCCTGGGAACGCGCAGCGGCCCGGAAACGGGTGGTTTCCGGGCCGCTGTTGCTGTGCGGGGAGGTCGTGCCTGGCTGCTGTTACTGGTCCGCGCCGCCGAAGCGCTCCTTGTACGTCTCCAGGTCCTCGTCCGTCAGCTTGGCGAACAGGACCGGCGGGACGGTGAAGGCGGTGCCGGCCGGGACGGAGGTGAGGGCCTTCGCCTCCTCACGGGTGACCCAGCTCGCGGTGTCGTCCGCCAGGGAGAAGACCTCGCGCATCGCGTTCGACGTCGTCGGGATGATGGGCTCGGAGACCACCGAGTAGAGGTGGATGAGGTTCATCGCCGTGCGGAGGGTGAGGGCGGCGCCCTCCTTGTTCGTCTTGATCTCCAGCCAGGGGGCCTTCTCCTCGAGGTAGGAGTTGCCCGCGGACCACAGGGCGCGCAGCGCGGCAGCTGCCTTGCGGAACTGGAGTGCCTCCATCTGCTCCTCGTACTCGGCGAGGAGACGGGTGATCTCCGTGCCGAGCTTCGCCTCGGCCTCGCCGGGCTCGCCGCCCGCCGGGACCTCCTCGCCGAAGCGCTTCTTGGAGAAGGACAGCACGCGGTTGACGAAGTTGCCGAGCGTGTCGGCCAGGTCCTTGTTCACCGTGGCGGTGAAGTGCTCCCAGGTGAAGGAGGAGTCGTCGGACTCGGGGGCATTGGCGATCAGGAAGTAGCGCCAGTAGTCGGCGGGCAGGATGTCCAGCGCCTGGTCGGTGAAGACGCCCCGCTTCTGCGACGTGGAGAACTTGCCGCCGTAGTACGTCAGCCAGTTGAACGCCTTGACGTAGTCGACCTTCTTCCACGGCTCGCGGACCCCGAGCTCCGTGGCCGGGAACATCACGGTGTGGAAGGGGACGTTGTCCTTCGCCATGAACTCGGTGTAGCGGACCTCGGTGTCGACGTCGTACCACCAGGACCGGTAGTCGCGGTTCTCCGGGTCCTGGTCGGCCCACTCCTTCGTCGCGCCGATGTACTCGATCGGGGCGTCGAACCAGACGTAGAAGACCTTGCCCTCGGCCGCCAGCTCCGGCCAGGTGTCGGCCGGCACCGGCACGCCCCAGTCCAGGTCGCGGGTGATCGCGCGGTCGTGCAGGCCCTCGTTCAGCCACTTGCGGGCGATGGAGGCGGCGAGCTGCGGCCACTCCTCCTCGTGCGCGGCCACCCACTCCTCGACCTCGTGCTGGAGCTTGGACTGCAGCAGGAAGAGGTGCTTGGTCTCGCGGACCTCCAGGTCCGTGGAGCCGGAGATCGCGGAACGCGGGTTGATCAGGTCCGTCGGGTCCAGGACGCGCGTGCAGTTCTCGCACTGGTCGCCGCGGGCCTTGTCGTAGCCGCAGTGCGGGCAGGTGCCCTCCACGTAGCGGTCGGGGAGGAAACGGCCGTCGGCGGGCGAGTAGACCTGGCGGATCGCCCGCTCCTCGATGAAGCCGTTCTCGTTCAGGCGGCGGGCGAAGTGCTGGGTGATCTCGACGTTCTCGGGACTGGAGCTGCGGCCGAAGTAGTCGAACGCCAGCGCGAAGCCGTCGTAGACCGCCTTCTGCGCGTCGTGCGCCTGCGCGCAGAACTCGTCGACCGGCAGGCCCTGCTCCTTCGCGGCCAGCTCCGCCGGGGTGCCGTGTTCGTCCGTCGCGCAGATGTACAGCACGTCGTGGCCGCGCTGGCGCAGGTAACGGGAGTAAACGTCCGCCGGGAGCATGGACCCCACCATGTTGCCCAGGTGCTTGATCCCGTTGATGTACGGAAGGGCGCTGGTGATGAGGTGTCGAGCCATCGGGGGCTGCTCCCAGGTCGGGGGTTTCACGAACCTTGAAATCGTAGCCGACATGGGTAGGCCGCCCGCTTCCCGTTTTGCAGGGTGGGAAGGGGCGGCCTTGGTGGTGCTGCGCGCTGGCTACGGGCGCCAGACCGCGAGGACTCCCTCGTAGAGCTCGGCGTCCGTGAGCTCGCGCGGGGTCGGGCCCGCGTGGAAGAAGGACGTGTTGTCGGTCTTCAGCTTGCGGAGGTAGTCGAACGCCTTGTTGTCGTGCTCACCGAAGGCGACGAAGGAGAAGAACACGGTGGGGTGGTTCTTCGCCGCGTCCGTGAGGGACTGGGTGGCGGGGGTCTTCGCGTCGGGAGCGCCGTCCGTCTGGAAGACGACCAGGGCCGGGGCCTTCGGTTCGGCGGCGTTCTTCTCGTGATGGGCGACGACCGCCTCGACGGCCGCGTGGTAGCTGGTACGGCCCATGCGGCCGAGGCCCGCGTGCAGCTCGTCGATCTTGTTCTCGTGGTCGGCGAGCGTGACGTCGGCGGTGCCGTCCAGCTCCGTGGAGAAGAAGACGACGTGGACCTTGGTGCCGGGGCCGGCCGGGTCGAGGTGGGCAGCGAGGGCGAGGGTCTGTTCGGCGAGGGCCTGCGCGGAGCCGTCCTTGTAGTACGGGCGCATCGAGGCCGAGCGGTCGAGCACCAGGTACACGGAGGCGCGGGCACCGGCGAGACCCTGCGCGGCGAGCACGTCGGCGGCGGCCCGGTAGGCGGAACCGAGCCCGACGGCCTCGGCGGCCTTGACCTCGGCGTCGGCCTCGGCCTCGGGGGCAGCGACTTCGGCTGCGGGGGCCTCCGGGGTGGCGGCCACGACCTCGGGCTCGGGGGCGGGCTGCGGCTCCGCCTCGGGCTCGGCTTCGGCTTCGGGAGTGGTTTCCGGCTCGGGAGCGGGCTCCGGAGCGGACTCCGCCTGGGGCTCGGCCTCGACCTCGGGCTCCGGTTCGTCGGAGGTCGCCTCTGCCTCGGGCTCCGCGGCGGGCTCGGGCTCGGTCGCGGGTTCCTCGGCTGTCGGCTTGGGCTCGGTGGCGGCCTCGGCGGCCGGTTCGGGAGTCGCCTCGGGCTCCTCCTGTGCCACCTCTGCGTCTGCCTCTGCCTCTGCCTCTGCCTCCGTCACCGTTTCCGGTTCCGGGGTCGGCTCCTCGGCGGTCACCTGCGGCTCTGTCTCGGCCGCGGCCTCGGGCTCGGCCGTCTCCTCGGCGGCAGGCGTGACCTCGGGCTCGGTGTCCGACTCGGTCTTCGCCTCGGGCTCTGCGACGGGCTCGGGCTCCGTCACGGGTTCCTCGGCTGCCGGCTCGGGCTCGTCGGCCTCGGCGGTGGCCTCGGTGGCCGGTTCGGGAGTGGCCTCGGGCTCCTCCTGTGCCACCTCTGCGTCTGCCTCTGCCTCCGTCACCGTTTCCGGTTCCGGGGTCGGCTCCTCGGCGGTCACCTGCGGCTCGGCCTCGACAACGGGCTCGGCCTCGACAACGGGCTCGGTCTCGACAACGGGCTCGGTCTCCGACTCGGGCTCGGCCGTCTCCTCGGCGGCAGGCGTGACCTCCGGCTCGGCGACCGGCTCGGCCTCTGCCTCCGCCTCGGGCTTGTCCTCCGCCCGGGGCTCGGCCTCCGTAACCGAGTCCTCGGCTGCGACCGTAACCGGCTCCTCGGCCTCCTCGGCGGTGGCCGGCTCCTCGGCGGTGGCCGGCTCCTCCGCCGTGGCCGGCTCCTCCGCCGTGGCCGGCTCCTCCGCCGTGGCCGGCTCCTCCGCCGTGGCCGGCTCCTCCGCCGTCGGCTCGCCCGCCGGTTCGTCCGTGTCCGTCGGCTTGGGGACCGTCACGTTGTCGAAAGCCGCCGCCACCAGGTCGTGTTCGTCCTGGCTGTCGTCCGGCGTCGACGAGCGGGGCTCCGGGACGCGGGCGGAAGCCGCGGGCTGCGGCTCGGGGGACGGGGAGGGGACCGTCGGCTGTTCCGCCTGAGTCGTCTGTCCCGCCTCCACCTGCGTCGATGCCGCCTCCGGCGGCTGCGAAGAGGTACGGTCCGCACCCTCCGCCTCGGCCGCACGTTCCTTGCGTGATCGGCCGAAAGCGTTCCGCAGGAGAGTGAGAATGCCCATGTGCGCACCCCTTCGCGTAAGTTGTTGCCCGTCAATCCCTGGCCAGGACGGACACGTAAGGTTAGCCGCCCCGGAGGGCGATCTTGGGGAGGGGCGGGGGCCTGCGCCGGGCCCCGTGTCAAGTGCGCCTCAGGTGCCGGGGACTTCACTCTTCGTTCATTTCGCGGCAGCCCTCCCGCACATACGCACCCCTACCGTCACGCTCACACCAAGGGCATGCAAGGGGAGAGCAAAGTGCGCAAGCTGCTGCCGATCGTCGGGACGCCGTCCGGCTCGCATCCGGGTGGGCGATCCGCCCTGACCTGTCGTTTCCGGTGTGGTGACGCCTGTTTCCACGAGGTGCCCAACACCAGCTCCAACGAGTACGTCGGCGACGTCATCGCCGGTGCCATCGGCCGCCGCTCGATGATGCGGGCCGCCGCCGTCGTCACCGTGGCCGCCGCGGCCGGTACGGCCGGCCTCGCGACCGCCCGCCCGGCGCAGGCGCAGGCCGCCGAGGCGGCGGGCACGCGGGCCGCGGGCGCGGCCTCGCACGCCAAGCCGGTGTCGAAGGCGGCGCGCGGGCTGCGGTTCGACCCCGTCGCCCCCAACACCGTCGACGCCGTCGTCACCCCGGACGGGTACGGCCAGAACGTCGTGATCCGCTGGGGCGAGCCCATCCTGCGCGGTGCCCCGGCCTTCGACCCCGACAACCAGACCGCCGCCGCGCAGGCCGGGCAGTTCGGGTACAACAACGACTTCCTGGCCCTGCTGCCGCTGCCCGGCGAGCACGGCCGGCAGCTGCTGGTCGCCAACCACGAGTACACCGACGAGATCCTGATGTTCCGCGGCTACGACCCGGCCAACCCGACCCGGCAGCAGGTCGAGGTCGCCTGGGCCGCGCACGGTCTGGCGGCCGTGGTCGTGGAGGAGGACCGGAGGACCGGCAGGCTCACCGCGGTGACCCGGCACGCCCTGAACCGGCGCGTCACCGCCACCACCGAGTTCCGGCTGACCGGGCCCGCCGCCGGCAGCGACCTGCTGAAGACCTCCGCCGACCCGACGGGCACGAAGGTGCTCGGCACCCTCAACAACTGCTCCGGCGGCACCACCCCGTGGGGCACCACCCTGCACGGCGAGGAGAACTTCAACCAGTACTTCGCCAACGGCAGCCGCGCCACCGACAAGCGCTACGGCATCGGCACCGGCGCGACCGAGCGCAAGTGGGAGCGGTTCGACAAGCGGTTCGACGTCGCGCAGGAGCCGAACGAGGTGCACCGGTTCGGCTACGTCGTCGAGTTCGACCCGTACGACCCGACGTCCACGCCCCGCAAGCACACCGCGCTCGGACGGTTCAAGCACGAGGCGGCGACCGTGCGGCTGACGGCGGACGGCCGTCCGGTCGTCTACTCCGGCGACGACGAGCGGTTCGACTACTTCTACAAGTTCGTCGGCAGCAAGCGGATGAAGCACGGCTCCTCGCGCGCGGTGCGGGAGCACAACCTGTCGCTGCTCGACGAGGGCACCCTCTACGTCGCCCGGCTCACCGGCGACTCGCCCGCCGCCGAGATCGACGGCAGCGGCGCGCTGCCCTCGGACGGCGAGTTCGACGGCAGCGGTCAGTGGATCCCGCTGGCCACCGCCACCGCCGAGGGCGCCGTCTCGCACGTCGAGGGCATGACCGCCGAGGAGGTCTTCGTCTTCACGCGGCTGGCCGGTGACAAGGTCGGCGCGACGAAGATGGACCGGCCGGAGGACATCCAGCCGTCCCCGCAGACCGGCAAGGTCTACGTCGTCCTCACCAACAACACCAAGCGCGGTGTCGGCAGCGAGGCCAAGGCCGACGAGGCCAATCCGCGCAACGCCAACAAGCACGGGCACATCCTGGAGCTGACCGAGCGCCGGAACCGTCCCGAGAGCACCGAGTTCGGCTGGTCGCTGTTCCTGGTCGCGGGCGACCCGGACGACCCGGCGACCTACTTCGCCGGGTTCCCGAAGGACGACGTCAGCCCCATCTCCTGCCCGGACAACGTGGCCTTCGACCCGCACGGCAACCTGTGGATCTCCACCGACGGCAACCAACTCGGCTCGCACGACGGGCTGTTCGGCGTCGCCACGCGTGGTGAGCGGCGCGGTGAGCTCAAGCAGTTCCTGACCGTGCCGACGGGCGCGGAGACCTGCGGTCCCATCGTGCAGGACCGGCGCGTGCTGGTCGCCGTGCAGCACCCGGGCGAGATCGACGGGGCGTCCGTGGAGAAGCCCGCCAGCACCTGGCCCGACGGTGCCGGCCGGATCGTCCGCCCGGCGGTCGTGGCGGTGTGGCGCAAGGACGGCCGCGACATCGGCGTCTGAGGCCTGCCCGAGCGAGGGGCCCGGTATAGGGGGTGCGCCCACCCCTGCCGGGTCCCTTCTTCCGAGCGTCAGGCATGCCCGTGCAGCGCGATGTCCACGAGCAGCGCGCGGTGGTCGGTGCCGGCCAGGTCGAGGTCCGCGCCGTGCGCGGCAGCCGGTCATGGACATGCTGTTACGCTCCCCTCACGCGCGTGGGGGGATTTGGCCGGGGGGCCGGGAAAGCCAGGGCGTCGCCGCACGTCCCGCCATGCCTTCTTCTTGCCTTTCAGGAGGAATGGTGGTCCGACCCGGCCGACCCGGCCGCAGACCCGTTCTTGGTCCCCGTTCAGCACGCCTCGGCCCGTCGGCGGCACGTACCGCGGCCGTCCTGGCGACGGCGCTGACTCTCGGCCTCCCGCTGGCCGCGGTACCGCACTCGGCGGCAGCCGCGTCGCAGTCGGCCGCCGAGGTCGTGCTGCCCGCCGCACCGCGTGCCGTCCCCAGGTACACACAGATCCTCAACGCGGGGACCAGCGGTTTCCTGTGGGCCCAGGAGGGCGACGACCGGTTCCTGTGGACCGATTACGCCACCGGGACCACCACCGCGCTGGAGCAGCTGCTGGACGTCCCGGTCCAGTACGACATCGACGGCGGTTACCTGGAGGGCAATCCCTCCTTCCAGCCCGGCTACTACGGGGACGGGTCCGACACCGTCGCCCTCTACTCGGAGGAGGACTCCCAGGTCACCCTCCTCCAGGGCGCGGGCGACTCCGGCGGCAGCGTCGTGGTGCCGGTGCCCGAGTACCAAACCTACGAGGGCACCTTCGGTTCCACCGTCCTCACCAGCAACAGCATCGGCGTCAGCGGAAACGCGACCGCCTATCAGTTGTGGCGGGTCCAGGACGGGGGCGGGGTCGTGCAGACGCCCGTGACCGGGCTGCCGGCCGCGTCCCGCATCGTCGTCGAGGACGGCGACCCCAGGTCCGTCATCCTCCGCTACGAGACCGGCGACGAGGGATTCGCCCACTGGGGCATCGTCGACCTCACCACCGGTGCGTACAGCCCGCTGCCCGACCGGGTCTCCCCCGACGACCCCTGGGAGGTGACCGGCTTCAAGCTGGGCGCCGACTCGGTGCTGCGGCTCCGCGGCGGGCGCTCCAAGGCCGATCTGTACGACCGTGACGACCTGGCCAAGGCGCCCCGCACCTTCGACACGGGCTCCCTGACCTACCGGGCCGGCTACGGGATCGTCGGCGACGCCCTGCTCGGCGTCGAGCCGATGTCGCCCGGCGACAACAAGTACCGGGGCCAGCCGCTGTGGGCGCTCACGACCGACGGCACGGACACCGACCTGACCAAGGTCATGGACCCGGCCGCCCAGCAACTCGTCCAGGCGCCGGACGGCTCCGTCCTCGTGGCCGGGGCGGAACGGTACGTCGGACAGGGCGACCTCGACTGGGGCGTGTACCGCGTGGCCCGGGGCGCCGACGGTTCCGTCACCCGTGACCGCGTGACCGCCGTACAGCCGATGCCCGCGCAGGTCCACGGGCTGTCACTCGGCAGCGGCATCCTCACCACGGCCGACAACAGCACGCTCTACGAGCCGGACACCATCCGCGGCGCCTACCGCAGCACCTGGTTCACCACGGGCGGCACTCCGAGCGTGGCCCGGACCACGGTGGACGGGCTGGTCAGCGGACAGGACGGCGACTGCACCGACGGCACCGGCCACTGCATCCGGATGTTCGCCGACGGCACCGGCCGCCACGGGCGCCGCCATTCCACCGAGTCGGGCCTGACCATGCTGCGCACCAACGGCGCCAAGGACTGGGGCCCGACCCTCGACACGGGCGACTCCGACCCGCAGCTCAAGGACCTCTCCGGACGGTACGCGGTCGTCGACGGCGCATCCTCCGGCCGGCAGTACATCGGCGAGTTCGCCGACGGCTCGCCCGGCAAGGTCCTGCAGAAACGGGACCGGGTCGCCGCGGCGGTCTGGGGCAACACGCTGTGGAGCGGCGCGGCCACCGGAGGGAAGGTCACGGCGACCCGGCTCCCGTCCGGCACCGCCGTGGAGTCCTTCACCACCCGCAACGGCTGCACCCCGTCCGATCTCCAGGCCGTGGGCCGCTGGGTCTACTGGACCTGTGAGGACGCGTGGGGCACCGCGCAGGGGTCGGGCGTCTACGACCGTGCGACCAAGCGCACCGCCACCGCCCCGTCGGACAGGGTTCTCCTCGGCGACGGTTACCTCGTCGAGCGCGTCGGCGGCATCGGGGCGAGCAGTGGGCTGAACCTCGTCGACCTGCACGGCGGACTGCCGTCCAGCGGCGATCACACGGAACTGCCGAGCCGCAAGCTGGCCGACTGGACCGACATCGGCCGGGACAACCTCTGGGCCGGTCTGAACTGGACGGTGGACCGCTTCGGCGGCGGCGTCGCCTACGTCGACCGCGAGCAGCGCGTCCACCTCGTACCGACCGGCGTTCCGGCGTCCGCGCTGTCGGCCGTCGACTCCACGGTCACGTCCGGGGCCGCTAGCTGGTCCGGCACCTGGTGGCTGTCGAAGCCGGCCGCCTCCTGGACGGTGACCGTCCGCCACAAGGCGTCCGGCGCCACCGTGCGCACCCTGTCCGGCTCCGAGGCCCGAGGCCTGCTCAAGGCCGCCTGGGACGGCAAGGACTCCGCGGGCCGCCTGGTCGCCAACGGCGCCTACACCTGGAAGCTCATCGCCCAGCCCGCCGACGGCCAGGGCGCCGCCCTCAGTCTCTCCGGCAGCGTCGCGGTGACGGCCGGAGCGGCGGCACCGCGCGACTACGCGGGCCAGGACGGGATCGGTGACGTCCTGACCCTCGACTCCTCCGGCACCCTCGCCGTCCGGCGCGGCACCGGCACGGGCACGCTGGGCGCCAAGGTCTCCGGCGCCGGCTGGCCCACCACCGCGAAGTTCGTGCCGTTCGGCGACCTCGACGGCGACCGCTGCAACGACGTGCTGGTCCGGCTGAGCAGCGGTGCCCTGCGCGCGTACCGCCCGGCCTGCGGCAAGGCGGCGACGCCTGCCACGCCGTACACCTCGCTCGGCACCTCCGGCTGGAACCAGTACGACGTGCTGACCGCGCCGGGTGACGTGAGCGGTGACGGCCGCCCGGACCTGATCGCCCGGAACGCCTCGACCGGCTCTGTCCACCTGTACAAGGGCACCAGCACGGGCAAGCTGTCGGCAGGCGTGAAGCTCTACGCCGACTGGCGGACGTACAAGAAGGTCGTCGGGGCCGGTGACCTCGACGGCGAC
Source organism: Streptomyces sp. NPDC031340 (assembly GCF_055569945.1). Lineage (NCBI taxonomy): Bacteria > Bacillati > Actinomycetota > Actinomycetes > Kitasatosporales > Streptomycetaceae > Streptomyces > Streptomyces sp. NPDC031340. The sequence goes on from NZ_JBVIIE010000001.1 coordinate 230,854, forward strand.
GGCATCGGCGACCTGCTCGCCCAGGACAAGTCGAACAACCTGTACCGGTACGCCGGCACCGGCAAGGGCACGTTCAAGGCCCGCGTGAAGGTCTTCTCGAACTGGGGCGCCTCCTACAACGCCCTCGTCGCGGCCGGTGACCTCGACGGCGACGGCAGGACGGACCTCGTCTCGCGCGACACCAGCGGCAACCTGTACCGCAACAGCGGAGACGGCAAGGGGTCGTTCGGTGGCCGCACGAAGATCGCGACGGGCTGGCAGGGGTACCGGGCCGTGGTGTGAGCACCGGCCGCGGGGTGCTTGCGCCCGCGGCCGGGCTCCGGGCTCCGGGCTCCGGGCTCCGGGCTCCGGGCTCCGGGCTCCGGGCTCCGGGCTCCGGGCTCCAGGCCCGGGCCCGGCCGCGGGCAGACACCCCCACGCCGTCCCGTTGCCGCGTTCCCGCCGGGGGCGCGAGTGCGTGGGGGTGTCAGGTTCTCAGGCGGGTCGGCCGGGCGGGGGCCGGGTGCGGGGCGGGCGCGGCGGGTTCTCCCCGGCTTCTTCCGAGAGGGCCCGGGCGGCCGGTGAGCCAGGCGGTGAGGGCGACCGTCAGGCCGAGGGCGACCAGCAGCCAGGACGCCTCGCGCAGGGGGGCGGTGAGGGCGTCGTAGACCGCGCCAGCGGCTGTCTCGTGGGACGGTTCGGGCAGGTCGGCGAGGGTGAGGCGGCGGCCGATCGCGATGGCGAGGACGAGCAGCGCACCGCCCAGCGCGGCGCCGAGCGCGGTCGCGGTGACCGCGCGGCGGCGGCAGCCGGCGACGGCGATCCCGGTGACGGCGAGGACCACGGACGCCGGCGGCAGCCAGAAGCCGGCGACCTCCAGTACGCGGAAACCCGTCCGGAAGCGGTCCAGGTCCTCGGCCGACACCACGGGCACCTCGGTGTGCTGGACCGGGATGCGGTCGGCCAGCGGCATGTGCTCGTCGGCCAGTTTGCGCTTGACCTGCGCGGTGACGGGCGCGAGGTCGACGGTCACCGCGCGCTCGCCCTCGCGGTCGTCGTCGCGCAGGGCGCGCAGCACGGCGTCGTGGACGGCCCGGTTCCCGGCGTCCCACGCCGTGCGGTAGGCCTCGGTCCGGGTGAACGAGCGCACCGCGTCGTGCACGAACGGGCGCACGCTGCCCCGCATCGGCCGGACGTCGAACCGGTCGTCGACCTCGTCCACGATCCCGGCGCCGACGGTCTCCGCGACGGCGTTCCGCACGGCCGGGTCCGCCGCCAGCGGCGCCAGCGTCGCGACGTACCGGCCGGTGTCGGCCAGCCCGTAGGCGGCCCAGGCGGCCAGCGCGCCGAACGGCGCGAGGAGACAGGCGAGGGCGATCAGGGCGGCCGACAGGACGCCACGCAGTCGTGAAGGCACCCTCCCAGGCAACGTCCCCGCCCCACCCCCCGCGACCCCAACGCCCGCAAACGGGTGCCCCCGCCCATGCGGGCCGCGGGGCCGGGGGACGTGCGGCCGCGGGGTCGCGCCGCCGCGGCCGCGCTGCCGCCGGGCTGTGCCGCTGCGGGGGCGCGCCGCCGCCCGGTCGTGCCGTTGCCGTTGCCGCTGCCGCTGCCGCTGTCGGCGTCGGGCCGCGCCGTCGGGCGCCCGGCCGCCCGCGCGGCCGGCCGGATCGTCACTGTCGGCCGGGCGGCGGCGCGGCGGTGGGGTTCGTCAGCGGATGCGGTTGCCCGCTGCGTCCTCGCGTGTGTAGTAGCGGTAGAAGAAGACGGCGAAGACGCCCGCCGTGACGGCGAGGCCCAGCGCCACGCACTCCAGCACGGACGCGCTGCTCTGGTTGAAGAGGAAGGCGATCGCCGCGCCGGCGAACGCCGACTTCGTCAGCGAGTGCAGTTCCCGTTTCAGCCGCGGCGCGAGGACCGCCACGGCGATGCACAGCACGATGAACACCAGCGCGGTCACGACGCCGAACAGGAGATTCCAGCCGGTGATGGGGCCGCCGGCGCGACGGTTCGCCGCCGCCCAGTAGCCGTAGAGGAGCCCGAGGGCGACGGGTACCCCGTACCGGGCCGCCGTGTGGACGCGTTCGTCGAAGACGTCGGGTGTGCGAGTGGGCCTGACCAGTTCGCCGCGCCTGGGTGCCGCGTGCGTCATGGGAGCACTCCTTCCTCCTCGCCCCGGTTTCCAGGGCACACCGGCCCGGGGCTCCTGGCAAGTCGGCGGACGGAACCGGTTCCCGCCCCGGATGCGCGGGGGGCGGGCGCGTGCTTCGCTGGGGCTCATGAGCGGGCGGGTGCCGAGGAGGGCGGCCGGCGGCCGGGCTCCGCTCCCCCGGGTGCCGCGGGCCGGGCGCGAGGACGTGCTGTACCGGCACCAGCTGCTGCGCGTGCGCGGGCGCAGCGTCGCCTGGGTGCCGCCGCTGCTGCTGCTCGTCGGCATCATGGCCGTCGACATCAACACCGGTGATTTCCGGATCAACTCCTGGATCGTGCTGGTGCCGGGCATCGCCGCCGCGATCTGCGGGCTGTGGGGCACGGCCGCCTTCGCCGCGCTCGCCCTCGGCGCGTACGTCATCGGGGACCGGTCCTGGCCCGACCAGTACCAGAGCGGCCTGCCCGACTTCATCCTGGTCGCCGTCGGCGGCGTCCTCGCGGTGCTGGCCTGCGCGGTGCGGCTGCGCGGCGAGCGCCGCATGCTGCACATGCGGGACATCGCCGACACCACCCGCCGCACCGTGCTGCGCCCCCTGCCGCCGGTCTGGGGCGGCCTCGAGCACGCGGCCGTCTACCTCGCCTCCGACGTCGAGGCACGGGTCGGCGGCGACTTCTACGACGTCCAGCCCGGCCCGCACGGCACCCGCGTCCTGGTCGGCGACGTCCAGGGCAAGGGCCTCGCGGCGGTCGAGGCGGCGGCCGCGCTGCTCGGCGCGTTCCGCGAGGCCGGCTACCACGAGGCATCCCTGACGACGATCGCCGAGCGGCTGGAGACCCGGATGATGCGCCACCACGAGCACACCACGGCCCTCGGCCGGGACGACGGCGAACGTTTCGCCACCGCCGTGCTGCTCGGCTTCCCGGAGGACTGCCCCGGCGCGGTCGACGTCGTCGTCTTCGGCCACGAACCGCCGCTGATCGTCGGCCCCGCGGGCGTGCGCGCCCTGCCGCCCGGCGACGGCCTCCCCCTCGGCCTCGGCGATCTGACCGACGAGGGCCCGCCCCCTGTCCGCCGGGTGCCTTTCGGCCCCGGTGAGACCCTGCTGCTGACCACCGACGGCGTCACCGAGGCCCGCAACAGCGACGGGGTGTTCTATCCCCTCCCCGTTGACGTGGCCGGCGCCGTCGCCGCCGACCCGGGCATCGCCGCCCCGCGGCGCCTGGTCGCCCTCGTCCGCGACGACACGCTGCGGCACTGCGGCAGGCGGCTCGCCGACGACGCGACGATCTTCGCCGTGCGGCGCGTCCCGCCCGGGCGACCCGGACGGGTGCGTCTGCCGTCCTGAGGCCCACCTTTGCACCCGCAGCGGTTACGGTGCTGCCGTACGTGATCGACGGGGGATGGGGAGGGAACGATGCCCGGAACCGTGCTGCTGCTCGCCGCATCGCCGGCCGGCAAGGGGTGCCTGGTGGACGCCGCGTCGGTGCTCCCGGTCCTCGCGGCGGTCCCGCCCGCCGTGCTGTCCGGCACCGAGACCGCGAACGTCGTCGAGCTCGCCGACCCCCTGGAACCGCAGGCCGTGCTGACCCGGCTGCGGGCCGCCGCGGCCGCGACCGGTCCGCTGACCGTGTTCGTCACCGGCCAGCTCCAGCTCGACCGCCGCCAGCGCCTGCCGCACCTCGCGCTGGCCCGTACGACGCCGGCCACCGTCCGCTACACCGCCCTGCCCTGGCACTGGATCCGGGAGGAACTGCGGCTGCGGGCGGCCGGGTCGACGTCCCTGGTCCTCGACCTGCACGCCGATCCGGAGACCTGGGAGTGGCTGCGGGTGAACCCGCTCGATTCGGGACCCGGCCACGCCGTTTACGGTCGCATCGCGCCGCCGCCGGGCCGGCGCGCGGTGGCCGTGCCGGCGTACATGAAGGCGGTGGCGACGATCCTGCGCAGCGGGCACCGGCCGGAACTGGCGGACCTCCACCAGCAGGCGCTGGCCCGGCTGGGCAGCGACGGCCACGGCTACGGAGACCTGCTGCTGGCGCCGGCGTCGGCAGCCGTGCCGGCAGCAGCGCCGACAGCCGCGTCGGCGGCGGCGCCGGTGGTGGCGGCGCCCGCGCCCTCGCCGAGGCCGACCGGCGCCGGGGGCCCGGCCTTCGTACCCCGGCCCGCCGAGCCCGCCGAGCCCGTCCAGCCCGTCCAGTCTTCAGAGTCCCCCGAGTCCCCGGAGTCCCCGGAGTCCCCGGAGTCCTTCGAGCCCGCACAGCCCTTCGACGGGGACGCCCGTCTGCCCGGACGGTCCGGTCCGCAGGCGCCCGGGGGGTCGGACGCCGCCGCGGCGGACGTCGGCGACGACCCCCACGCCGCCATCTCCGACGCCGTCCGGTCCGGGCGGCACGCGGACGCCGACAGGCTCGCCGCCCGGCACGAACAGGCCGCCCTGGACGCCCACGGGCCCGGCTCCGAGGAGGCGCTGCACTGGGCCGAAGTACGGGCCGACCTCGCGATGTTCGCCGGTGACCCGGCGCGCAGCTGCCGTACCTGGCTGGCGGTGGCCGCCGCGCGGCTGTCGGCCGGGCAGGCGCCGGACGCGCCGGCCGTCGAGGCGGCCGTGGACCGGGCGCACCACCAGTGGGGGCTGATCGACGACCCGGCCGGCGCGCGGGAACTCGGCTCCCTGCTGGCCGACCTGCGCTCCCGGGTGCCGGGGCGCCGGGAGGGCGCGCTGGAGCATGTGCGGCGCCAGCTCGGTCAGTTGCAGACACAGGGCTGAGCCCCGGTCGCCGAGCCGGTCGCGGACGCCGGATCGGACAGACCCTCCCCGGGGCGGCGGCCTGGGTGTCATGATGGTGTGTCATGGCTGAGGGGGATGGAGTGGCCGACCACGGGATCCGCGTACGGCTGGACCGGACGGCGAGCGAGAGCGACGTCGTCGCTCTGAAGAAGTGGCTGGAGCGGGAGGCCCCGCTCGACCAGTTCGCGCGCACCGGCGAGTTACGCATCGACATCCGCAGACGCACGGACGCCGAACCGGGCGCCCCGATGGGCTTCGGTTCGGAGATCGTCGTGGCGCTGGTCGGCGCGGGCGCGTCCGCCGTGTTCAAGGAGCTGTTGCAGCAGGTGAGGCTCGCCGTTCACGCCTGGCAGGCCAACCGCCGGGACGTCGAGAACGGTGAGCCGCCCGGCGCCGACGTCGACGGTTTGGGACCCGACGGCAGGTAGGCCGCCCGGTGAGCCGCTTCGACGCGCGTGGCAAGGGGAACCGGGCGCTGCTGGTCGGCGTGTCCGAGTACGACCACACGAAGCCGCCGCACGGGGTGCCCGGCGACCTCCCGGCCGTACGGCACAACCTGGACCGGCTGCGGGACGTGCTGCAGCGGAGCGGGGTGTTCGGCGCGAGCGAGCTGGTCCTGCTGCGGTCGCCGTACACGCACGACTTCGAGCACCAGCTGCGCAGGGTCGCCGAGGAGGCCGAGGGCCTGCTGCTGGTGTACTTCGCGGGCCACGGGGCCATCCCCAGCGCGGGCGACGAACTGTTCCTGCAACTGCGGGGCGCCGGCGTGTACGCGGGCGAGGAGGCGGTCTTCCCCGGCGCCGAGATGTTCACCACGGTGCTGGGCATGCTGGGCACCAGCCGGGCCGAGCGGATCGTGGTGGTCCTCGACTGCTGCTTCGCGGGCAACGCGGCCTGGATCTGGGAGCACCTCCCGGACCGGCGGCGGGTGCTGCTGCTGACGAGCGTGCAGGCCAACCACCGCATCGACGCGGGCGATCCGGCGACGCCGACGCCGTTCACCGCCCTGCTGGCGGAACTCCTCGACCGTACGGGGGAGGTGTGGTTCGGCCGGCTCGCGGAGGACTTGCGGGCCAGGATGCGGGCGGCGCGCCTGCGGACGGTACGGGACCAGCCGTGGGAGCCGCTCAGCCGGACGGAGCCGGGCGAGGACGTCCTGCTGTCCGCCCGCGGGGTGCCCCGCCCGGGAAGCCCGGTGCAGACACCGCCCGGCCCACCGGCCTCATCCGGCCCGGACCCCCGCGACCCCGGCCTGTCCGGCCCGGACCCCCGCGACCCCGGCCTGTCCGGCCCGGACCCCCGCGACCCCGGCCTGTCCGGCCCGGACTCCCGAGACTCGGGCTTCGCCGGTCGGGACTCCCACGACCCTGGCTTGTCGGGGCCAGATTTTCGCGACTCCGGCTCCTCGGGCCCAGGCTCCCGCGACCCGGGCTTATCGGGCCCAGGTTCCCGCGATCCCGGCTTCTCGGCGTCGCGTCCCCGCGATCCGGGATTTCCTGGGTCGCGTCCCCGTGACCCGGGATTCCCTGGGTCGCGTCCCCGTGACCCGGGATTCCCTGGGTCGCGCATCCGTGACCAGGGCTCCCGCGACCCCGGCTTCCCCCGATCCGGCTCGGGCTCCGGCTCCGGCTCCGGCTCCCGCGATCCGGGTCCCCCGGGGACGGTCTTCCCCGGCACGGGCGCCTCCGGCTCGGGCCCTTCCGGCTCGGGTTCCCCCGGCGGGGACGCCTCCGGCCCAGGCGCCCCCGGCTCCGGACGGTCCGGGGCGACCGTGTCCCCGCCGGTTTCCGGTGGGGCCGGTCCGACCGGTCCGACCGGTCCGGCCGTGGCCCCGCCCGGCTCCGTTCTGCCCCACCCGGGCAGGGCACTCCTCGCTCTCCTGCGGGCTCCCGCCACGCTCCTCGCCGCCTGGTACCGGCGACTGCGGCCGGCCGGGCGGATCACCCTGGTGCTCGCGCTGCTCGCCACCGGGCTCGGGTCCTGCGCCCTGTCCGCGCTGCTGGCCGACGGCTCCTCCTGCGCACCGCCCCTCGAACTGCGCGTGCTGACCGACCCCGACCTGGAGGCCACCGTGACCGCGGCCGCCGCCGCGTACCTGACGTCGGACGCGAACACCGACGGCGACGGCTGCCGGCGCAGCGGCGTCACCGTCTACAGCGCGGGCTCCGCCGACGCGATCACCGCGCTGCGCCGGCAGACCGAGGCCTGGCAGGAACCCCCCGACGAGGACACCAACCCGCAGCGCGACGTCGGCCCGCAGCCGGACGTGTGGATCCCGGCCTCGCCCGCCGACGTCGCCCGGGTCACCAAGGGCCAGGACACCGACACCCTGGCCCGCCTGACGCCGGCCGCCGAGCCGCTGGCGTACTCGCCGATCGTGCTCGCCGTCCCCACCGGCATCGCCGCCGAGTCCCTGGGCGACCGCATCCGGCCCACCCTGTCCCAGCTGCTGAAGGGCCTGCACGAGCGCGCCCAGGACGCCGAGGTGCGCCGCCCGGACCCGGAGTTCACCGACGCGGCGCTGCTCGCCACGACGGGCCTGTACGGCACCGGCACCGACCCGGCCCACGCCGAGCAGCAGGTCGCCCCGCCGGGCCCGCCGTCCCGCACCGCCGCCGACCTGCTGTGCGCGCTGCCCGACGACGACACCGTCGACCAGCGCACCGCCGCGCTCGTCCCCGAGTTCCTGATGAAGACCGGCCTGGGCTGCGACCGTACGAGGCGCACCCCGCGGACGGCGGAGTACCCGGGCGACGTGCCCGGCATCAAGCCCACCTTCGTCCGGGTCCGCTGGACGGGCGCCGACCGGGACGAGGAGGCGCGCGGGACGGCGGCCGGCCGGTTCCGGGACTGGCTCGCCGGCCCCGGCGGCCGGTCCGTGTTCGCACGCGACGGCTTCCGCGCCGCCGACGACGTCCGGGACCTGCTCGATCCCGACCACGTGGCCCCCGGCGTGCTGCGCGCACCCTCCCCGCTGACCGAGGCTTCCGGACAGCGGGCGATGGACACCACGCTCACCCGGTACCGGAACGCCCAGGAGCCCGGCCGGGTGCTGTTCCTGCTCGACAGCTCCAGGTCCATGACGGACCAGTGGAAGGGGGCGAGCGGCGCTCGCGGTCTGCTGAAGCAGTCGCTCGGCGGGCTCGGCGACCGGGACGAGTACGGCGTGTGGTCGGTGGCCGGCACGACGGACGGTCGCCCGTACGAGACGCTCCTCGGCTTCGGGCAGCACCGGCGCAAGGACGCCGAACGCGCCATCGACGCCGCGAAGGTCCACGACGCCGAGGCCGACCCGCGCGCCGCGCTGCTCGCCGCGCTCAAGGACATGGCCGACCGCCGCGCCCACGACGACCGCCCCCAGCTGATCGTCTACATCACCGACGACGAGGACAACTCCCGGCTGACCGGCGGGGGCGGCATCGACGACGTGCTGAACGGGATCCGTACGGCGAAGGTGCCGGTGGCCATGGTGTCCGTGGCGAGCGGCGGCTGTGACCGGGGCAGGCCGGACGCCCGGATCTCCGCGGCGAGCGGCGGGCGCTGCCTGGACGCCGACGACGACCTCGGCGCGGGCCTGACCGACGAGGTCGCGCGCATCGGGACGGGGGACGACTGATGGCCGTGCGAGACGTATCCGTACGACGCCCGCGAGCCCCGCACGGCACGCGAGCCGTTCGAAGCGCGCGGGGCATGCGGGTCTTGCGGGCCGTCGGGCGGATCGCGGCGCTGCTGGCGCTGCTCCTGTCGGCCGCCTGCTCGGGCGGGCCGCAGCCGCCCTCCGACGAGGAGGTGCCCGGCCAGATCGTGATCGCCAGCGGCCGGGACGTCACCGGCAAGAACGGCGTGCGCGAGCAGCTCATCGACGCCTGGAACCGGCAGCAGGACCAGCAGCACACCGGCTACCGCGCCCGGCTGGTCGAACTGCCCGGCAGCGCCGACGAACAGCGCAGCCAGTTGCTCGGCGCCCTCCAGTCCGGCAGCGCGACCTACGACGTGGTCAACCTGGACGTGACCTGGATACCGGAGTTCGCCGCCGCGCACCTGGTGCGCCCACTGCCGGACGGCATGATCGACCCCGACGTCATCCCCTCCGTGGCCCGCACCGCCCGCTGGGACGGACAGGTGTACGCGGTCCCGTTCAACAGCGACGTCGGCCTGCTCTACTACCGGCGGGACTGGCTGGTACAGGCCGGCGTGCAGCAGACCGACCTGAGCCGCGGCATCAGCTGGACCCAGCTCGACACCCTGATCAGCGACGTGAGCGACGTCCGGCCCGAGGGCTACGAGGACGGCTGGACCACCCAGCTCGCCGCCTACGAGGGCCGTACGGTCAACGCGGTGGAGGCGTTCGCGACGGCGGTGCCGGGCCTGTCCCTCACCGACGCCCACGGCCGCTACACCGGCGACGTCGACCGGTTGAGGCGGGGTGTCGAGGAGCTGCGCCGGCGCACCGACGGGCCCTACCTCCTGCCGGACGCCGTCCACTCCGACGAGGCGGCCTCACTGAGCGACTTCGCCGACGGCCGCACCGCGTTCCTGCGGCACTGGCCGTACGTCTACCGCTCCCTGTTCCAGAACTTCACCGAGCAGCAGATCGGTGTGGCCCCGCTGCCCGGACGCGCGGTGCTCGGCGGCCAGAACCTCGCGGTGACCGCCTCCTCCCGGCGGGCGACGAAGGCCAAGGAGCTGATCTCCTTCCTCACCGGCAAGCAGAGCGAACGCTGCCTGCTGGACGCCGGGTTCGCGGCGACGCGGGAGTCGGCCTACACGGACGACGCGGTGCGCTGCGCCACCGCTGCCACCCCCTCGCCCTCGCCGACCGGGGAGCAGGCCGACCGGATGCCCCGCGACACGGCGGGCCGGCCCGAGTACGCGCGCGGCATCCTGCTTCCGGCCCTGAAACGGGCCGTGCAGCGTCCGCGCACCCCGCTGTACGGCGCCTTCACGCAGACCTTCACCGCCCAGCTCGGCGCCCTGTTCGGCGACAGCCCGCCGGACGCCGAGACGCTGGCGAGAAGGCTGGACGAGGCCCTCCGCAAGGCCCTGCCGGACGGAGGGGGCTGACCGGAACCGGTGGGACCGACTGGGCAGAGGGACCGGCGGGACCGACCGGAGTGGCCGCCTGTCAGCCGCCCTGGGGAAGGTGCCGGACGGTCAGCGGGCCGGCCGTCGGCCACAGGTCCGCCGCCTTGGCCGGACCGGCGTTGGCGGCCAGCAGGAGGGCGACCACCGCGACGACGGCCGCGCCGAACCCTCTGGCGTGACGCTCGGAGATGTGTCGGAGCACGGCAACCTCTCAACGGCATCGCGTCAAACGTGTTTGATCCGCCGTTTAACCTAGGGGCGGGCGCGGGGCAACGGCAAGAGTCGCAGGGGGAGTTGGGCGATGCAGGACCGGGACGATCCGGAGACCGTCGGGCGCCGGGTGCGGCGGTTGCGGGCGGAACGCGGGATGACGCAGGAACAGCTCGCCGAGCCCGCCTACACGCCCGCCTACATCTCCACCGTGGAGGCCGGGCGGGTGCGGGCCTCCGAGGCGGCGCTGCGGCACATCGCCGAGCGGCTCGGGGTGGCGTACCGGGAACTGGTCACCGGGCGTCCGGCCGACCTCGCCACCGACCTGGGCCTCGGGCTCGCCGAGGCCCGGCGCACGCTCGCCACCGGGGAGGCCGCGCGGGCGGCCGAGCAGTACGCCGCGCTGCTCGCCGAGGCCGAGGAGCACGACCTCGTCGACGCGCAGGCCGCCGCCCTGCTCGGACTCGGCGAGTGTGCCCTGGACGCCGGCGAACTGGCCGCCGCCCGCCACCACTTCGAGCGTTCCGAGCGACTGCTCGCCGGCCTGCCGCTGCCCGCCCGGGTGCCCGCCCTGCGCGGACGCGCCGTCTCCCACTACCTCGCCGGGGAGCTCCGTTACGCCGTCCACCTCCTCGAGTCCGCCCTCGACGAGCTGAACCGGGGCGGACCGCACGACCCCGACGCGCTGCTGCTGCTGTACGTCGGCATCATCGGGCCGTACATGGACATGGGCGCGCACGCGCGGGCCGCCCGGGCCGCCGAGTCCGCGCTCGCGCTCGCCCCGCAGGCCGGCGACCCCGCGCTGGTCGCCCGCATGCACCGGTCGGTCGCCCGCACCCAGCTCGCCGAGGGCCGCGTCGCCGAGGCCGACGCCTCCCTCGCCAAGGCCGCCGAGCTGTACCGGACGCTGCACCTGCGGACCGAACTCGCCAACTGCCACTGGATGCGCGGCTACGTGTACGCGCAGAACGGCGAACTCGCGCGCGCCGAGGAGCAGTTGCGGCAGGCCCTGGCCATGTTCGCCGCCGGGCGCGCCGCCCTCTACGGCAGCCAGGCCGCCGTCGAGCTCGCCGACGTGCTGCACCGGCGCGGGAAGTCCGGGGAGGCGGCCGAACTGCTGCACCACGTCCTCAGCGACCTCAGCCCCGACCGCGGCGCCCTGCACTCCGCCGCCGCCCACCGCCTGCTCGGCATCATCGCCGAGGACGCCCGCGACACGGAGGCCGCCGAGGAGCACTACGTGCGCGCCCTGAGCCTGCTGGAGCGGGCGGGCGCAGCGGGCGACCTGGCCGATCTGTGCCGGCTGCTCGGCGACCTGCTGCGCCGCACCGGCCGGGTGGAGGCGGCGCTGGACGCGTACCGGACGGGGCTCGGACACCGCAAGGCGCCCGGCACGACCACCCTCGGACCCGCGCCCGCACAGCCTCCGATGTGACCCGTCGGGACCGGTGCCGGCCGCCGCGACGCTCGCGGCGGACGAGGCAGCCGCCGTATCGGCGCCGGAAACCGGGCGGACGCGACCGGAACAGGCGTTTCGGGCCTGGGGTCACGGGTAGTCGGGCGGCGTCCGGGCCACGGGCGGCAGCGCCCCGTACCGGAACCCCCGGACGGCAAAGGCCCTCCTGCGAGTGAAGGAGGCGGTGGCAGTGGGGCCCAGGTCCGAGCCTCCAGACATCCCCGGCGGCGCCGGACGGGACAGGGCACCCGGCGTGGAGGCGATCGCCGAGTGGCTGCGCGACACCGGCCCCGGGGAGATACCGGCCCGCCTGTGCAACGTCGCGGTCAGCCTGCTGCCGGTGACGGGCGCCGGCGTGACGCTGCACACCGACGGCCTGCCGGTGCGGCTGGGCGCCAGCGACCCGCAGGCCGCCTACCTGGAGGACGTGGAGGCCACGCTGGGCGAGGGGCCGGGGCACTCCGCCCTGGAGGCCGGCGAGGCGGTGCTCGCCTGCGACCTGGCGACCGGCACCGACGCCCGGCGCTGGCCGGTCTTCGCGCAGAAGGCCACCGCCGCCGGGATCCGGGCGATGTACTCGATGCCGCTGGGCAACGAGACGGTGTGCGTGGGCACGCTCGACCTCTACCGCGACACCCCCGGCCGGCTCAGCGAACGCGACCTGCACACCGCGCGGCTCATGGCCAGGGTCGTGACGGTGGCCCTGCTGATCATGCCGTGGGAGGACGACGACAGCCGCGACGAGGTGCGCTGGCCGGCCGGACTGGCCCGCGAGCAGGACGAGGTCTACCAGGCCACCGGCATGGTCATGGCACAGCTCGGCGTCTCCGCGGAGGAGGCCCTGGCCCGGCTGCGCGGCCACGCCTTCGCCCGCGACCGCACCGTCGTCGACGTGGCCCGCGACGTGGTGGAACACCACCTGCGCTTCGACCACGACTGACACGGGAACGGTTCGGTTTCGGGGGCGGCTTCGGCGGGTGCGGGGCTGCCCGTGGTTCGGCTCAGATCTCCGCCCGACCCTGCTTGCGCACGTCCGTCAGGCGCCGCACCGCCGTCTCGACGGCCGTGCGGGTCGTGTCCGGGGAGACGGCGCCCAGGCCGCCGTCGGTGAGGACGACGGTGTCCGCGCCGGCCCGGACGACGGCGACGTCCAGCGTGAGCACGCTCCGCTCGCCGTAGTCGGTCTGTCCGCTCAGCGTGACCCGCAGGCCCTGGCGGGCGTCCCCGGCCTCCGGCAGGACGGCCTCGGCGACCTTGACGTCCTGCACGTAGCCCTGGGCGGTGGCCGCCGTGAACCCGGCGCACGCGCGCGGCAGCGTCCGCAGCCAGGCCAGCTTCCGGTCGACGGCCGAGGGTGTGAGGGCGCGGACCTGCTGGCGCAGTTGGGAGCCGTCCACGGCGTCGTCGAGACCGGTCTCGGCGAGGACGGCGGAACCGGCGCCGAACAGGTCGTCGGTGTAGAGGGCGTCGAGGAGCCGTCGGCAGTCCGGCGCCTTGGCGGTGGCCTTCAGCAGGCCGTCCCGCCAGGTCGCGGCCCCCTGGGTGGGGGTCCAGGACGGGCCCAGGTCGGCCGGGGTGAGCAGGGCGGCCTGCGCCTGGTCCCGGGTGAGGGGGCGGGTGGAGAGGGCGGCGGCCGGAGGGGACGCGGCGGCGCGGGAGGCGGCGGGCGCGGCCTGCCGCGCCGCGTCCGGGCCGGCCGTGCAGGCCGCCGCGGCCGGCAGGACGCCCGCGCAGAGCGCGGAGACGACGAGGACGCGGGCCGGGGTACGGGTCATCGGGGCCTCCTGAGCCAGCAGCTTCCAAGATCGGTACGTCTCCCACGGGACCACCGCCCCCCGGCGCCCACCAGTGCGCCGGTCCGTCCGGGTTACGGCCATGGCCGACCCGGCCGTGGCCGAGCCGTCGGGCGTGGCCTGCCGCCCGTGGTCCGTCGGCGGCTGCGTAAGGTCGCTGTCCGAGGAGAGAGGAGCCTGCCGTGACCGGTCAGCCCATTCCGGTGATCATCGACTGCGACACCGGTGTCGACGACGCCCTGGCCCTGCTGTTCGCCGTCCGCCATCCCGGGCTCGACCTGCGGGCGGTCACCTGCGTCGCCGGGAACACGGACGTGGACGGCGTCGTCCGCAACACGCTGACCGTGCTGGAGCAGGCGGGCGCCCCCGACATCCCCGTCGGCCGGGGCGCCGAACGCCCGCTGATCGAGCCCGTGCGGTCGGCGCGGCACGTGCACGGCGACGACGGCATGGGCGACCTCGGCCTGCCCGCGCCGGCCCGCACCCCGTCCGGCCTGGACGCGGTGACCCTGCTGCGCCGGGAGATCCTCGCCTCGCCCCGCCCGGTGACCCTGATCCCCACCGCGCCCCTGACCAACATCGCCCTGCTGCTGCGCACCCACCCCGAGGTGACCCGCAACATCGAGCGGATCGTCTTCATGGGCGGCGCGGTGGCCACCGGCAACGCCACGCCGGTCGCCGAGTTCAACGTCTGGCACGACCCGGAGGCGGCCGCGATCCTGCTCACGGCGGGCGTGCCGATCACCATGTACGGCCTCGACGTGTTCCAGCGGGTCATCGTGCCGGCCGCCGACGTACGGCGCCTGCGGGCGAGCGCGGAACCGGGCGCCCGCCTGGCCGGCGAACTGCTCGCCCACCGCCCCTCCGCGCCGGACCCCGACGGCGACGACCCCGACGGCGGCCTCGGCGACGCGGGCGCCGTCTGCTCGGTCGCCGACCCGGCCGGCATCACCACCAGGCCGCTGCCCGTCGAGGTCTGCCTCGCTCCCGGCCCCACCCGCGGCCAGACCGTCGTCGACCGGCGCGCCCGCCCCGGCGAGTCCGAGATCCACGAGGGCGGCCGCCGCCGGCCGTCGGTGGACGTGGCCCTGGACGTCGACGTCCCCCGCTTCGTCCACCTGTACCTGTCGACGGTGGAAGGGCGTTAGCCGGAACGGAGTCAGTCGGCCTTCGCCGGCCGGGCCGCCCAGCGTTGTTCCACCCTGGCCAGGCGCCAGTACGTCACGGCGACCGCCCAGACGACCACGAACAGGCCGACGATGACGTAGCCGACGTCGCCGAGGTCGAGACCGGCCAGCTGCATCGTGCCGATGACGAAGGCGACGGCGATGGACAGGCCGGTGATGGTGACGTTGTAGTAGACCTTGCGCACCGGGTTGGAGAAGGCCCACTGGTAGGCGAAGTTCATGAACGTGCCGTCGAGCGTGTCGAACAGGCACATCCCCGCGGTGAACAGCAGCGGCAGGCACAGCACCGCGTACCACGGCAGCCCGGCCGCCGCGCCCGAGCCGGCCATCGCCAGCAGCACCACCTCGGTGGCCGTCTCGAAGCCGAGCCCGAACAGGAAGCCGACCGCGTACATCTGGCCGGGGCGGGAGACCGACCGGGTGAGGCGGCCGAGGAAGCGGTTCACCAACCCCCTTGACTCCAGGTGCCGTTCGAGTTCCCGCTCGTCGTACGTGCCCGCCCGCATCGCCCGGAAGACCCGCAGGATGCCCACCAGGGCGACCAGGTTGAGCGCGGCGATGAGATACAGGAACGTGCCGGCGACGGTCGTCCCCATGAAGCCGAGGACCTGGTGGACGGACGAGTCGCGGTTGGTCACCCGGTCGGCGAGGTGCGTGCCGCCCGCGGTCATCGCCGCCAGCACGATCACCACGCTGGAGTGCCCGAGCGCGAACCAGAACCCCACCGACACCGGCCGTTTGCCGTCGGCCATCAGTTTGCGGGTGGTGTTGTCGATCGCCGCGATGTGGTCGGCGTCGAAGGCGTGCCGCGCCCCGAGGGTGTAGGCGGTGACGCCGAGTCCGATGCCGAACGTGCGGGTGCCGACCTCGTAGTGGCCGGGGACGACGAGCAGGAACAGGACGCCGAACGCCAGGATGTGCAGGGCGGTGATGACGGCCAGCAGGCCGGCCGTCTTCACCGTGTCCTCGCGCCGCCAGCGGAAGGAGGCAGAGTTGTGGGCAGGGTCGGTCATACGGTCACGCTCCAGCACCTCGTGGATCACTTCGTGAGCTGCCGTGGCCGGTCTCCTGGCTTACGGGTCGTGCGTCGCCGGTCCGCCTTCCCGGCCGCCTCGCGGCGGCCAGTGGCTGTCCCGAAGGGGACGTGGGCCGACAACTCCCCGATCACAGTGGCGAGGGCCGCTCCGGTTTCGCACCGGCTTCCCGAACACCACGGCCCGCCCACCGTAGGGGCGCGGACCCTCCCCTGCATAGCTGCACACATGCGCAGGTATCGAAGATCACAGAGGGACGCCTGCGAGGATGACCCCATGCATCTCGTCCCGGCCGACCGCGCGGACCGCCGCGCCATCGACGGCCACCGGGTGTGCGACGCGATCGCCGCCATCGGCGACGCGGGCCGCGTCCGCGCCTGGGCCGACCGTTTCTCCCTGCTCGCGGACCCGAAACGGCTCGCGCTGCTCCTCGCCCTGCACCGCACCGGCCCCCTGGCCGTGTCCGACCTGGCGATCGCGACCGGCATGAACGACCCCGCCGTGTCCCAGGCGCTGCGGCTGCTGCGGGCCGCGGGGGTGGTGGCCGGCGAGAAGGAGGGCCGGGTGGTGCGCTACCGGGTCGTCGACACGGACGTACAGGCACTGCTCGCCCACTGCGGGGCGGACGCCGGCCCGGACGCCGACTTGCATGCCGGCTCGGACATCGGCTCGGACCGCGGCTGGGACGGCTGCTGACCGGGCGCGCGGGGGGCGCACGGCCACACCGCGACGCACTGACGCGCGGGGCGCATCGGCCGCATCCCGGAGGACGGATGCGTGCCCGGGGCACGGACGCATCCCGGAGCACGGACGCGCGGTGCACGGCGGACGGGGCGCACGGTGGGGCGGGCGGTGGGGCGGGCGGGTGGCGGACGGGGCCGGCGAACGCCTCCGAAGCAGGAGGTTACCGGGGCGTTCCGGGTTCACCCGGCGGGCTGTCCCGGACAGAGTTGTGTCTGTCGTCCGCCTTTTCTCCGGCCCGGCCCGTCCGAAGGGGAGCACGTGAACCACCCCGCGCCCGACCTCTCGTCCAAGGACCCCGACTGGTGGCGGCAGGCCGTCGTCTACCAGGTCTACCCGCGCAGCTTCGCCGACGCCGACGGCGACGGGCTCGGCGACCTCAGGGGGATCACCCAGCGCCTGACCCACCTCGCCGCCCTCGGCGTCGACGCCCTGTGGCTCAGCCCCTTCTACCCCTCCGAACTCGCCGACGGCGGTTACGACGTCGTCGACCACCGGGACGTCGACCCGCGCCTGGGCACGCTGGACGACTTCGGCGCCATGGTCGCCGAGGCGCACCGGCTCGGCCTGAAGGTGCTCGTCGACCTGGTCCCCAACCACACCTTCCACCGGCACCGCTGGTTCCAGGAGGCCCTCGCCGCCGGACCCGGCTCGCCCGCCCGCGGCCGCTACGTCTTCCGGGACGGCCGCGGCGAACACGGCGAACTACCGCCCTCCGACTGGCAGTCCGTCTTCGGCGGCAGCGCATGGCGGCGGGTGCCGGACGGGCAGTGGTACCTGCATCTGTTCGCGCCCGAGCAGCCGGACCTCGACTGGTCCCACCCGGAGGTGCGCGAGGACTTCCGCACCACCCTGCGGTTCTGGTCCGACCGCGGCGTCGACGGCTTCCGCGTCGACGTCGCGCACGCCCTGGCCAAGGACCTGAGCGAACCGCTGCGCGACCTCGGCGACCTGCCCCGGGTCGCCGAGGAGGCCCTGCTGCTGACCGCGCCGGGCAGCCACCCCTACTGGGACCGCGACGAGGTGCACGACATCTACCGCGACTGGCGCACGATCCTGGACGCCTACCGCCCGCCCCGTGCGGCCGTCGCCGAGGCCTGGGTACCGGACGCCCGGCGCGCGCTGTACGCCCGCCCCGACGAACTGGGCCAGGCGTTCAACTTCGAGTATCTGCAGGCCGGCTGGGACGCCGAGGAACTGCGCCGGGTGATCGCCTCCTCGCTGCGGACGGCCCGTACCGTGGGCGCCTCCGCGACCTGGGTGCTGTCCAACCACGACGTCGTACGCCACGCCTCACGGCTGACGCTGCCGCCGGGCGCCGACGAGAACGCCTGGCTGCTGTCCGGCGGGCACGCCCCGGCGGTGGACGAGGCGGCCGGGCTGCGCCGGGCCCGGGCGGCGACCCTGCTGATGCTGGCGCTGCCCGGATCGGCGTACCTCTACCAGGGCGAGGAGCTCGGCCTGCCGGAGGTCGCCGACCTGCCCGCCGAGGTGTTGCAGGACCCGATCTGGGAGCAGACGGGTCACGTCCGCAAGGGCCGCGACGGCTGCCGGGTGCCCCTGCCGTGGACGACGACGGGGCCGTCGTACGGCTTCGGGGCGGGCCGGGCCTGGCTGCCGCAGCCGCCGGGATTCGCGGCGTACTCGGTCGAGGCGCAGGACGGCGCCGAGGGCTCCACCCTGGAGCTGTACCGCAGGGCGCTGCGGCTGCGCCGCAAGCTGCTCGAGGGCGAGTCGCTGACCTGGGTGCAGGACGCCCCCGACGGAGTCCTGCACTTCACCCGCCGCGAGGGCTGGCGGTGCGTCACCAACCTCTCGGGGAGCGCCGTCCGGCTGCCGCCCGGGGAAGTGCTGCTGAGCAGCGCGCCGGTCGAGGACGGCCGGCTGGACCCGGACACCACCGTCTGGCTCGCCTGACCGCACCGAACGCGCCCGGCACTCACGGCACCGGGCGCGCGCGGTCATCACGGCACCGGGCGCGCCCGGTACTCACTCACCGGTCCTCACCGGCGCGCCCGGTCGTCATCCCACCGTCGGGTTCGGGGTGGCGGGCTGGGCCGACGACTCGCCGGGCAGGGCCGGCGGCTGGGTCGTGCTGTCCACCGGCGGGGTGAGCACCACCTCGGGCTGGCCCGCGGCCGGGGGCGGCGGGGTCAGGTCCGTCGAAGGCAGCTTCGGCGGGGTGGTCTGCTGGAAGAGGGCCTGGTCGAAGTCGACCAGACCGGTCTGCTCCATCACCGTGATGTGGTCCAGGACCGTGTCGTTGGCCTGGTCGGCGAGCGTCCGCACCAGGGTGTTCTTGGTCGTCGAGCGGATCTTCGCGATCGTGTTGAAGATCGAACCGTGCGTGATGCGCAGGATGTTGGCGAAGTCCTTGTCGAACTGCGCGCCGCTGTCGGCGTTGAGGGTGTTGATGAACCCCTGCTGCTGCGGACTCGGCAGGTTGGGTATCGCGATACCGAGCATGGGGCCGATCTTCCGGCAGCTGGCGTCCAGCGCCGCGTGCCCGTCGATCAGGTGCTTGCTGGCCGTGATGACCGCCTTGCTCTGCCCCTTCTTCAGGCCCATCTGGCCGACCGGGTACTCCCACAGCCCGGCCGCACGCACCTTGACGACGAAGTCCCGGTCGCCCTCCGTCAGCGGGCCCCACTGGGTCTGCGCGATGACCCGGTCCGGCGCGCTGCTGACCTTGCTGACCCCGAGCATCGACGGATAGGCGAGCGCGACGAGGGTCATGCTGAGCGCACCGCCCACGAAGAGAGTTCCCATCGCGTTCCGCGAAAAGCGCACCGTGCCTCCTGCCCGGTCGGGGGTCCCGCCAAGGGACGGCGGGGGTCGGACGCAGGGGAGTACGGACCGGATCAGCCGCAGAACCTTTTGATTTGGTAAAAACTGCGGGGTGTGAGCCAGGTCTCGCGCACCCGCCGGGGCCGCCCCGACGGGTTGACGGAAGGTTGACCGTCGTGCAGGAGAGTTGACCCGTTCGCGGGAGAGTCGAGACCCGCCCCGCGCCTACATTCGGCCGCATGTCCCCCCAGCCCCCCAGGTTCCCCGCAGGCATGTCCCCCCAGCCCACCAGGACGCCCGCAGCCCTGCCCGTGCTCCCGTACCGCAAGCCCACCAAGGGCCGCGACTACTGGGTGCTGGACGACGTCCTGCCCGACCTAGACGCCGTACGGGAGCGCTGTCTCGCCAGGGAGGACTGGGTCCAGGGGTATCCGTACACCGCGGAGACCTGGCCGGGCCTGCGTGCCATGCCGGGGCTGGAACCCGGTGAACTCGCCCGTGTGGAGCGGCTGGTGAGGAAGGCGACCGGGGCGGACCGGCTGTGGGTGCAGCGGGCGCCCGGCGGCGGCACCCTCAACCACAACTGCGTCCAGGTCGTCGGCGCGGGCGAGAGCGAGCCGCGCCCGCACACCGACTCACGCGCGCTGTGCCGGTACGCGGCCGTGCTCTACCTCAATCCCGCCGTGCCCAAGGACTGCGGCACGAGCTTCTACCGCCAGTCCCTGCCGGGCGGCCGGCTCGGCGGCAACGTGGTGCAGGCGCCGCACAACAACCTCGTCGAGGCGCTCGGGACGCGGTTCGTGGCGCCGGACGCCTTCGAGGAGGACGTCCGTGTCCCGCACCGCGCCAACCGGCTGCTGCTCTACAACGCCAACCTGGTGCACAGCGCGACCGGTTACTGCGGCAGCACGCCGGCCGACAAGAGGATGACGGCGGTCTTCTTCTGGATGGCCTGAGGCGAGCGTGCCGCCCGCTCGCCTGAGCCGAGCGGGCCGCGCTCACACGTGGCCGATGCCGCCGCTGCCGAAGGAGCCGCTGGAGCCGGGCTGCCAGCGCCGGCGATGCTGGTCCTTCCCCGTTCTGGTCGACGCGGCGTGCAGTTCGTAGGGCATGAGCCGTTCGCCGTGGTCCCCGTACGGGACCTCGTCCGGCTCGCGGACCTCGCGCGCCTCGCGGACCGGTCCGCCGGGCGGGGGATGGGGCTGGTCCTCCGGGCTGGGATGGGGCAGCTCGCGGTCCCGGACCCCCATGCCGAACTGCACCGCCCAGATGAGCCCGCCGGCGACGAAGATGCCGCCGATGAATGCGGCGATCACCTTGACCACGTCGCCCGTCGAGGCCGCGGCCAGGACAAAGGTCACTGTGTTCATGAGCCAATTATCACCCAAATGCCTGAAAAGGGCAGATTGAGGAGAAAATTAGCTATATCGGTCTGCTCGTCCAGGCCGCGCGCCGGATGGTGAACGTGTATTCGATGGCATCGGGCGGCGGCCCGTCCGTGAGTGATGCGTTCCGTTCGTTCCGATCTCGGCTGATCCGGGCGGATCTCCCGGTGGTTACGGATCGCTCAATCTCTGGTGGCCGCACGGTGATCGGCGCACCATGGGCTCATGACGCCGGTCCTCAGAGCCATGCAGCAGTTGGTGACATGGCCCGACCTCAGCCCGTGCCCGACCAGTTGCGGAACCGGCCGGGCGCTGCGCTCGGCCCGTGACGAGATCGTCCACTTCCACTCGGACCGCGACGTGGACCTCCACCTCACCGCCCCGGCGATCCAGCGGCTCCACTACGACTTCGCCGGCTCCAGCGCGATCCACCTGGTGCCCGGCTCGCGCTGGGTCACCGTCCACCTCGACTGCGACACCGATGTCGACCTGCTGCTCAGCCTGGTGAGCGTCGCCCTCAAGGCGCACCAGATCCGGCCGGTGCGCGGCGACGTGTCGGCGGCCTCCTGCAACTTCCACCGTGTGACGGTGCTTCCACGCGACGGGGGCGGCTGACCCGGAGGGCGCGCGGGCGGGCGGCCACCGAGGAGGTTGCGCGGGCGGCCGGCGAACATTCCCGGACCCCCGATCCCCCCGAACCGCCTGTACCGGAAACGCCTTTCCCAAGTGTCACAGGCATGACATAGGCTGCCATTCGCAGCCGCGCCCCGCGCGTCTCCGCCTTCCAGCGGTCATGCCCGGGTGCTGCGCGGCGCACTCGTCTTCCCGGTCACGCGCCGGGTTTCCTCGTGGGGGTAACAGCACTGTGCGCACGCGCAGCATCTCGACCGCGACGGCACTCGCGGTCCTCTTCAGCTCGGCGGCGCTGAGCGTCGTCGCGGCCGGCACCGCCTCGGCGGCCACCGCCAACGTCACCACGCCCGCCGGGATCGTCGTGGACGGCGCCCTGAAGCGGGTCTTCGTCGGCGACCGCTCCGCCGGCACCGTCACCGCCACCAATTACTCGGGCACCGTCCTGGAGTCGGTGAGCGGCGTCAAGGGCATCACCGACCTGGCGCTCTCCGACGACGGCGCCACCCTCTACGCGGCCGTCGAGGACACCCACGAGATCGTGGTCCTCGACGCCGCCACCCTGGATGTCCTGAAGCGTTACCCGGTCGCCGTCACCAAGGGCCCGCGGTACGTCGCCTTCTCCGCCGGCAAGGTCTGGTTCACCTACGGGGACCAGTGGGACGGCAACCTCGGCTCGGTCGACCCGGCAGTGCCCCCCGTGACGGACCCGGCGACCGACCCCGACCCGGTCACCCTCGGCCAGCGGCCGGCCGACGTGTGGATCCACGACCCGGGCCTGCTCGACACCGACCCGTCCTCTCCCGGCGTGCTCGCCGTCGGCGAGACCGGCCTGTCCTCGGACTCGATGGCCGTCTTCGACGTGTCCTCCGGCACCGCGCAGAAGGTCGCCTTCTACAACGGCGACTACACCCTCAACAGCGGGATCGGCGACATCGACGTCGTGCCCGGCGCCTCCCAGGTGCTGGTCAACGGCTACCTGCGGGACGCCTACCAGGACGGCAAGTTCACCCAGGCCGGCACCTACCCGACCGGCCACAAGGCCGACATCGCCCCCGACGGCACGGTCGCGCAGTTCAACGGCACCCAGATCGCGACCTACAAGCCCAACGCCACCAAGCCGATCCGCACGTACTCCACCGGTTCGTACGGCCTCGCCGACCTGGCCTGGGCCCCGGACGCCTCCCGGATCTTCGCCCTGGTCGGCACGTCGGGCGGCGGCTACACCCTCAAGGCGCT
Organism: Streptomyces sp. NPDC031340; assembly: GCF_055569945.1. NCBI lineage: Bacteria > Bacillati > Actinomycetota > Actinomycetes > Kitasatosporales > Streptomycetaceae > Streptomyces > Streptomyces sp. NPDC031340. The sequence goes on from NZ_JBVIIE010000001.1 coordinate 253,320, forward strand.
CACCGACCCGACGAAGAACGTCCCGACCCTGACGGTCAACGCCCCGTCGACCGCCAAGCGCGCCACCAAGCTGACGGTCACCGGCAAGATCTCGGCGACGGTACCGCTGCCCAGCGGCGTGAAGCTCGAGGTCACCCGCACCGACCTGGAGTCCCCGAACGGCAAGGCGCTGCCCTCCGTCACCGTCAAGTCGGACGGCACGTACTCCTTCTCCGACACCCCGCCGGCCGGCGGCACGGTCACCTACAAGGTCAGGTACGCGGGCGACGCCCAGCACGCGGCGGTCAGCGCCAGCGACAAGGTCTCCGTGTCCCGCAACGCGACCACGCTGACCCTGAACAACAACGGCAAGCTGTACTCGTACGGCACCGACGTCAAGTTCACCGCGCACCTCGGCACCACGTACAAGAACCGCACGGTCGAGATCTACGCCGACCCCTTCGGCGGCGACAAGCCCAAGAAGCTGATCAAGTCCGGCACGGTCAACTCCAGCGGCAACATCACCGCGACCGTGGACATGACCCGCGACACGCTCGTCACCGCGGTCTTCAAGGGCGACGCCCGCTACGCGCCCAAGACGGTGAAGTCGACGGCGTACGCCAAGGTGAAGGTCTCCGTCGCCGTCTCCAAGCACTACAAGACGGCCAAGATCGGCACGCACACGTACTACTGGTTCCACAAGAGCACCGACCCGCTGCTCACCACGACCATGACGTACTACCCGGGCCGCCAGCAGCGCTTCGACCTTCAGGTCTACTACAACGGCACCTGGTACTCCGCCGACTCCGAGTACTTCCCGATCGGCAGCAACGGCAAGTCGGCCGTCTCCCTGGGCGCCCCCGGCGAGTCCGGCATCAAGGCGCGCATGCGCTCGGCCTACATCAACGGCTCCTCGGGCGACAGCGTCAACTCCACGACGTACAGCTCCTGGAAGTACCTGTACTTCTCCAACTAGCCGGTCCGGCCGGACAGTCAGGGCTCCCGCCCCCGCACGGAAACCCGTGCGGGGGCGGGAGCCCTTCCGCATGCGCCCGCAACGCGCCCGGAACGCGCCCCAAGACGGCTGAGGAGGGCCGAAGAGGGCCGAAGAGGGAATCCGTAGCCGGGGCCGCCTCCGGACGGGTCCGGAAGAAAAGTTCACTCGATCGGGGAATCGGCCAATCCGCCGAGCCCGCGGGTTCGGATTCCCCGCGTGACGGACGACGAGAAGTTCCCGGTCAGGCCAGGCGACGCGACGCGCGACGCGTCGGCGCTCAGCGGCTTGCTGGGCGCGCTCAGCGGTGTGCTGGCGGGGTGCGCGGCGCTGGCCGTCGCGGAACTCACGGCGGCGTGGACGCGGCCGCAGGCCGGACCGGTGGTGTCGGTCGGCGGCGCGGCCGTCGACCGTACGCCCGCCGCGGTGAAGGACTGGGCGATCCGCTCCTTCGGCACCGACGACAAGCTGGTGCTGCGGCTCGGCATCCTCGCGGTGCTGGCCCTGGCCGCGGCGGCTCTCGGCGTGCTCGCGGTGCGGCGCCGGCGCACCGGGGCCGCCGGGATCCTGCTGTTCGGCGTGGTCGGCGCCGCGGCGGCGCTCGGCAGGCCCGACTCCGTCGGCGCCGCCGACGCGCTGCCCTCCTTCGCGGGCGCGCTGACCGGGGCGTCGGCGCTGTACGTCCTGGCCGGCCTCCTGCCGTCTCCCGCGCACCGGCCCACCACCGCGAAGGCAGCCTGGCCCGCCACCGCCACCGCCACCGCCACCGCCACCGCGAACGCGGCCCGGGACCGGCGCGGATTCCTGCTCGCCGGGTCCGCGGTCGCCGTCGGGTCGGCCGGCGCGGGCGTGCTGGGCCGGGCCGTCGGCGGCGCCCGCGGCCGTGACGCGGCCGCCGCCCGCCGCGCCGTGGTCCTGCCGTCTCCCGCCTCCCCGGCCCCGGCCGTGCCCGCGGCCGCCCGGCCGCGCATCGCCGGGCTCGGTCCGTTCACCACGCCCAGCGCGCGCTTCTACCGGGTCGACACCGCCCTGGTGGTGCCGAAGGTGGACCCGTCCGGCTGGCGGCTGCGCGTCCACGGCAGGGGCGTGCGCCGGCCGGCCGAGTTCTCCCTCGACGACCTGCTGCGCCGGGACCTCGTCGAGCGGGACATCACCCTGACCTGCGTGTCCAACGAGGTCGGCGGCCCGTACGTCGGCACCGCGCGCTGGACCGGGGTGCGCCTGGTGGACCTGCTCGCCGAGTGCGGGGTGCGGCCGCCGTCGCGGGGCGGCCGGGCCGACCAGCTGGTGGCCCGGTCCGTGGACGGCATGACCATCGGCACGCCGGTCGAGGACGTCATGGACGGCCGCGACGCGCTGCTCGCCGTCGGCATGAACGGCGAACCGCTGCCCTTCGAGCACGGCTTCCCGGTCCGCATGGTCGTCCCCGGCCTGTACGGATACGTCTCGGCCTGCAAGTGGATCGAGGACATCGAGCTGACCACGTTCGACGCCTACGACGCCTACTGGGTCAGGCGCGGCTGGGCGCGGCGGGCGCCGGTCAGGACGCAGTCGCGCATCGACACCCCCAAGCCGTTCGCCCGGCCCGCGGCCGGCCCGGTGACCGTGGCCGGGGTGGCCTGGGCGCAGCACCGCGGCATCGACCGCGTCGAGGTCCGCGTCGACGACGGGCCCTGGCAGCAGGCCACGCTCGCCGCCGAGTACTCCCGCGACACCTGGCGCCAGTGGTTCTTCCGCTGGCAGGCGGTCCCCGGCCGCCACAGCCTCACCGTGCGCGCCACCGACCGCACCGGCGAGGTGCAGACCGCCCGGCGCACCCGCACGGTCCCCGACGGCGCCACCGGCCGGCACTCCGTGGTGGTGACCGTCGAATGACCCGCCGACCCACCCCCGAATCACTGTCCCCGGGGACCCCCTCTGACCTCCGAACCACCTTCCTCACCCGTGTACGGGCGGCAGCCGCCGCTTACATCGACAGGAGACACCTGATGAACACCCGTATCCGCCGTACCGCCGTCACCCTCGCCGCCGCGGCCGTGCTGCCGCTCGCACTGAGCGCCTGCTCCGGCGACGGCGACGGCGGCGACTCCGGAAAGGCGGGCTCTTCCGACAAGGCGTCCGCCTCGGCCTCCGCCCCCGCGTCCACCTCCGCCGCCGACGGCGGGTCCGGCGGCTCCACGGCCTCGATGTCCGACGACCCCTTCGGCCCCGCCTGTTCCTCGGTGCCCAAGGACGGCGCGGGCTCCTTCGCGGGCATGGCGAAGGACCCGGTGGCCACCGCCGCCTCGCACAACCCCGCGCTGTCCACGCTCGTCTCGGCGGTCAAGAAGGCCGGCCTGGTGGACACGCTCAACAACGCGCAGGACATCACCGTGTTCGCGCCGACCAATGACGCCTTCGCCAAGATCCCGAAGGCCACCCTGGACAAGGTCCTCAACGACAAGGAGCAGCTGACGAAGATCCTCACCTACCACGTGGTGGGACAGCGGCTGGCCCCCGCGGACCTGGAGAACGGCTCCTTCACTACCCTGGCGAAGGCGAAGCTGACCACCTCCGGCTCCGGCGAGTCCTACACGGTCAACGATGCCGCCAAGGTCGTCTGCGGCAACGTGAAGACCGCGAACGCGAACGTCTACATCGTCGACACCGTCCTGATGCCCGCCGGCTGACGGCGTCTCCCAGTCCCTCTCTCTCAGGTCCCGGGCGCCGTGCGGCGGTGCCCGGGACTCCGGTCGGCCGCCGTCCGGCGGCGAGGTGTGCACAGGAAGGCGTGAGCGGTGAAGGAGCCCGTGTTCATCGGCGAGCATCCGGCGCGGAAACCGGATCTCGAAGCCGTCGTACAGGCGGTGGCCTGCGGCGACGAGGAGGCCTTCGGGACGCTGTACGACGCGGTCGCGGCCCCCGTGCTGGGGGTGGTGCGGGCGGTGCTGCGGGACGCGGCCCAGTCCGAGGAGGTGGCGCAGGAGGTGCTGGTGGAGGTGTGGCGGACCGCGCCGCGCTACCGGCCCGACCGCGGCACCGTCGTCAACTGGATCCTGACCCTGGCCCACCGCCGCGCCGTGGACCGGGTGCGGTCGGCCGAGGCCGCCGCCGCCCGGGACCACCGGGCGGCCGTGCTGGACCGGGTGCCCGAGTTCGACGAGGTGAGCGAGCAGGTCGAACACCGCCTGGAGCGCGAGCAGGTGCGCCGCTGCCTGCGCACGCTCACCGAACTGCAGCGCCAGTCCGTGACCCTGGCCTACTACCGCGGACTCACCTACCGGGAGGTGGCCGCCCAGTTGTCCGTCCCCCTCGGAACGGTCAAGACCCGCCTGCGCGACGGACTGATCCGGCTGCGCGACTGCCTGGGAGTGAGCGCATGACCACCGAAGCAGAACTGCACACCCTCACCGGCGCCTACGCCCTGCACGCGCTGTCCGACGACGAGCGCGCCGCCTTCGAGGAACATCTCGCGGACTGCCCGGCCTGTGCCGGGGAGGTGGCCGAATTCACCGCCACCGCCGCCCGGCTGGCCGGGGCGCTCGCCCTGCCGCCCGGGCCCGCCATGAAGCGGCGGGTGCTGCAGCGCGTGGCGACGGTCCGGCAGGTCGCGCCGGGCGTGCCCCGGCAGGTTCCGGTCCCGGCGGCCTGGCGGCGGCGGCTGCCCCGGCTGGCGCTCGCCGCCTGCCTCGCCGCCGCGACGGCTTTCGGCGCCGTCGCCGTGCACGAGTACCAGGCGGCCCGCGACGCGACCGCGCAGGCCCGCCAGGCGCGGCGGCTGGCGGACGAGACCGCGGCGGTGCTGACCGCGCCGGACGCGGTCACCCGCAGCACGGTGCTGTCCGGCGGCGCCCGCGCCACCGTCGTCGTATCCCACGACCGCGACCGTGCGGTGCTCGTCGCCGCGGGGATGGCCGCCCCGCCGTCCGGCAAGGTCTACCAGCTCTGGTACGACGTGGACGGCACGATGCGGTCGGCCGGCCTGATGGACGCGGGCCGCACCCGCCAGGCCGTGCTGCTGACGGGCTCGGCGAACGCCGCGAGCGCGGTGGGCGTCACCCTGGAGCCGTCCGGCGGCTCTCCCCGCCCGACCTCCGCCCCCCTCGCCGTCGTCGGTCTGCCCGCCTGACAGCCCGATCGCCTGACCGACCGCCTGCTCGCCGCCCGACAGCCCGACCTGCGCCGGGCCCGGCCGACGGGTCCGGCGCCCGCACGGGCGTTCCCCGGCCGCCCGGCTTCCTGTCACACTGCAACCGCAGTGGCCGAAAACGTGTCTCTGCAGGCGTGCTCCGCCGGACGGATGCGGCGGCTTCGGGGGGTCGGAATGAGTACGTGGGCGGTGCCCGGATACACAGAGTCGCTGGAACTCGGGGCGGGGGCGAGCGGTCGGGTCGTGCTGGCCGTGCACGAGGAGACCGGCATTCCGGTCGCGGTGAAGTACCTCAGTGACTCGCTGCGCACCCGGCCGGGCTTCGTGCACGACTTCAGGGCGGAGGCGCGGCTGCTCGCCGGGCTGGAGAGCCCGCACGTCACCGGCCTGTACGAGTACGTCGAGAGCCCGGACGGCGCGGCCATCGTGATGGAGCTGGTGGACGGCGTCTCGCTGCGCACCCTGCTGAAGCGGAACGCCCCGCTGGAGCCCGAGGCCGCGCTGCTGATCCTCAAGGGGTCGCTGCTCGGCCTGGCCGACGCGCACCGCCTCGGCGTCGTCCACCGCGACTACAAACCCGACAACGTGCTGGTCGCGCCGGACGGCACCTCCAAGCTCGTCGACTTCGGCATCGCGGCGGACGCCGGCACCAGCGCCGGCGCGGCCGGCACCCCCTCCTACATGGCGCCGGAGCAGTGGACCGGCGCGCCCGCCTCCCCGGCCGCCGACGTGTACGCGGCCACCGCCACGTTCTTCGAGTGCCTGACCGGCCGCAAGCCGTACAGCGGCGGCAACCTCGCCGAACTCGCGCTGCAGCACGTCGACGCGCCGGTCCCCGCCGACCAGGTCCCCGAGGCGGTACGGGACCTGGTGCGCCGCGGACTGGCCAAGGACCCGGAGGAACGGCCCACCCACGCCGAACTGTTCGTCACCGAGCTGGAGTCGGCCGCCTGCGCCGCCTACGGCCCCGACTGGGAGGAGCGCGGCCGCGGCCGGCTCGCCGCGCTGGTGGCCCTGCTGCCGCTGCTGCTGCCGTCGGCCCGCGTCCGCCCGCGCACCACCACGGCCACCGCCCGCACGGTGCTCGGCGGTGAGGCGGCCCGGGGCGGCGCGCGGTCGTGGCTGCCCGGCCGGCCGGGGATGCTGGTGTCCGGCGCGGCCCTGGTGCTGGGCGCCGTGCTGGCCTACGGCCTCCAGCCGCAGCCGGCGGCGGACGCGCAGCAGGCCGCGAAGGCCCTGGCCACCACCAGCGCACAGCCCGGCGTGACCGCGACGGGATCCGCCGGCGCGAGCGCGTCGCCCTCCGCGTCGGCGTCCCCGACGTCCTCGGAGTCGTCGGGACCGTCGCCCTCCGACACGGCGGCCTCCGCCTCCGCGTCGGCGTCCGCGACCGACGGGCCCGCGGCGTCCGAGTCCGCGGGTCCGGCCGGCGGGACGTCCGCGCCCGGCGGGTCGACCGCCGGGGCCACGCCGACCACCTCGGCCCCCACCTCGGCCGCGCCCGCCCCCGCCGCGGTCAAGGACGTCGCGGTGTCGGGCTTCGGGCAGACCGGAATGTCCACCGCCACGGCGACCATCGACGTCACCACGGACGGCACGGGGCCGGTCTCCATCACCGTCGTGTGGTTCACGGGCAACGTCCCCGGGCCGCTCGGCGCCCCCGACGGCGCGCCCCAGACGTTCAAGCGCAGCGGCGCCACGCACTACACGATCCCCGTCGCCCACACCTTCCAGAACTCCGGCTGCTACTGGGCGGTGCAGGCCACCACCACGCCGTCCTCCGCCGACGGCGGCGCCTCCCAGCAGCTGCTGACCAGACAATGCGAGCTCCGATGACCGCCGACAGCGACCGCGCTCCCACGCCCGCCGGTGACGGCGAGCCCACCCGGGCACTGGGCCCCGCCGACCCCGAGTACAGCGCCACCGTGCTGGCCAGCCACTGGTTCCAGCGTCCCGAACCGGACGACGGCGCCCTGCCGGCACCAGAGCCGGACGACGTCACGGTCGTCGCGCCGCCGACGGATGCGGACGCCACCCTCGTCGCGCCGCCCGGGGATGCGGACGAGACGGTCGTCGCGCCGCCCGCGGGTGCCGAGGAGACGGTCGTCGCGCCGCCCGCGGACACGGACGAGACGGTCGTCGCGCCGCCCGCGGGTGCCGAGGAGACGGTCGTCGCGCCGCCCGCGGACACGGACGAGACCGTCGTCGCGCCGCCCACAGCCGTACCCGCGTCGACGGACACACCCGACCGCACCGAAGGCACCGTGCTGCGCTTCGGCCCCGGGGTGACCGCGGCCGTCGCGCACCGCACCAGCGTGACCCTGGCCGCCGTACCGCCGCCCCCCGCGCCCCCGCGCCGCCGCCACCGTCTGCGCCGGCACGCCCTGCCCGCGCTGGTGCTGCTGTGCGTCCTCGCCTTCCTCGCCTGGCAGCGGCTCGGCCCGTCCGTCGCGGTGCGCACGGTGGAGGTCGCGTCCCGGCCGACGACGGTCGGGTGCGACGCCACCGCGGATATCGTCGGCGTCGTCACCACGAACGGCCGTCCGGGCACCCTCTCCTACCGCTGGACCCGCAGCGACGGCACCGCCTCGGGCGTCCTGCGCGAGAAGGTCACCCGAGGGCAGCGGCAGGCCCGACTGCACCTGCTGTGGAGCTTCCAGGGCAAGGGCCGCTACGCGGCACGGGCCGAACTGCACATCCTGACCCCGACCGCGCGCACGGTCGCGACCGGCCTCACCTACGACTGCCGGTGAGGGCGTCCACCTCGGCCGCGTAGAGCAGTCCGGGGTCGAACCCCATGCCGGCGAAGTGGCCGGCGAGTTCGAGGGACAGCACGCCGTGCAGCCGGGTCCAGAAGGCCAGCGCCCGGTGCAGGGCGGCGGGCGGCGCGGGGTGGTCGGCCGCCCAGTCCCGGTGGTCGGCGAGGTGCGCGTCGAACGGCGACGCGGGCGGTGTCGCGGGCGCGGGCGTGGGCGACGGTGCGGACTGCGCGGCGCAGGCGTCGAGCAGGACGGCCATGATCTCGGACGCGATCGCGGTGACGTCGGCGGGCGCGTGGTAGCCGGGAACCGGCGTGCCGTAGACGAGCAGATAGCGCTGCGGATCCTCCAGGGCCCAGGCCCGCATCGCGTGCGCGAGCGCGTTCAGCTCCGGGGCGGAGCCCGACCCGGCCCCCGTCCCGGCCCCGGCCGCGGAGCCCGACCCGGCCGCCACGCGGAAGGCGTCGGCGAGGCTGCGGTAGGCGTCCGTGACGAGTTCGGTGATCAGCTCGTCGCGGCCGGCGAAGTACCGGTACAGCGCGGGCCCGCTCATGCCCAGCTGCTTGGCGATCGCGTTCAGGGAGAGCGCGGACGCGCCCGCCGTGGCGATCTGCTCCCACGCACGTTGCTTGATCTCGGCGCGCACCTGCGCGCGGTACCGCTCGCGCGGGGTCCTCGTTCCTGTTTCCGCCACTGCTCCGACCGCCTCTCCACCGTTTAGTTAGAGGCTATCACCAACGCTATTGACCCTCCGCTCCGCGTTGAGTTATAACTTCTAACGAACGCGACGCTGTATAACCCGCACATCGCCCAGCGCCTGGCCCATCGCATGGCCAGGCGGAACGCAGTGGAGGTAGTCATGAACGACGAAGGACTCGTCGAGGTCGTCCTGCCGGGCACGGTGGAGCCCGAGGGGCTCGAGATCCGGCACGGAGCGGTGCCCGTCCCCGGCCGGGGACAGGTCGTGATCCGCATGGAGGCGACCGGGGTCTCCTTCGCCGAGCAGCAGATGCGGCGCGGCCGCTACTACGACCAGCCGCCCTTCCCCTTCGTGCCCGGATACGACCTTGTCGGCACCGTGCAGGCGGCCGGGGAGGGCGTCGAGCGGGACCTGCTCGGCACCCGGGTCGCCGCCCTGGTGAAGGTCGGCGGCTGGGCCAGCCACGTCGTCGTGGACGCCGCGGACACGGTGCGGGTGCCCGACGGCATCGACCCCGCCGAAGCGGAGACCCTGGTGGTCAACGGCGTCACCGCCTGGCAGATGCTGCACCGCAAGGCCCGCGTGCGGGCCGGCGGGACCGTGGTGGTGTACGGCGCCAACGGCGGCGTCGGCTCGGTCCTCGTCCAGCTCGCCCGGGCCGCGGGCGCCACGGTGATCGGCACGGCGTCCGCCCGCCACCACGACGCCCTGCGGGAGAAGGGCGTCCTGCCGGTGGACTACCGCGCCGCGGACGTCGCCGCCCGGATCCGCGCGCTCGCCCCCGGCGGGGTGGACGCCGTCTTCGATCACGTCGGCGGACGGGGCATCGTCGACTCCTGGCGCCTCCTCGCCCCCGGCGGCACGCTCGTGTCGTACGGCACCGCCTCCACCCGCGACGACCAGGGCTCCAAGCAGTGGCCCGTGCTGAAGCTGCTCGGCCGGGTCTGGCTGTGGAACGCCCTGCCCAACCGCCGCCGCGCCTACTTCTTCAACGTCTGGGCCGGGCGCGCCCTGGCCAGGAACCGCTTCCGGGCCCGGCTGCGCGCCGACCTGACCCAGGTCTTCGCCGCGTTGCAGCGCGGGGAGGTCAGCGCCCAGATCGCCGCCCGCCTCCCCCTCACCCGTGCCGCCGACGCCCTGCGGCTGGCCGAGTCGGGCACGGCCGCCGGAAAGGTCGTCCTGAACCCGTGACGCACACCGCCACCCCGACCATCACGCCCCGCCACGGAAGGAACCCCATGCCCCGCCCCGACCGCACCGCCGCACCCACCCCCCGCTCCCGCCGCCGCAAGACCACCGCGCTCACCCTCGCCGTCACCGCTGCCGGTCTCCTGGTGAGCACCACGACCGCGACCGCCGCCCCCGCCCGGCCCGCCGCGGGCAGCGGCCAGGCCGCCCAGTGCCGCGGGCTGGGCGTCGACCCCGCCGCCCGCGTCCGCTACCGCTCCGACATCGTGATCGACGCCCCGCTGAGCACCGTCTGGAAGCTCCAGACCGACGTCGAACGCTGGCCGTCCTGGCAGCCCCCCGTCCTCACCAGCGAACGCCTGGACCCAGGCCTCCTGCGCACCGGCTCCCGCTTCCGCTGGACCACGCCCGCACCCGGCACCACCCTCGACATCACCTCCACCGTCCGCGCCCTGAAGCCGCGCTCCTGCGTCCTGTGGACCGGACCGGCGACCGGTGACGGGCTGCGCATCGACGAGGGCGTCCACCTGTGGACGTTCACCGAGGTCGAAGGCCGCGTGCACGTGCACACCGAGGAGACCTGGGCCGGCGCCCAGATCGAGTCCGACGCCCCCACCGCCACCGCGGCCCTCGGCTCCTCCCTGGAAGCCTGGCTCCAAGCCCTGAAAACCACAGCCGAAAGCCGGCCCCGTCCTGGCGGAATGCACGACGGCGGACAGCGTCACGGTGTGACGCAGGTCACGGGAAGTCGGTCGAAGGCGTCGGACAGCTCATTGAGGTGAGCACTCATCTGCGTACCCGGGTCCGGGCCGGGGAATCGAGCGCGTTCGCCGAGCTGTTCGACAGCTACGCCCGCGCGGTCTACAACCATGCCTTCCGGCTGACCGCCGACTGGTCGGCGGCCGAGGACGTGATGGCCGCGACCTTCATGGAGGCGTGGCGGCTGCGCGACCGGGTCGACCCGGAGGGCGGCTCGCTGCGGCCCTGGCTGCTCGGCATCGCCACCAACACGGCGCGCAACCAGTACCGCAGCAACCGCCGTTACCGGGCGGCGGCCAACGCCGCCGCGGCGGCCGAACTGTCGGTGCCCGACCACGCCGACGAGGTGGCGGGCCGGGTCGACGACCGGCGCCGGCTGGCGACGGCCCTCACCGCGCTGGCCGCGCTGCGCCGGCCGGAACGCGAGGTCATCGCGCTCTGCCTGGGCGAGGGCCTGGACTACGAGGCCGCCGCGGCAGCGCTCGGCATCCCGGTCGGCACGGTCGCCTCCCGGCTCTCCCGGGCCCGCAGAAAACTGCGCGCGCTCGTGCGGGGCCCCGCGGCGCGCGAGAAATCTTCCGCGAAACGGGAAGCCGGCCACGCCGGCAGACAGACAAGAGGCGATCACCCACACACGAGGCGGCCCGCGCAGGAGGGAAACCGATGAACGCGAACACGTCCCGGCAGGAACCGGCCGGGGAGGACAGGGAAGCTCAGCTCCTGTCCTGGACGACGCGTGATCTGCCGACGGGCCGTCACCAGTTCCACAGGGAGCGTCTGATGACCCAGATCCACGACATGCGGCAGCAGGAGCAGCGGGAGCAGCAGGCACGGCAGGAGCAGCGCACCGCATCGGCGGCGCCCGCCAAGCGCCGCCGGATCCGGCTGCCGCGCCCGGCGATCGCCCTGCCCGCCCTCGCGGCGGCCCTGGCCGGCACGGTCGTCGCCGGCATCGTCATGCACGGCGGCGGCGGGACCCGGGACGGCGGCGTGGCCACCGGTCCGGCCCTGACCACGCAGGTCGGCGCGGTCGCCGCCGGCGCGCCCCGGCTCCTCGACCAGATCTCGCTCGCGGCGGCCGACACCTCCCACCCGGAGGTCGCTCCCGGCCAGTACGTCTACATCGAGTCCCGCGCGGCCGACACCTTCCTGAAGACCGTGAACGGCAAGACCAGCCTGGCCAGCCACGCCCTGCACCGCCGCCAGGTGTGGATGTCACCGGACGGCACCAAGGGCTGGCTGATCGACCCCGCCGTCAACGACAGCCCCGAGGGCGAGACCCTGAGCCTGCCCGACGAGCAGGGCAACACCCCGAAGGCCGACCTGAACGCCCCGTCGTACGACTACCTCGCCAAGCTCCCCGTCGACCCCGGCAAGCTGCTGGCCAAGATCTACAAGGAGACCGAGGGCCACGGCAACTCCCCCGACCAGGAGGCGTTCACCACCATCGGCGACCTCCTCGGCGAGAGCTACCCCCCGGCGGACCTCTACCCCGCCCTCTTCAAGGCCGCCGCCAAGATCCCCGGTGTCGTCGTGGTGCGGGACGCGGTCGACGCGGCCGGGCGGCACGGGGTGGCGGTGGCCCGCCTCGACGAGACCAGCGGCCAGCGCGAGGAGTGGATCTTCGACCCGAAGACCCACGTCTTCCTCGGCGAACGCACGGTCCAGGTCCGCCAGAGCTCCGACCCCACGGACGCCCTGATCAAGCCGGGCACGGTCCTGTTCACCTCGGCCATCATGAACAGGTCCGTCGTCGACGGCATCAAGCAGACCCCGAAGACCGACGGCTGACCCCCGCCGTCGGCCCGGACCTGCGCCCCCGGACCGCCCTCCCGCCGGCCGGCGACGGCCCCCGGCAGGCGGGAGACGGCCCCCGACCTCCAGCCCGCACCTCCGGCCCCCGCCGCTATTTGCCGGGTTCGGGCCCGTACCACTGGAGTGCCTGACCGGTGACTGCGGCGATGCACTCGAAGTCCCGGTCGCGGTGCAGCAGCGTCAGCCCCTGCAACTCGGCGGTGGCGGCCACCACCAGGTCGACGGCCCCGGCACTGCGGTGCTGTCCGCGCTGGGTGAGCGTTTCCTGAACCTGCCAGGCACGGTCGTAGGCGCGGTCGTCGACCGGTACCCAGCCGAAAAGCACGCGCAGATCCTCGACGCCTCGCGCACGGTCCGCGGCGGAACGTGCGCTGTGGAGGAACTCCAGCTCTGTGATGGGACACGTGGCTATGAGTCCGGCTGCCGCCGCCTGGTCCCATCCGAACTGCTCGGCATCGCCGCGCAGCAGCCGGGCGAGCGCGCTGGTGTCGATCAGGAACTGGGCGGCGTTCACTTACGGTAGTTCCCCTTGTCCTCAAGGACGTCGAGATCGAAGGCGCCCTCGGCCGCCGCCGCACGGAGGCGGGTGAGCGCCAGCGCCCGCCGCCGGTTCTCCAGCACCTCCCGCAGGGCGGTGTTCACCGTCTCCTTCTTGGTGCTCGTGCCGAGAGCCTTGGCGACATCCGCGACGAGCTGATCGTCGAGATCTATCACGGTGCGAGTCACCGACCCACCTCCATGGATATCAAGTATGCCGCTGAGTATATACGTGGCGGGCAAGGTGAGCGGAGCCGGGCCGCTGGAGTCCGCCCTCCTGGCCCGGCACAGCGACGTGCGGCGACATCCCCGCGCCGGGGGCCTCGGTGGGAACCGTCGGGGACCCCGGCAGACTCTGCATGTTGTAGACGTCTGAAAGGGATGGCCGAAACATGATCACGCTCACCAAGGAAGACGGTCCGGCGGACCTCGACGGAGTGACCCACCTGTCCATCGGCGTGTCCTGGGACCCCACGGCCGGCACCAGCGGCGGTGTACTGGGCAAGCTGCGCCGCAAGCAGGGCACCGACCTGGACCTGATCGCCGTCGCCATGCAGGGCACGGACCCGGTGCGCCTCGCGGGCCTGGACTCGCTGAACCCCATGGGCAACGGCTCGCTGGTCCACAGCGGCGACGACCAGACGGGGCACGGGGACGGCGACGACGAGACGGTGACCGTCGAGTTCGCCAACATACCGCCCCAGATCACGTCGATCGTGTTCGTCGCCGCCGCGTTCAAGAAGGGCAGCTCCTTCCAGAAGGCTCGCAACATCAGTTTCAAGGTCTACGACGCGACGGGCGGAAGCTCGCAGCAGGTCGCCGACATCTGGCCCAGCCTGCTCAGCCAGGACAACGGCTGTGCCGTGGCCAAGGCCGTGCGGCAGGGCGGCGGGTGGAAGCTCGAAGTGATCAACGTGACCGGGAAGATCAAGCAGGGCGACGAACACGCCCTGATGCGCTTCGCCATCAGCAAGTAGCCGCATAACGGGGGTTGGAGTGAGCGAGGCCCTGTACGCCGAGCGGTCGTGGAACCCGCTCTGGCGGCCCGTGGAGCTGACCGAGGACGGGCTGCGCCGGGGCGGCGGGGTCACGCCGTTGGCCGAGCTGAACCTCGGCGCCATGGCCGAGGCGTTCCAGCGCGGGTGCTGGCTCGGCGGCGGCGGCGCGGAACGCCCGCTGGAGTGGTTGCCCGAGGGGACCGGGTTCGTCCCGGTGACCCGCGTGACCGGCACGGCGACGCCGGTGAGGGTCCGTCAGGCCGCCCGGTTCGCCCGCGCGCTGGGCGAGTTGGCGGTACGGCGGTGCGGCGGGCCGGAACAGGTGGCCGCGCTGGCGGAACGGGCGCGGGCCGAGGGCGTACCGCTGTGGATGGCGAGGCGGTCCGCGCCGGGGCCCGCCGGACCGGTCACGGTCGTCGTGGACCGGCGTCTGGTGCGTGTCGACGTGTGGGGGCCCGGCGCTCCCGTCGTACGGATCCGGGCGCCGCACGGATTCCACCGCGACTCGGCCGAGCCGGCCAAGGGCCTGCGGATGACCGTCGGCGAGGTGACCGCACAGCTCGGCCTCAAGAAGAAGCTGCGCAAGTCCAGGAGCTCCGTGGAGGTACGCCTGCCCGGACACCCGGCACATCCCGGACAGCCCGGTGGGTGCTGGACGCTGCGGCGGGAGAACACGGTCAGTTCACGGCTGCTGCGCGACGACCGGAGGGTCGCCCTGCTGACGTGCCCACCGCGCCGGCCCGCACGCGAGCCGGGTGAGGTACTGCTGCCGCTGGCGCCCGTCCGCTACGAGAGCACCGACCCGCTGGACGCCGTGATGGCGCAGGTCTTCTCCGTCGCCTTCGGACTCGGCGACGCGACGGGCCTGGCGCGGTTCCGCTCAGCACAGCGGGACACCGGCGACGAAGGCTGGGACCTCCCCTGGTTCAGCAACCTCGGCAACGGCGGCGACGACAACGAGTCCGGAGCCGCCGACGGCTGGGGCACGGACAGCGGCGACGGCGGCAGTGACGGCGGCGGTGACGGCGGCGGCGGCGGCGACTAGACGAAGTGGGCCGAGGGGTCCGAGCGGCTCGAGCGGTCCGCCTGCCGCGTCGTGGGGCCCTGGTGCTCGTACGGCACCAGGGCCCCGAAGGAAATGCAACACCATCTGTCGGCTCTCTACTGCTTTGCCGACCTTCTCTTTTCCGCTACCCGGCCCAGCAGGGCGGAGCGGGGGATCGCAGCTGCGTGACCGGGGACCACCTTCCATTCCGGGGTCTTGCGGTACCCGGGCCGAGCGCTCTCTCGGTGCTTCTCGGACCGGGCGATCCTGATGGCGTCTGTTCCTCCGTTCCTCTCCGAACCAACCACTGTGTGAACCGGTACTGCTGTCGGCAGCTCCTTCACGTGCGAGCCGCCCAGTGCGGCTCTCAGTCCCGTCACCGTTCTGAGAAGGCTGTGGCTCCGAGGCTCGAGAGCCGCACTGACCTGCGTCTTCTGTACTCAGTCACCCGGCAGTTCGTGTCTGTCGGGTCTCGCTCGACCTTGTCTACGAGAAGAAGCGTACCCACAGCAGAGCCAAAAATCTACTGCGGCAAAGGCAGTTTTCACTCTCCCGGCGGAGGAAGAACCTTGCGGCGCCCGCTCCTCGCCGGTTCGTGGAAGCCGTCTCCTGCCGCGCACGCGGCCGCTTCGGCCCCGAGGGCGGTCCTGGTGCGGGCGGGCCGAATAAGCTCTGCTGTCATGTCGAACCCTGATGAGCTGCTTGTCGCCGTCTCCGCCGCGGTGGAGACCGAGCGAAGCAATCAGATGTCGCTGACCGTGGTCGTCGGCGGCGCCGTCATCACCGGCCGGTTGGCTCCCGAGGCCGTCTGGCGGGAGCGGGTGGCGGAGGTGCTGAAGGACTCGGACCGTCTCGGCCCGTTCTCGAACGTCTTCACCGGCGCTCCCCGAGAAAACCGGCCCGGCCGCGGCGAGGCGCCCACGCATCTGCACTTCCATCTCGCCCGGATCCTGCAGGGAAGCCTCGGCATCCCGGAGACGGGCGGCATGTACCGAGTCGCGATCAAGGACGTCAGCGCATGGACCGTAGGCGATCTCAGCTACTCCGACCGCTGAGACGCTGTTCGGTACCGCCCCCGGTCCAGGCCGACGTCTTACGGGCGGCGAACGGCGACGCGCTGACAGCGGCGGCCCTCGGGCCCCGCAGATGAGCCGCGCGGGCGTGCCCCGCTCCGACAGGGCACGCCCACGCGCGGCAGCCGGTGAGACAGCGGGCTGAGGGCTGAGGGCTGAGCGCCGGGCGCTGACGGCCTGACGCCCTGACGGCTTGCGGGCTGAGCGCCCCGGCTCAGTCGCTCCCGCCCGGCGCCGTCGGCTCGCCGGTCTCGCCGTACATGTCGGCGCGGAGCCGCTCCTTGGCGGCCTCGAGCCGTGTGCCGTAGTCGGGCGCGAAGATTCCGCTCAGCGTCTTGTCCAGGGTTCCCGAGATCGCGTAGATCGGGGACCAGACGGCTCGGTCGCGCATGATTCCCTCGAGGTCGTCGGACGTGAACATCACTTGGTGGAGCCAGTCCGACAGCACGAACGCCTGATCGTGCGTGAGCCGGATGGTGATCGCTTCCTCGTCCACGCCGTCAGCCCCGCTCCGCCGGCAGACGGCGGCTCTGCGTCCGCGTCACCGGACGTGGGCCAGCAAGGTGCGCAGTACGGCGTCCGCGTGTGTCCAGAGCAAGGCTCCCGCGGCGGTGGGGAGCAGGTGCCGGGTCGCCGTCGGGATCATCTGCGCGAGCGATTCACCCAGGTCCGGGGAGTGGACCGGGCTGGTGTCCTGCTGTCCGTACCAGAGGTCGACCGGGACGGTGATGTCGGCGGGGTCGAACGGCCAGCGGCCCATCGCCAGGACGGTGTCGCGGGCGTAGCCTGCCGGGCCCTGGCGGAACGCCTCGTCCAGCGCGCGCCGGAAGGCGTGCCGGAAGACGGAGTCGGTGTAGACGGCCCGGTCCGCCTCGGGGGTCGTCCGGAGGATCAGGTCCCACAGCGCGTCCGCGCTGCCGAACTCGGTGAAGGAGGCCTCAGCGCCGCCAGGGTCGGCTGCGACGGCGTCCACCATGTCCCTCACCTGCGGGTTCAGCGAGCGGGCGAAGCGGGGATGGGCGAGTTCGTCGCTGCCGGACACCACGGCCACCGCGCTCACCAGACCGTTCGCCGCCAGGGCGAGGGCGAACGGCGCCCCCTGCGAGAACCCCACCACCGACGGTGCGTGCAGGGCTCGCTCTTGGACGAAGTGCCGGATGTCGGTGGCCCAGCCGGTCAGGGTCCGGCCGGGGGCCGGGTCGGAGGCGCCGAGGCCGGGCCGGTCCACGCTGACGAGCCGGACACCTGCCGCGTCGACGAGGTCGCCCCCGAAAGCGAGCCACCTGCTGGTGGCCGCCCCCGGGCAGAGCAGCACCGGGGTGCCGTCGGCCGGCCCCCATTCCGCCCAGCCCAGGAGCCGGCCGTCCGGCAGCTCGGTCTGTCCGAGCCGCGCTGGTTCCCGTACGCCGTAGTCCATGATCCGTATTGTCACGTGCCGGCCTTCGGGCTGCCGTCCCTTTTTTCACCGGCCGCGGCAGCGGTCGGCCGCGGGAAGCGGCCGCCGGCAGCGTGCGGGGCCGGGCGAGGAGTTCCGGTATTCCGGCCTCGGCCCGGCCCCGCAGCGGTCATGGCGTGCGGTCCCCGCGCCGGGACCGCAGGCTCGGCGTCAGGGGCAGCTGGGCTGGTTGACGCCGTAGATGATGCGTTTGCCGAGCCCGGGCCACTCGGTGACCGTCCACAACTGGCGGTTCGACCTCATCACGTACAGGTCCTGGAGCCCGACGCCGCCCTGCTGCCACGTGGGCGGCCGGTTGGGCCGGTCCGTCACCAGCCAGCCGAGGTTGTTCTCGCCCCGGCTGCTGTCGAAGTAGTAGCAGCTGCGCGCGCTGCTGGCCGGGTCCTGGTACGAGACGCCGCCCTGCACGTTGGTGACCGGTTGCTTGAAGACTTCCTGCGCGTGGATGGTGTTGCCGGCGGTCCGGGACGTGATGTCGCTCGTCCGCCACCGCGCGAGACGCGAGTCGCACCACACCAGCATCCCGCCCCGGCGCTCGCTGCAGTACTCACCCGTGATGAACTGCCAGCTGGACGCGGACCGGTCCAGGGCGACGTAGTCGTAGCAGGCGCGATTGCCCCTGTTGCAGGCCTGGGGGGACACCCCTCCCGTCCCTGTGGACCACAGACCGACCTCCGGCAGCACGAACCGGCTGCCCGGAGCCCTCGAGTCGTTGGTCCGGCCCAGGTCGAGGATGTTCCGGGTGTCGAACACGAAAAGACCCCTGCGCGGATCCGCGACGTAGAGGAAGTTCTCGTGCCAGACGACGCCGCCCGCGTGCGTCGGCAACGACCTGAACTGCGTCGAGCCGGGCGTGAGTTGCACCAGTTCCACGTGCACGTACCGGGTGGGGTTGCCCGGGACGAGGAAGCTGACCCGGGAACGTGTGGGCGTGCTCTGGTTCGGTGCGTGCCCGTACCACGAGTTGAGAAGGACCCGCCTGCCGTTGACCGTGCCCCCGGGGTGAGCGTCCTCACTGCCGCTCATCCCCTGAGGGGTCCAGGTGGACGACGCGGAGTCCACGCTGTCGAAGCAGTACCAGTCGGCTGCCGCGACCGCGTTGCGCAGTGCTCCGAGCTGGCTGTTGGCCGCGGGGCACCTCCGAGTGGCGGTGTGATCGAGGTTGTTGGCGTTGCTGATCAGCTGCCCCGGGGTGAGCCGCGGGTACGGCAACGCGGGGATGTTCGAGGCGCGGGGGTCGGGATCCCACGTCAGGTGGAAGTCCGGTACGGACGCGGGATCCAGCGTCATCGGCCGGGGCGCGGGGACCGGTGCGGCGGCCGGCCCAGGGGACTGCGTGTGCGCGCCGGCCGGTCCGGCACAGAAGACGAGGGCCAGGGCGGCGACAGCCACCCGGCCCAGCAAGGGGGGAATCACGAGAACTCCTTCTCCACGTCGCGGCCGTCATGGCTGCGAAGCATTGCCCGCCACCGCAGCCCGTGGAACGGCCACGCCGAGAGAACGGACGTGCGTGAGTACGGCGGGTGATGTGTCGGAGAGAGTTTTGACAGCAGACCAGTACTTTCTGACGTGTGTCGCGAACATTCACCCGTAAACAGCAATCGGGAATGGTCGTGGGCGATCAGGGACTGACAGATCGTTACTACGGTGCTTATGATCCTCGGGATGAAGAACTTCTCCTCGTATGGATTGGGGGACTCGTTCGCGCAAGGTGAGTGCTGATGGCACTTCACGTTGCGAACGAGATTCCGGCCCGCCTGTCGATGTGGCAGCGCGTGCGTGAGTACGCCGTGCCACCGTCCATGATCGAGACCGCGACCGCACGGCGTGCGGTCGGCGACTGGGCGGGCGCCTGCGCCGCCGCCCGGATCGACGTCGATCTCGATCTGCGCGCCGTGCGCGACCGCCACGGCACCGACCTCGCCACCCGCCTCCGAGCGGATCTGCGCCGACTGGCACCCGACCTGCTCCGCTGGCACATGCCCCGGATCGCCCCCGACGGGCGGCTCCGGCCCGGCCTCACCGTCTCCCTGGCCCGTTACCGGAGTTCCGGCGCCACGCCCCTGCAGTTGGTGGTGCGGACACCGCCGGCCCGGGCGGACGCCGGACAGCGGATGTCCCTCGCCCTGTGGGAGGGTTCCGGGCCCAGCTCCCCCAGGCACCATCCGCACCCGCGTCCACATCCACGTCCAGATCCGCATCCGCATCCGCACCCCGACCCGCGTTTCCGGCTCGACCTGCACCGGCATCTCTGGGACTCCGGGCGGACCGCCGAACTGGCGCGGCGGTCCGGTGCGACCGGGACACAACCCGCGTCACCGACCGATTGGCCCCGCGCATCCGGTCCGTGGGCGGTGGCGAGGTGGGCCGCCGAAGCCGAGTTGCTGCTGCGGGCCGAGGGACGCCCTCGCGGAGCCTTCACCGTACGGCTCGGTGCGCGCAGCCGCGCCGTGCTCGAACTCGTAGCCCCCGACGACAGCCACGCCCCGACGTTCCGGCTGCTGCCGGAGGCGCTGCCACCGCAGGAGGCCGCGGCGCTTCCGCTGCTGCCGGAGGCGGCGGCCCGGGTCCTCCCGGATCTGGAGCTGCTGCGGACCGGGCTGGTCGCGGCCGAGCGGCTGCATCCGCTCGTCGCCGCGGCACTGACGGCGGCCGGCTCGGCGCCATCGGTCTGCTCGGCACCGCCGGTCGGCTCGGAGCCATCCGTCGGCTCGGCGCCGGTGACCGGCGTCGTCCCCGGGCCCGGCGATCCGCACCGGGTGGAATGCCGGGGCGAGGTCCACCGGATCGCGCTGCGGAACGGGGTACTGACGGCGGTCGATCATGACCCGGTCACACTGCGCCGGGAGGAACTGCTCGTTGCGCTCGGCGGGCCGGCACTGCCGTGCCTGCGGGCGATCGACGCGGTGCACCGCAACCCGGAGGCACTGCCCGCGGTCCGGGAGCGGCTCGGCCACGGTGACGTCGCCGGGGCGCTGGCCGTGGTCGAGGGGCTGCTCGGACCCGATGCGGTCCTGCGCGACGGACCGCTCCGTGAGGAGCTGGAGTCGGCAGCGGCCCGCCGCATCGACCACGGGCTCTTCCGCTCAGGCCTGACCGCTGCGCCCCCCGGTGCCGGTGCCGGTGCCGGTTCCGGTGCGGTGGGAGGCGGGAGCGCCTCGGGCGTGGGACACGCGGAGGCGAACCACCGCCCCCGCCTCGACCGTCGTACGCCTCCCGCGGTGCGCCGCAAGCGGGCCGGCCGGGCGCGCCCGCGCACCGGCCTGGCCTGACCCGACCCGCTGACCCACTGACTGGCGACCCGCTGACCGGCGACCTCGCCGAATTCCGCCTCCGGCACCGCGCGTTCGGCGCCGCATGCTCCCACCACACCCGGGACGGGCCGCCCCCCGTTCCCCTACTCACCCCAGGTGACACACATGACCTACAGCCCCCTCATGCCCGCCCCCGCCCCCGCCCCCGCCCCGGCCCCGGCCGCCGGCACGCAGGCACTCACCCACGCCGACACCTCCGTAACCGGTACCGGACTCGCCGTCGCCGATGACCTCCTGGACCTCCTGCGGACGACCACCACCGAGCCGCGCCCCGACGAACAGCTCGAAGCGCTCACCCTGGCCGTCGCGGCCGACCTGCCCGTGCTGCTCTGGGGCGAGCCGGGCATCGGCAAGACCGCGGCTCTGACGCAGCTCGCCACCTCCCTCGACCTGCCGCTGACGACCGTGATCGCCAGCGTCCACGAGCCGTCCGACTTCTCCGGGCTGCCCATCGTGGGTGACGACCCGGCGGTGCGGGGTGTGCCGATGGCACCGCCGCAGTGGGCGGTGGAGCTCGTGCGGGCCGGACGGGGACTGCTCTTCCTGGACGAACTCTCCACCGCCACCCCGGCGGTGCAGGCCGCACTGCTCCGGGTCGTTCTGGAACGGAGGGTCGGTGAGCTGCGACTGCCGCCGGGGGTACGGATCGTGGCCGCCGCCAATCCGCGCGCCTCGGCGGCGGACGGGTGGGAGCTGAGCCCGCCGCTGGCCAACCGGTTCGTGCATCTGCACTGGGTGCACGACCGGGAGGTGGTGGTGCGCGGGCTGGGCGGGGTCTGGCCCCGCGCGGAGCTGCCCCGGCTGGAGCCGGAGCGACTGCCGGAGGCGGTCGCTTTCGCCCGTCGCGCGGTCTGCGGCTTCCTGGACGCGAGGCCGACGCTGATCCACCGGCTGCCGAGCACCGAGACCCGGCGCGGCGGTGCCTGGCCCTCGCCCCGCAGCTGGGAAGCCGCGCTGACACTGCTCGCCTTCGGTACGGCGGCCTCCGTCTCCCGGGAGGTGCTGGCGCTGCTGGTGCGGGGCGCGGTGGGAGACGGTCCGGGGCTCGAACTCCTCGCCCACATGGACCGGATGGACCTGCCGGACCCCGAATCGCTGCTGGCCGATCCGGCCTCCGCCGAGCTGCCGGTGCGGGGCGATCTGCGTCAGGCGGCGCTGGAGGCGGTGGTGGCCGCCGTCGGTACGCGGCCACAGCGCGAGCGGTGGGAGGCGGGCTGGCAGGTGCTGGTCCGGGCGCTGGAGACCGGCGCCCCCGACCTGCTGGTCGCCCCGGCGAAAGCGCTGGCCGAGCTGCGGCGCGACGACTGGGAGGTGCCGGACGCGGTGGAACGGCTGGCCGCGGTGGTCGGCCTCGCCCAGCGGGCCGACCGGTCGGTGGCCCTGGCCACCGCATCGGCCGAGGCCGGGCGGCGTACGACGGGGACGCGCCGATGACGGGGGCCGCCGAGCGCCCGGTACCGCGCCCGATGCCCCGGCCCGCGCCGCCGCGCCCGGTACGAGCCGCCGTACCGAGACCGCCGGCCGGCCCCGCAGGCCTCGCCGGGCCGACCGGCGGCGGCAGGGCGTCCGGCCCGGGCGGACCGGTCGGCTCCGGCGGGCCGGTCGGCGGGCCCGGGCTCCCGCTGGACATGGAGAAGCTGCTCGCCGCCCGGCTGCACGCGGTGAAGGTCCGCCCCTACCTGGCCGACGCGCTCTTCGCGCTGCACGTGGTGGAGGACCGGTCGGTGCCCACGATGGCCGTGGACGCGCACTGGCGCTGCTACGTGTCGCCCGGCTTCGTGGCGCGCACCCCGGTGGAGGAACTGGCGGGCGTCTGGGTGCACGAGGTCTCCCATCTGCTCCGCGACCACCACGGGCGGGGTGAGCGGTACGCACGCGAGCACGAGGAGCACGGACCGGGCGAGCGGGGCGGGACGGGGGTCGCCCCGGCCGAAGGCTGGGGGAGGCTGCGGCGGAACATCGCCGCCGACTTCGAGATCAACGACGACATCTACGGTGACGGTCTGCCCGTGCCTGCCGGGGCGGTACTGCCGTCGCTGCTGCGGCTGCCCGCCGGGCTGCTGATGGAGGAGTACCTGCGGACCGCGTCGATGTCCGGGCTCACCGCGGACCTGGCCTGGCTGGACTGCGGCAGCGGTGCCGACGGGCAGCACCGGCCGTGGGAGCTGGGGCCCGACGGGGCGCACGGGCTGAGCCGGCAACAGCGGGACGCGGTCCGTTTCCGGGTCGCCGAGGGGATCAAAGGCCGGCCGGGTGACGCGCCGGAAGGGTGGCGACGCTGGGCGGACGAGGCGTTCCATCCACCGCAGCCGTGGCGGCAGTTGCTGGGGGCGGCGGTCCGCTCGGCGGCGGGCGCGCCCGGTGCGGGCGAGAACCACAGCTACCGGCGGCCGTCCCGGCGTTCAGCCGGCGTCCCCGGAGTGGTGCTGCCGAGCCTGCGCCGCACGCCGCCCCGGGTCTGCGTCGTGATCGACACATCGGGGTCGGTGAGCGACGCGGAGCTGGGCAGCGCGCTGCTGGAGGTGGCGGCGATCGCGCGGGCGGTGGGCGGGCGGCGCGACCTGGTCTCGGTGATCTCCTGCGACGCCGCGGCCGGGATCGCCGTCCCGCTCTGCCGCGCCGAGAACATCCCACTGGTCGGCGGCGGGGGAACGGATCTGCGTTCCGGGTTCGCCCGGGCGCTGCGCTCCCGGCCCCGCCCGGACGTGATCGTCGCCCTGACGGACGGCCAGACGCCGTGGCCCTCCGCGCAGCCGCCCTGCCGCACCGTCGTCGGTCTCTTTCCCCGCCCCGCCCACGTCGCCGACGAGGAAGACCCCGACTACGTCCCGGACACCCCACCGCCCTGGGCGCATGTCGTCACCATCGGCTGAGGAGACGATCGAAGGAGACGATCGACGTCTCGCGCGTCCGTAGTACTCGCTCCGCTCACGCGCGGGCCGAAGAGGGAGGGGTTCCGGGATCGCCGGAACTGATCACCTCGGCCACCTCCCTCAGATCGTTGTTCAACTGGTGATCACGCCCGGGCAGCCGGTGCACCCGCGCCTGCGGAATCATCCGGGCGTAGAGGTCGGCATGCGACGGTGGGACGGTCTCGTCCGCGAGTCCGTGGAACACATGCACCCGCGCGCCGTGCGGCAGCCTCGCGCCGAGGTCGCCGGGCAGCTCGAACCCGTCGCCCGGCCAGCCGCCCCGGCCGACGAACGGGACGGCGATCAACAGGACCGCAGCAAGTCCGCGCTCCGGCGGCTGCTCGGCGAGCGCCTGGACGAGGATCGTGCCGCCCACTGAATGGCCGGCCACGACCGCGCCGTCCTCCAGGTCCGCCAACTCGCGCCGGATCGCCGGGCCCCACCGGGCGTGACTCGGGTCGGACTCGTCGGGCATACGCGGGTAGCGGACCTCGTACTCGTCCCCGAGCTCTCGGCTCAGGCTGTCGACCAGCTTGTCGTCCCATTCGTCGTGCACACCCGCGCCACCGCCCTGAATGAAAAGAACCTGCCGAGCCCCTGCCATGACGATCACCCTCCGCCCTCGTAGGAAGCCGTTCCGATACCCGCTGCCGACCGGCGCCAACCCTGTCGGCGTAGCGTTCCATGGGTTTCCGGCACTGCCCTCCTAGGCTGTGGCCTCACGGCCGGGCAGGGAGTGAGGGTGACCGACCAACTCATCGAGCATGAATTCACACCGGCGCGCGGGGGAGCCGACCGGTGGCGATTTCGTCTGAGTCTCACGGACAGAATCGCACTTCAGGCTTATCTGTTCTTCCATGCAGCGGTATGGGTCATCTTATATGCCACTGGATGGCTGTTCCCCGACAGCGGCAAACCTGTTCATGCCCTCCCGATCCTGCCCCGCTGGGCGCAATGGGATACCGCCCTTTTCATCGGCATCGCCAAAGACGGTTATTTCCCGAACGGTGCGCTCGCCAAGGACGCTCGTGAGGCATTCCTTCCCGGCCTTCCGCTGTTGTTGCGCTGCGTCCATTCGGTCATCCCCGAGTGGCGCGTGGACGGACTGCTCGTCTCCTTCTTGGCCGGGGGTGTTGCCGCGCTGGCTCTGAGCCGCGTTGCGCAGGCCACGCTGCCAGGGCAAGAAGTGGGGCCGCGTTCCGTATTCTTCTTGCTGGCATCTCCTGGTGCGGTCTTCCTGGCGGCAGGCTATTCGGAATCGCTGTTTCTCTCGCTGGCACTTCCCGCATGGCTCGCGGCCAAGAAGGACAACTGGCGCCTTGCCGCCGCACTGGCCTGCGCGGCCGGTGCCGTTCGCGTGAACGGACTTTTCCTCGCGGCGGCCATGATGGTGCAATTCGCAATGTCCGGGAAGGCGCGCAGCCAAGCACGCCTTCTGCCGTGGCTTGCCCTTCCGTTCATCCCCATGCTCGCCTACACGTGTTATCTGTACGCGCACACAGGTGACTGGCTGGCCTGGAAACATGCCCAGGAGCGTGGTTGGTACCGCGGTTTTCACGACCCCTGGCAGACTTGGTGCAACACATGGAAGGCGGCCTTCTCACATACTCAGTCGGCGCCCTACGCATTCATGTTCCAACTGGAACTCGTGGCTGTGGCGGCAGGAATCCTGCTGCTCGTCGTGCTGATGAGGCGACGTCTCTGGCCCGAGGTCACTTACGTAGGCTTGAGCCTGTCGGCGCTCGGCACCTCCTACTGGTACATGTCCGTCCCCCGGGCTTCCCTCCTCTGGTGGCCGCTGTGGACTTTCCTGGCAGCGTGGAGCGTGCGGCGCCCATGGGTGAAGAGCGCATATGTTTCCGTCGCCCTTCCACTGATGACGCTCATCACCGTCACCTTCACTTCGGGACGGTGGGCCGGGTAACACTCCCCGGGCCCGCTCCGGACGGCGCGTCACTTCTTGGGGGCGCAGTCGTAGAGGGTGAAGGTGCCGTTGGTGCGGAGGCCGTAGGCGGTGGGGCGGATGGGGGTGCAGTGGGACTTCACCCAGGTGGTGGCGGGAGTGGTGGGGCGCTGGGTGGTGAGCAGCGCGTAGCGAAGCTGGTGGGCGGTGACGAGGCTGCCGAGCTGCTGGGCGGTCGGGAAGGGGGTGCCGCCGGTGAAGCCGCCCATGACGAGGATGGGCTCGGACTTCGCGCGCAGCAGGGGCTCGGCGGTGTAGGCGGCCTGGGTGGCGAGCAGGTACTTCTCGCCGTGGCGGTGCGCGGTGAGGTAGGCGAGCAGGGCGGTGTCGCGTGCGTTGGGCCGGTCGAGCCCTCTTCTCCGCGGGGCGCGATGAGGATGCTCGTTGTACGACTTGCCCACCGGACCGGCCATCGGCGAGGTGGTGGCGCCCGCGTAGAGCGGGTCGAGGCTGGAGACGGCCCAGCCGGCCGGTACGACCAGGGTGGCCGCGATCCCGGCGGCCAGAGCGGCGTTGATCAACCGCGGGGAGGTGCGCGGCCCGCGGCTCCACAGGCCCACCACGCCGCACAGCGCGAGCATCACGGCGACCGGGAGCAGCCAGGAGACGAATCGGGTCGGCCAGTCGAGCACCAGTGCCCACGCCGCCGTCAGCGCGATCGCCGCCGGCAGCACCAGGTGCCGCCGGTCGGCCGCCTCCTGCTCCACCGCCGGCTCCCACTGGTACTTCGCCTCGTAGTCCGAGCGGAAGAGGGCGAGGCCGCCACCGGCCAGCGCGGCGAGCGCCGGGGCTATGACGGCCGTGTAGTAGGCGTGGTTGCCGTTGGAGACGCTGAACACCACGGTGTGCACGGCCAGCCAGCCACCCCACAACAGGAATCCCGCGCGCTGCGGGTCGGTTCGCGGCCGCCCGGCGTGCCGGACGACGCCCAGGACCGTGGCGAGCACGGCGAGCGGCAGGAACCAGGCGACCTGCGGGCCGACCGTGTGGTTGATCAGCATGTCCCAGCCGGTGTTGCCGGTGGTGCGGCTGGCGGCGGTCCCCGCGACGGCGCCGAACGCGGTGGGATCGCTGCCGAAGCGGCTCAGGCCGTTGTAGCCGAAGACCAGGGCGAACGGATCGTTGTGGGACGTCCCGTCGAGGTACGGGCGGTCGGCGGCCGGTGTCACCCAGGCGATCAGGATCCAGAAGCAGGAGACCGTCAGCGCGACCACGCCGGCCACCAGGACACGCAGAGCCCGCTTCAACGGCGTACCGGGCGCGACGAATTGGTACACCACGGCGAAGACCGGCAGCACCAGCCACGCCTGCAGCATCTTCGCCTGGAAGGCGAGCCCGACCCAGATCCCGCAGGTGATCAGCGGCAGCAGCCGCTCGGTGCGCACCGCCTTCTGCAGCGCGCCGGCGGCAGCCACCAGGAGCAGAGTGAGCGCGGTGTCCGGGATGGTGGCACGGTTCAGCGCCACGGTGACCGGGGTGAGCGCGAGCACCAGCGCGGCGATCAGCGCGGCGAACGGACCGGCCCAGGCCCGGACGATCCGGTGCAACAGCCATACGGTGAGCACGCCCTCGACGACCTGCGGAAGCGCGGCCGCCCAGGTGTGCGGGCCGAAGATCCAGACGGAGACGGCGTCGGGCCAGAAGGCGCCGGGCAGCTTGTCGATGCTGATCGAGCCGGCGGTGTCGAGCCCGCCGAAGAAGAACGCGCGCCAGCTACCCGCCATCGAGCGTATCGCCGCACCGTAGAAGGGGTGGAGCGCGGCGTGCCCGATGCCCCAGGAGTACAGCACCGTGGCGACGGCCAGCACCGCGGCGAGGGCCGGGCGCTCCCAGCGCGGGGCGTCCTTCGGCCGGCCGGGGCGGCGGTTCGCCGCCCGATGGCCTCGCGGCGCTCCGGTGGCCTGGGCGGCGGGGGTGGCGGTCATGACAGTGGTCCTCGGATCAGCAGGTCAGATGAAGCGGCGGTGCACACGCGGCGGAGTCACGGACGACGCCGGCACGGACGGCGCCGTCACACGCGGCGGAGTCACAGGCGGCGGGCCGCCCGGAAGCCGCGGGCGTAGAAGTCGGTGCCGTCCAGCAGCGCGTGGCCGGACAGGTCACCCAGGGTCGGGCCGTTGGCGGCGGAGCGGCTGGAGTAGAAGCGGTGCCGGCCCCGGTCGTCGAGGCCCATGTACATGCCGACGTGGTCGATGAAGTCGGGCCGGCCCTTGATGATGGCGAAGAAGACCAGATCGCCGGGTTGCAGGGCGTCCAGATCGGTGGCCTGCCGCGTGCCGGTGTGGGGGATCACCGTGCGGCCGGGACCGTAGGCGGCGATGGCGTAGGCGCGGCGCGGCAGACCGGCGCCCTTGGTGTTGGTGTTGTGCAGGGGGATGCCCATGCGGTAGCCCCACACCAGACGCTGGAAGCCGGAGCAGTCGACATCGCCGTAGCGGGCCTTCTCCGGCTGCGCGCGCGTGCCGTCCGGGAAGGTCCACTCGACGCCCAGATAGTCGTAGAAGTCGGACTTTTCGTCGTAGTAGGCGAAGTCCAGCGGGTTGTCGACCGCGGCGTTGCGCGGGCCGAAGTGCGCGGTGCCCGCGTAGCGCACGCCGTCGGCGTTGCGCTTGTCGGGCGCCCCGGCGCTGCTGTACTGGAACGCCACCGCGAAGACGTCCGGGCTGCTGTCGCCGAGCGTCTTGCGGAACCAGCCGGTGAACCAGGCGGACTTCTCCATGCCCCGCTGCCACGCGTGCGGCAGCACCCGCACCCAGGCGTCCGTGGTCACCTTGGCCTCGGTGGTCCGCGGCTCGCTGAAGGTGCGGGTGGGACCGGTGAGTACGGCCGTACGGGCGCCGTCGGTGAAAGTGGCGAGCGTCCCGCCGTCGGCGGCGCGGACCACGGTGCGGTCCGGGGCGGTCAGCCGTTCGAAGGTGTGCGGCCCGGTGGACCGGGCGCTCCCGCCGGAGCCCGTGCCGTCGGCCGCACCGTCACGGTCGTCGTCGTTCCCGAGGCGATTCCAGGCGTACCCGCCCACCGCCCCGGCGGCCACCACGCCCGCGATCGTCCGGAACACGGCGCGGCGAGCCGGGCGGCTTCGCCTGTCGGCGGGGTCGGAGTGCATGGGCCGATCCTCCTGTAACTGTGAGGTGAGCGGGTGGTGAGCGGGTCAGCCGGTGGGCAGGGCACCGATCAGCAGACCGGAGACCAGCACCACGTACGTGGCCAGGGTCACCGCCGTGGTCGTGATGACCGTGGCCGCCGGCGGCTGCCGGGTCATCTGGTAAGAGACCAGGCCGGGCACGATGAAGCCAAGGGTCTGTGACGTGTACAGCAGCGGAAACTCGTGGTTGAGCGCGAGCATCACGGTGGTCTGCAGCAGCACCGCGCACAGCACCACGGCGGCGAACAGCCGCTTGCCGTAGAGGATCACCGTGCGCTGCACCAGCTTCGTGAGGAAGTAGGAGGCCGCCGCCACGCCGACCATCAGCCCGGCCATCCGCACATCGGTGACGAGCGTGAGGGCGATCCAGCCCGGGGTGATCATCCCCCCGGGGGAGAGGTTGGTGGTCAGGTAGCAGACGAGCGAGAAGACCAGCCCGAGGGCGATCCCGAGCGCGGCGGTCTGTGCGTTGAGATTGGCGGGGATCACGGGTTCCTCGTGAACTGGGAAGGATCGTAGGGGTGGCGCGGGTCGTCCGCGGTGCTCCGGTCGTCGGCCCGGCCCTGGCGGGCGGCTGCCCGGCGGGCGAGGTCGCGCT
Organism: Streptomyces sp. NPDC031340; assembly: GCF_055569945.1. Taxonomy (NCBI): domain Bacteria; kingdom Bacillati; phylum Actinomycetota; class Actinomycetes; order Kitasatosporales; family Streptomycetaceae; genus Streptomyces; species Streptomyces sp. NPDC031340. The sequence goes on from NZ_JBVIIE010000001.1 coordinate 282,684, forward strand.
GATCCGGGATGCGGAAGGTGTACGTCGGTGTCTCCAGTGGCGCCACCCAGCTGTACGGCTCCGGCTCGGGCGGCCGGGCCACCGAGACCCTCGGCCTGGGTATGGCGAACTGCATGGTCTCCTGGTCCAGGCCGTCGCCGCCGGGAACGGCGTCCAGCGGGTCCTCGGGGGAGTCGTCCAGCGGCAGCTCGGCGAGGCACTCCAGGAACAGCTCGCCCTGGCCGTGGATGTTGCCGATCGCCACCAGTGAGGATGCCGGGCCGAGTTCGGCGAGGATCGCCGCGGTCAGCTCCTCGGGGTCCCGGCGGTCGCCGCCGAGATCCACCACCTGCCCGGTGAAGCCGTCCGGGATCGCGTCGTGGGCGCTCTTGGTCGGGTGGCCGATCAGGAACACCGTCTCGGCGGCGAGGGCGGGGACGATCGCGCCCATCTGGCCGTTGCGCTCCACCCGGTCCGGGCGGCAGTTGATGACCACGTTGATCGGCCGTTTGATCGCGCCCAGATCCTCCAGCTGCTTGACGTTCATCAGCGTCGACTCGGGGTCGTTGGCCGCGAAGACGTTGGCGAACCGCAGCCGCTTGCCCTCGGGGGTGACGTAGCGCTCCACCGACAGCACACCCGGGTCGGGCGGCGCGTCCCACATGCCCTGCATGGCGGTCTGGCGCTCCACGCCGAGCAGTTCGGCGACGGCGAGCGCGATCGCCACGTTCTCCTTGAAGGTGAACCAGCTGAAGCCGCGCAGTTCGGCGTCGGTCACCGACTCCGGATCGACCGCGATCAGCCGGCAGTTCCGCTTGTCGGCCTCCTCCTGGAGGATGTGCAGCCGGTCCTTCTCCGCCGTCACACAGATCCCGCCCACCGGCATCGAGCGGGAGAGCGAGCGGGCGACGTCGTCCAGCGTCGGCCCCATCTCCTCGAGATGGTCCTCGCGGACATTGCACAGCACGCCGATCGTGGAACGGATCAGCTTCTCCTGGTTGATCTCCTGCAGGGCCGGCATCACCGCCATGCACTCGATCACCAGCGCGTCCGGCCGGTAGATCGCCGCCCGCCGTACGATGCCGATCTGCTCGACGATGTTGGAGATGCCGAACTTGCGGTAGATCGGCTCCTCGGTGGCGTCCGGGTGGATGAACCGGGCCGCGGTGCCGGTGGTCTTGGCCACCGTGACCAGGCCGCCGCCGCGCAGCGCGCCCGCGCACAGCCGGGTGATCGAACTCTTCCCGCGGATGCCGTTGACCAGCACCCGCGTGGGTATCTGTTCCAGCGAGGCGAAGTGCCGCCGCTGCTCCAGGATTCCGGCGATCCACAGCGCGGCGCAGCACAGCAGGACGATGACATAGAGGAAGACCACGTCGATTCCGTCCTTACTACCGCTGGAGGGTGTTCTGATACGGGGACCGGGAGGGCCCGGCGGCGTGGCCGGATCTGGCCGCCCGGTCGCGTTCCACCAGGGCTTGGCGTACCAGCTCCAGGCTGCGGGTGACCGAGCCGATCTCGTCGTGGTTGACCGGATGCAGCACGGTCCGGCGGTCTCCGCCGACGAGCCGCTCGACGAGCACGGCGACCGCGCGCAGCGGCCGGACCACCACGACGTGCAGCCAGCCCAGGCAGGCCACGCCCATGGCGAGGCCCAGGATGCCGGCGAGCATGGTGCGCTGCTCGGCCTGCACCGCGGGGATCCGTAGCGCTGCCGCGGGCTCCGCGGTCACCACGTGCCAGCCGAGGCCGGCTGTCGGGCCTTTCTGCGCCAGCGGCGCGGCGGCGTCGACCGACGGGCCGGAGGTCGTGTGGTGCACCGCCGAGGTCGCGGTGCCCGCGGTTCCCGGGGCGCTCTGGGTGGCGCGGGCGAGACGGGTCAGGGCGGAGTCGGGCAGCGACTGGAAGGCGAGGTAGCCCACGCTCGCCGCCAGCACCTTGTCGTGACGGTCCGTCACGTAGACGCTGCCCAGCTTCGGCCTGGGCAGTATGGAGTTGAGCGCCTTCACGTCGATCTCGCCGAACAGGACCACCCCGGCCGCCGGGGTCTTGCCCTTGACGGCCCCGACCTGGGCGTAGGCGGCGATCACCGGGATCCGGCCCGAGGTGTTGACGTTGGTGATCCCGCTGCCGCCCGGCACGTGGACGAGGGTGCGCAGCGGTGAGTCGCCCACCCGCAGCGTGATGCCGCCCGAGCGGTTCAGCAGATACAGCGAGCGGTACTGCTCGTGGTCGGCGGCGAACTTCCGCAGGACCTCGGTCTGGGCGGCCCGGCTCGTGCCCGGCAGACTCGCGACCACGGCGCTCAGGTCGGTGTACGACTGGTCGAGGGACTGCCGGATCCGCTGCGACGCGATCTCGGTCCGCGTCTGCTGGTCGGCGAGGACCGGAGCCGGAACCGCGGTCGCGGTGTCCGCCCGGTTCAGCACGAAGATCATCGGAACCGCCCAGCAGGCCACCACCAGCACGCCGGCCACGGCCAGCGCCCGGTAGCCCGGTCCGCGCCGGGCCGGGGACTCCTGCGGGCCGCTCTCGCCGAGCAGTTGCCCGCGCAGTGACTCCAGCGCCCGCCCGATCCGGGCCAGTTCACCGAAGCCGTGCACCGGAACCGGCCGGTACAGCTCCTCCGTCGCGGCCGGCCCGCCCCCGCTCGCGCCCCGGGCCAGACGGCCGGCGGACAGATACAGCCGCAGCAGCGGCCGCTGCACGCTGAAGTACAGCGCCAGCGCGAGCAGCAGCGCGACCACGGCCAGCGCCCCCGCCGCCTCCAGCGCGAAGCCCGAATAGTCGGCGGCGGCGGTCGTGACGGGCACCGCACGGGAGGTGAACACCACCAGACCGAGGTCGTCGGTCTCGCCCGGACCGGTCGCCGAGGCGACCTGGGCCCAGCCGGCCACGGTGCGCCGGCTGCCGGTGGCGGCGCCCAGCAGGCTTCCCGAGGCGTCGGTGTCAGTGCCCGACCCGCGCGCCGCGCGGGCCGCCGCCGTGGACAGGGCGCTGTCCGCGGCGTCCGGCGACGCCGTGCCGTGGACCGCGGTGGCGAGCACCGCTCCGCTCGCGTCCAGCACTTCGGCGGCGCGTCCGTCGCCGTACGCCGTGAGGGCGGGGAGCGTTTCGGAGACCACCAGCAGCCACTGCCGCTCGGCCCGGTTCGGGGCCTGGAACTGGTCCTGGTCGGGGTCGTCCTGCGCGGGCAGCGTGACCCTGGCGAAGTACAGCAGTTGCCGCGTCCCGCCCGACGTCACCAGCCGGGGCGGGATCTTCTTGTGCCCGGACGCCGTCCTGGCGACGTTCACCCCGCCCAGCGGCACGGTCCTGCCGCCGGTCGCCAGTAGTCTGCCGGTGCGCGCGTCGAGCAGCACACGGCCGAGGACCGTCTTCTTGTCGGAGGTCAGCGCCTTCAGCGCGGTCGTGGGGGTCGAGGCGCTCGTCGCCGGGTACGCCTCGGCCGTACGGCGTACCGTGCTCGCCTCGGCTTCGATCGCGGTGCGCATCGACAGCGCGCTGTCCGCGGCGATCCGCTGCTCCCCGTCCAGCACGGCCTGCGGGATGCCCGCGGTGTGGATGCCTTCGAGGCCGATCACGGTCAGGGCGGCGACCACCAGCAGAAGTACGACAAGTGAGGCTATCGGCGGGCGCACCCCGCCGAGCATCGGCATATCGGCGCGGCGGCGGATGCGGTGCCGGCGCGGCGCCCGGGGTGCGGAGGGCAGGGCAGCGGGTCCTTCCTCAACCTGGCGCCGGGCGCCCGAATGTTCGACGGTCGAGCAGTCTAGCCCCCCGGTATCACATAACCATCACACCCTCGCCTCACCTGTCGCACAGGGCGACAGGACGCCTGTGCGGCGGCGACAGACGCGGGACCGTCCCCCCACGCGCCGAAGGGCGGACCCACGAGGAGGTCCACCCTTCGGATGCCCGGTCAGACGCCCGGTCAGACGCCCGGTCAACGGACGAAAGAGATCTCCGGGTACGTGCTGCTGGGCCCGTCGAGCAGGCTGCTGTGCTTGTTGCGCAGCTGCTGGTCGAAGAAGGCGGCGAGGTAGACGCGCTGGATCTTCACCGCCCGGTTCGGGTCGATCGTGCCGTACTGCTGCTGGATCTGCGACTTGGAGATCCCGAGCAGGCCCGCCCACTGCGGCACCAGGTACTCGTAGTCGCTGAACGACAGGTGCGCCGCGCCGGCCAGCTTGATGTCGACCCGGTATCCCTTCAGGTGCGACCACAGCGTCCGCCACGACTTGTCGTTGTTGCGGTTGTGGTTGGCGGAGCTGAAGAGCATGAAGGCCCGGTCCAGGTCCTTGCTAGGCGCCGTCCCGAAGAACTGGCCGTCCAGGTTGGCACCGGCATCGATCCGCTTGTCGAGCTGCATGGCGGTGTCGACCGCCGCGCCGCCCAGCGAAAAGCCGAACATCCCGATACGGGAGGTGTCCACCGACTTCGACAGCCCGGACGGGAGCGTCGCGTGGCCGGCGTCCGGGTTGCTGCCATTGCTGATCTTGCCGAGCGCGTTGATGACGAACTTGATGTCGGCGGCGCGCACCTTGAGCGTGTCGGAGGAGTGGGTCCCCGCCGGCATCTTGTTGACCTCGAGCCGGTTGCCGGGGAACTGCACCTCGTTGGCGTCGTGGGTGTGGTCGACGGTGACGACGAGGTAGCCGCGGCTGGCGAGGTCCTGGGCGAGCGCGGTGCCCACCGCGCGGTCCGAGTGCAGCCCGGTCGAGTACAGCAGGACGGGCAGCTTGCCGAGCGAGGTCTTCACCGGGGCGAGGACATGGCCCGCGGTCTTCGGCAGGGTCACCTGCTGCGGCGACAGCCAGCGCGAGGCCAGGAAGTGGGCGCCGGAGATCGACGGCATCCACGGCGCCCGGTAGTGCCCGGACGTGGAGGCGGCCGGATACCAGAGCGACACCATCAACTCGCGGGTCTGGCCGGACACGTACGGATCCGTGCGGGACTTGTCGACGAGGTGCAGGCCGACCATGCCCACGCTGTTCTTCCCGGTCGGCGCGGGCATGGTGAGCTGCAGCGGGGACTGGGCCGCGCGGGCGGACGTGAGCGCCTCGGCGCGCACGGACTTGCCGCGCAGCGGCAGCTCGTCGTTCTCGGGCGCCCAGGGCGTCTTCGGATCGGGCTTGTCGGCCGATGACCCGGTGGCCGCGGGCCCTTCGGACGTCTTCCCGGCGCCCATCGCGGGTGTCATCCACACACCCAGGGCCAGGGCGGCCAGCACACCCGCCGAGCCGACCGCTCTGGCGATCGTTCTACGACGGTGGCGCGGGCGGCGGTGTTCCATGAAACCCCCTTGTGGGTCAACGATCGTAGAAAGCGCGATCGACTGCCGCACACCGTACCGCCGCAGCGACGGCCGTACTCACGGACCCCGGATACCGCCGTGACGACTTCACCTATCGGATACCGAGCGCTGCCACGGCCGCTGGCACAGCGTCAGAAAGCCGCCGGTACCGGTGTCGGCGCACGGGACGGTCCTCGAGGGACGGAATCGGCTGTACCTAGCTGTCGCGTGTGCAGCGGCCCGTCGCCTCGGACGCCGGGGGACGGCACTGGAGGGCGAAGTCGGCGGGGTCGGCGCTCAGGTAGCGGCCGATGCAGGCGTTCGCGGTGGTGCGTCCGTGCTCGGCGCAGAAGGTGAGCGCGGCGCGGCCGTCAGCGAAGGGGCCCGGCGCGTGTCGTGAGCCGCGTACCGGTTCGCCGTCGATTGCCGCCGAGGGAACTCGATGCACAGAAGGGGCCGAGCCCGGTCGACATCCTGGCGCCGCCGCCGCTGCCCACGCTGAGCCTCGCCGCACGTGGCCCGACCGAGGTGCGCACTCCACGAGTGGAGACCCGCACACTCATGCCAGGTACACCGACACGGAAACCGAACCCATGACACACCTCTCCCCCCCAGGAGCAGTCCGGCACCCGGACGGGGCCTGTGAGGTCGGCTCGCTGGTCCTCGGCAACGGCACACGGGGAAAGTGTGCTGGATACACCAACCCGGTACATGGACTACTGTTGGTACATGTCCATGAAGCGCACCAACGTCTACGCCGACCCCGAGGACCTGGCCATCATCAAGGAGGCCGCCAAGCGCCGAGGCATAAGCGAAGCCGAGATCATCCGCCAGGGCATCCACCTTGCAGCCATGGCGAACCGGGTCTGGGACGAGCCGCTGTTCTCACGGACCTTCGAGGGGCCGGGGCGTACGCTGTCCAAGCCGGAGGTCCGCGACGCGGTCGCCGAGGCCGTCCGGCGGGAGACCGGCTCGGGTTCCGGATCCGCCGCGTGATCATTGTCATCGCCGACACGTCCGGCGTTCTGGCGGCCCTGGACTCGGCTCATCCAGAACACCGGGCGGCGAACGAGGCCATCATGGCGGCGGGCCTGCTGGTCATGTCCCCGCTCCTGCTCGCCGAACTGGATCACGTGGCGACGCGCGAGCTCGGCAGGGAGGCCGCCGTCAGCGCGGTCGACGACCTGCGGCGCTGGATGAGCCGGGGTCGTGTCGTCATGCCGGAGATCACGGAGGAACACCTGGGCGCCGCCCAGTCTGTCCGTGTCCGCTACCGCGCGCTGGACCTCGACCTGGCCGACGCGGTGAATGTGGCGCTCGCCGCCGACTACGACACGGACGCGATTCTCACCCTCGACCGACGAGACTTCCGGGCTGTACGCCCGTTGGGCCGCTACAAGGCGTTCCGGGTACTCCCCGACGACCTCCCGCTCTGACGCAAGACGTTCGGGCTCAAGTGCCTGCTCCCGTAAGGACCTTGTACGCAGCCCACGACGAAGCACGTGCAGGACGGGTGCCGCCATCGCCCGGGAACGGTGAGCTGAGGGCTCGCCTCCGGCTCAAGACCTGGGACATGCTCCGCCTCCTCCTGGTGCGCGCCGAGTTTCCGGTGAACGTGATCACGGGCGGCGCGGGAGGCTTTTGCCTACGAGGCGCGGACCCGTGAATGGCGCAGGGCTGCCGGCACGGTAGGGCAGGTCAGAAACCTTGCGGATGCACCTCTCTTTGCAGACAGTAAAGCGGCTCGCCTGATCCTCCGAAGAATGACTATGGCAATGGCACCTGTACATGCAGGTCGTGCTCTGGCCGCCTGATTGCAGAGGCGCTGAAGCATATTTGACGCTCCGGTGCCGGCGACCCATGGCTCTGAAACGAGTCACCAGATCACTACCGAGGTCACGTGGGCATGGAAACCGAATGCGAGGCCACGGTCCTGCCACTTTTCCAGGGTGAGGGCGTTCTGGTAACCGTTTTCGTTGACGGTGTAGAAGAACGTGACCTTGTTGTTGCCCGAATGGAAGTCCGTGACTTCCTTCAAGTCCACGTTCATTGCGCCGGCGTTGGCGAAACAGGGCCCCGCCATGCCGTAGTTCACTACGTATGCGTATTCGTTGATCGGCGTCCATCCGCCGCAATCAACAAAGCTGATCGCAGAGGCGGAGGTCGCCGGAATCATGGCCGTAAAGCCGACAGTAGCTGCCGCTACGACGGCCATCTTCTTGAATAATCCCTTGACCCTGGCAAGGCGGTTATTTTCCACGGCGGTCACGATACTTGAGGCTGCGAGGAGAATCAACTATCGTATGACTTCCCCCGTTTGTCATGGGGGAGTTGCCCGAACCGCGTGTTATCGGAGAGTCGCTCGAAATCTCGGATTCGACGTGACCGTCAACGCGTACGGATGGTCGCTGCACCTCTTGGTATCACCAAATAGAAGTAGAAGTCACGTGACACGAATCAGCCGACGGGCAGTGAAGTCTTCTCGGCGACGTGACAGTTGCGGTGCGCTGAAGCGGCGGCCGAAGCCCTCCGCGGCTACCAGCGAGCAGCGGTTGCCTGGCCGGTGACCTTCTGAATGGCATTGACAGCGAGGTCGGGGCGGTCGACGTGGATGTAGTGACCGCTGCCGGCGGCGGTGCTGAGGACGCTGCGCTTGGAGAGCGCACGCCACTGCTGCTGGCCCTCGGACCACGCCTGCTCCAGGGCGGGGCCGTAGTCGGGGATCTCGCCGAACTGTGCCTCGTGCTTGATGATCTGCACCGGGATGTTCCCGGCGGAGCGGACCTCGGCGTCGGGGATGACGAGCTGCTCCGGGTTCTGGCCCTCGTTGATCTGGATGACCTGGGCACGCACGTCGGCCGCGATCCCGGTGGCGGTCTCGGGGATCACCTTCAGGATGCTCGCCTTCAGGGCCGGGATCGTGGCGTCCATCAGCACCAGACCCTTGACCCGGTCCTGGTGGTCGGGGGCGTACCGGCCGGCGATCAGTCCGCCGAGGGAGTGGGCGGCCAGCACGACCGGGCTGTCACCGGCGATCCGGTCGAGCACGCCGGTGAGGATCTCGCCACTGTCACTGATGGTCTGGAGGCCTTTCGGCTGGTCGCTCCGGCCCTCGCCGAGCCGGTCGTAGGAGCAGACCCTGTCCTTCTTGCTCAAGGTCCTCTGCAGGTCGGCCATCGTGTCCAGCCCGTCGCCCACACCGGCCATGAGCATGACGACCGGCTTGCGAGCCGCCGTACGGCCGGAGCACGACACGTTCACCAAGTAGCCGTTGACGCGGATCTTCTTGGTCCCCGTGAACGAGTCCAGGTGCCCGTGCCGCACCGGCTTGATGGCCACCACGTTCTGCGTCTCCGTCTGCGTTTGGGCGGTGAGTTCCCCGCGGCCGACGAAGCCCGCGCCGGCCACGGCGGAGAACGCGGCAGCCACGGCGATGGTTTTGAGCATGCGCTTCACGGGGGCCTCCAGGCGGAATAACGGAAAGTCGCAGCAGAGCTGTCGGGTCCGGGCCCACACCCGGACGGTGCGCGGACCGTTGTCCGGCGCCTCCGCCGGTGTGCGGCGGCGACACCACAGACGCTACGGATTCGGCAGCCCGGAGGCGTCACCCTCCGGAGGCATCTCGCGCGTAGCTCGCACGGGTGAGCCCCCGTCATGTTTTCTGCGGTCCTGCAACGGGGCCGCTGGCCTCCGGGCCCGGCATAGCCGTGTCCCCCTGTCGAGCGGATGCCCTGGGGGGTGGTGTCACCGGGCCCGGGAGGTGCCGTCACGACCCTGATCAGAGGTCCGGCCACCGCCCGGTCCGGCGCAACGCCGGACGGTTCGCGGGCGACAGGTCTGCATAACGTGGATGCGCGAGCACGACACCCGAGCCGAGGCCGGCACCGTCAACACCCCTTTCAGGAACTTGCCTCCCAGCTCGCCGCGCTCGAACCGGTCTGCAAGCGGATCTTCTCCGAGAAGATCTCCACCCGCATCAAGACGCGGCCCGAGCTGGAGAAGGCGCTGAAGCTGGCGTACGACATCAAGGAGGCCGCCCCCGACCAGGAGGTCATCCTCACCGTCCACGAACTCAAGCGTCTCGCCCGCAACGCCGCCGAGCTGATGACCCTCTCCGGGCAGCTCCAGGCCGCCGGCGTGCAGTTCGAGCTCCTCACCGGCACCTACGACCCCAACGGCATGGGCGCGATGTTTTTCGCCGTCCTCGCCGTCGCCGCCCAGCTCGACCGCAACTACGTCCGCGAGAAGCCCCTGGAGGGACAGCAGGCCGCAGCCGCCAAGGGCAATCACGGCGGACGGCCCAAGGACATCGACGACGACTCGCTGCTGTTCGCCCGCGCACTGCGGGACCGCGGCGTCCCCGACCCTGAGATCGCGGGCAAACTCACCATCAAAACCGGCAAGAACGCGGGCAAGCACCCCTCGGTCGCCTCGCTGTACCGGGCGCTCGCTGAGGACGAAGACACCGCCGGGTCCGACGATGGACAGGTCATCGGCCCGCGCCGTCCGGTCCACGCGATGTTCCCCGAGGCCGTTCGCCGGCGGGACGTCGACCTGGAGACCCTGCGGATTCGCGTTCGCCTCACTGGGCCCGAACGGACGAACACCGTCCGGCGTCGTTGATGTCGGGTCGACCCTCGATGCGAAATACGGGCGGGGTGTGGTCGCTGAGGTCTGCAAGGCTGGTCCGGCGGCTACCTCGGGACGGCGGCAGTCGGCTGCGGTCGCGATGGTTGCCGTATCTTCCTGCTGTACGGCGGCCGCATGCTAGGGGGGATCATGGCAGCGCTGGGGTTCTTCTTCATCATCCTGCCGTGCCTCGCCATCATCAGCTTCACGTGCTTTGCCGCATGCCGAGCCCAGAGACACAAGGTGTTCAAGGCATTGGCCTATGCGTTCCTGTGCCTCGGCCTCATATGCGGCCTCACTCCCGTCGGGATCGTCATTTGGGCGTCTTCCCAGTAGGCGCCATACGCCGAAGCCGTCAGGGCAGCGAAGGCACCAGTTGGGAAGATCGCGTACCGGGTGGCGCGCTGAGCTGGGTAGGGGCTGAGCGCTTTGGGCCTGTCGGTAACGGCGCAATCGTGGACCGGAGGGGCGGCGACGGTGTTGTCGCCGCAGACCTCGCCCCAGCGGCCGAAGGGCTTGTTGCTGGTCACGATGACCGAGGCCCGCTCGTAGCGGCCCGAGACGAACTGGAAGAACAGGTTCGCGGCCTCGGGTTCGAAGGGGATGTAGCCGACCTCGTCGACGATGATCAGCGGGATCCTGCCGAGCCGGACCAGCTCGTCGTCCAGGCGGCCGGTCTCGTGGGCCTTCGCGAGGCGGGCGACTCACTCGGCGGCGGTTGCGAACGCGACCCGGTGGCCTGCCTGGCAGGCCCGGATGCCCAGGCCGGTGGCCAGGTGGGTCTTTCCCGTCCCTGGCGGGCCGAGGAAGACGACGTTCTCCTTGCCGGCGACGAAGTCGAGGGTTCCCAGGTGGGTGATCGTCTCCCGTTTCACCGACCTCTGGTGGTCGAAGTCGAAGGGAAACCGAGACGAACGGCCGGGCCGGACTCGCTAACATCTTCGCTGTTGAAGGGGGAGCCATGGCGCTGGTCCGCAAAGGATCACGACGCATCGTCGTCGACGGCACGGCTTACCGCTGGCGGCTGCGAGGCCGGCCGACGTACTTCCAGGGGCTGGCCTGGTCGCCGTGCGCGTTCGCGGTCGAGCACGCGGACACCCCGGGCATGACGCTCGTGGTCACCACCGACCAGCCGCACCCGGGCAACTGGATCGGCCGCGAGGCTGAACCAGTACTGCCGTCCGGCGTCGCCGCGGCTGTCCGGCTCGCCCTGCGACAGGGTTGGACCCCGACGTCGTCGGGCTCCGCGTTCCACCTCGACCAGTCCGCCGGCTTCGCGCCCTCGTTCCCGGCGGTCCAGAGAGGGAGCACCGCTGTCGGAGTTCGATCCGGGCCGGCTTCGGCTGCGGTCGGCGATTGACGGGACGGCCGGACAGGTGTCAGCCAAGCCGAGATCCGGCTCGTGCCTTCCCTGGGCGGGTTCCGCATCGTTCGGAGCCGTCATGGGATGCGCCGCCTGGTTGTTGACCGTCTGGGCGCGCGCGTACTGCGACGCCGGGTACGACGCCGGCGGACGCTTCGAACTCAACTTCCTGCTTCCGGTGGTCCCGGCGGTCGGGGCGCTCGTCGGGCTCCTGGCGCAGGCCGTCGGTCGGCGCCTGGTGTTTCGCGCGCCGACGGCGGTCCGCGTCTCACTGCCGGCGCTGCTGGTGGTCGTCGCGACGGTGGGGGCGGCATGGTGGTTCTTCGCGACCCGGGGAACGCTGGACGGCTATCCCGGCGACTCGGGCCTCTGCCCCGCGACCAACGTTCCACCCCAGTGGCCCGACTGGATCCGCGTCTGATGTCGCTGTCGCGAAGCACTCGGCGGGCCGTGCTCGTCCCCGAGGCAGCGGGCCACGGCCCCGCCCAGCGACGATTCTGGTTTCGGGCCTGGTCGTCGCCTGTCAGCGTTGGTCGCCGTTGAACCCTGCCCGGTGGCGGCGGCTACGGAGCGCTTCCGGCGCAGGGCTGGACGGGCATGCGCAGGGCCAGGATGGTGATGTCGTCCTGGCCTTCGCCGGGGTGCTGGTCGGCCAGGGTCTGTACGAAGTCGTCCAACCGCAAGCCGGCGTGGGCGGTGGCGAGGTCGGCGAGTGCGGTGAGTCCGGCGTCGATGGGGTGGCGGTGGTGTTCGACCAGCCCATCGGTGAAAAAGATCACCGTGGCGCCTGCGGGAAGGAGACGGGTGTCGTCGAAGCGGGTCTGGTCGAGATCCACGCCGAGCGGCACACCCGGCTCGATGTGCAGGTACTCGGCCCTACCGGAGGCAGTGAGCAGCAGGGGCGGGGGATGGCCCGCGCTGCTCCAGTTCAGCTTCCAGCCACTGTCACAAGGCTCGATGCGGGCCACGCACGCGGTGGTGACCGGATGCTTCGTGATCGCGTGGAGGGTGCGGTCCAGCGCGGCGAGGACGGCGCCGGGCGCGGCGCGGTGGTCGAACAGCAGAGCGCGCAGCATGTTGCGGATCTGGGCCATCGCGGCCGCAGCGTGCAGGTCGTGCCCCGCGACATCGCCGATCACAGCGCCGACAGCGCCGTCGGGAAGCGGGATGGCGTCGTACCAGTCCCCGCCGAGGTATCCGACGCCGACGGCTGCGGGCCGGTAGACGGCGGCTGCTTCGAGCGGGGCCAGGTCCGGCAGCTCCGGCTGCAGCAGCCGCTGGAAGCGCTCAGCGCCCTGTTCGATGTCTCGCCGGCGCGTCACGTCCCGCAGGGAGATGACATGCAAGGGTTCACCGTGCAGAGCGGTGGTGACTGTTCGTATCTCGACAACCCTGATGCCGCCGCCCGGCAGCATCAGTTCCACCTCTGTCGACCGGCCCGTCACGATCGGGAAACCGAACGGGGCGCCGAGCAACTCCCGGGCGGGGCGGCCGAAGAGCACTGCCGCGGCCGGATTGCACAGCCGGACGATCCCCTGCTCGTCCACGGCGATGACCCCGTCAGCCGACTCCTGCACGATCAGGCGGCTGACCTCGGCGGCGAACTCCACGTCGGCGGAGCCCGACCCCTCCATCTCTTTGCCCTCCCGGTCGGCGGCAGCCTCATTCATCACTTTGCCGGTGGCTTTCTGCCTCGACCGTTCCCGTCATGCCCACATCGAGGGCTTGGTCCGGCGTGAGGATTCCGATGCGGGCGCTGAGCCGCCGGCCGATGTGCATGCCGCCGGAGTCGATCGTCACCAGGCGAATGCCGGGGTCATGGGCGGAGCCGCGGGTCTGCGTGACCACAATGGCACGGTGAACCTCGCCTGGGCGCTCGAAGTAACGCAACGTGATCGTGACGTCGGTGAGGCTGGCGATCTCCTCCGCGATGGGTGGCGTGAACTGGCGGGCGGGCCGGCTCGATGGCGCTGAGGTGAACAGCGTGGTGATCCCGCGCTGACGCGCGAGCGCACTGAGGGCGAGGATGAAGTCGAGCAACGCACGGGAGGAGGCGATGCGCTCCAGCGCGGATATCGTGTCGACGACCAGACGGTCGGGCTCGTGCTCCTCGATGGCCCGCCTGATCCGGATGAAGTGGTCCTCCAGCGATGCCGTCTCCGGGTAGTCGGCGATGATACGGAGCAGGCCGGGCGCCTCCATGGCGTCGATGTCCATCCCCCACCCTGCCGCGTTGCGTTTGATCTGCTCGCGAGAGTCCTCGAAGGAGCAGACAAGGCAGCGCTCGCCCGCTGACACCGCTGCGTCGATGAACTTCAGACACAACAGCGTCTTGCCTACGCCGCTCGGGCCGGTCACCACGATGATCGCGTCCTTGTAGAACCCGCCCCCACACATCTCGTCCAGTTGGCTGAGGCCCGACGACACGCGCACCCGGGAGGTGCTCGTCAAGGGCAGGGCGAGGAACGCGAGCGGAATCACCACGAGCCCGTCCGCCGGATCGATGGCGAAGAGCCACTCCCCTGTGCGGTGGGGAGCGCCGCGGAACTTGACGATTTCGACGGTCCGGCGCCGGCGCTCGTCCGCCAGCACGTTACGCAGGGTGATCACGTTGTCGGCTACGAACTCCTCGACCCCGTACCTGGACGCGCCGTCGTGCTCACCGGAGCGCTCCGCGGTGATGATCGAGGTGGCCCCGGTCATTTCCAGGACGTAGATCATCCGCGCGATCTCGTGACGGACGATCGCGGGGTCGGCGAAGCGGGTGAAGAGTGCGTCGAGCGCGTCGACCGAAATCCGGGCGGCGCCGATCCGGTCGGCCGCATGCCCGATCCGCGCCTCCAAAGCGCCGAAGTCGTAGGTGCCGATGACGGGTGCCTCCAGGGCGATGGCGGCCGAGGCATCGACGAACATCCACTTCCCGTCGTCCTCCCACTGCCTGATCGGGAAGCCCAGCGCGGCGAAATTGCGCCGGATGTCCTCCGCCGTTTCCTCGAAGGTGACGAACACTCCCGGCTCCCCCCGATGGAGGATGCCGCGGGCAAGGAACTCCACCGCGAACAAGGTTTTGCCGCTGCCGGTGGTCCCGGTGACGAGAGTCGCACGTCCTTTGGGAAGCCCCCCGAGAGCGACTGGGTCGAAGCCCCTGATGCCGGTGGGGAGCCGTTCGATCGCATCGATGCCATTCATTCCGTGTCCCCCTGTCGGGCAGGACCGGACGGCGCCGGGAGCCCCAGCGCGTAGGCCGTGCGGCGCTGATCGGACAGATCACCGATCGCTCGCAGTTGCGGCAGCGGGGCGAGCCTGATCGCGATGGGGGTGGCCAGGATGCGCTGCTCCTCCGCGAGAGCCGGCTGCTCAGCGGTGTCGACGACCTCGATGTCGAAATTACCCGGCACATGGGATTCGCACAACGCGCGCAAGTTCGCCTCCGCGGTAGACGACCGCTCCGAGTGTCCGGCCACAAAGAGCCTGAAGGAGTAACTCGTGGCGACCTCCCTGCGATCCATCCGTCGTCGGCCCCTTGCTCGTCACCACCACCCCACACCAAACGGACAAAGTATGACTTATATGCTAGCCCGACCAGGTCGCCCGCGCTGGTGTGGGCGGAACGGTCGTCGACGATGAGGCCGGCACTTCGGCGTGGGGTGGCTGCCGTCCTCGACGTGACCGTGTGGAAGGCTCGGGCTGTCGCGGGGGAGAAGGCGGGCGGCAAGCCTTCTGGCACGGATCTGGCATGCGGTGAGTGATCGCAGCACGCAGCAGAAAGGCCCGGGTCTTTGACCTGGGCCTTCTTCGTGGAGCGGGTGACGAGAATCGAACTCGCGCTCTCAGCTTGGGAAGCGATGGCGCTTGGGTGGGCGAATGGCCGCTGACCTGCGCGGATTCGTCGTGTCGGCACCGCTGCGCGGGCTTGTTCGCACCGCTGTTGACCGTGGTTGTCCGTTCCTGTGGGCGCGCTCTGGGCGTGGGGTCCACCATCTGTCGAGCTATACGGCGCGCGGCGCTTCGCGCCGACCGGCGGGCATGGCCTGCCGGACTGATCTGGAGTTTCCGTTGCGCTTGCACATCTGACGTTCGGATGTGGCGTCGTCAATGTTGGTGACATACGCTTCTATGTACATCACCAACATTGCGTAGGAGGTGCTCGCATGTCCGTGACCCAGATCGACATCGATGATGACGCCCTGGAGCGTGCCATGGCTCTGGCCAAGGTCAGGACCAAGAAGGAGGCGGTCAACCTGGCTTTGCACTTCTACGCCGAACAGCAGGAGCGTGCGGCGCGCATCAGCCGTCACTTCGAGCGTGCGCGTGAGTGGGGTGCCGTCGAGGACGCCGAGCGCCTGCACCGGGCGGAGAAGCACAGCCGGTGATCTACTTGCTCGACACCTCCGGCCTGGTCCGGCTGCTCCGCGAACCAAAACTGCAGTCGGCCTGGTACGACGCGATCGACGCCGGTGCCATCGCATCCTGCTACGTGCAGCGAACCGAGTTCCTGTACAGCGCCCGGAACGGCCGTGAGTACGACGAGATCGCGGAGATGTTCACCGACCTCTATCCCGACGTGTCGGTACCGAAGAACGCGGGGCGTTGGATCAGCGCGGTGCAACACCGTATGGCCCAGGCCGGGGAGCATCGCAGCGCCTCGGCGGCGGACCTCGTCATCGCCGCCACCGCCGCCCACCACGGCCTGGCTGTCCTCCACGACGATGCCGACTACCGGGCCATCGCCCGGCACGCAACCGATCTGCTCGAGCACAATGTCCACGACATCACCTGAGGCGCTTTCCCCCACAGGTTGTGGACGGGAACGTGCGAAGGTCGGCCACGGGGCCTGAAGCGTCACTTGACGTGTGAGCGTTCGGTCGCACTTGTCGGTGGCGGATCTGAGACAGCTGGCCGCCCGGGGTGGACGTGTGGCTGGACCGGCCTCGCTTCCGGCCGGTGACGGGGACCAAAACGTCAGGCATCAGCTGGGATCCGACACGTTGGTCGGGGTGGTTCTCGGGCTTGCGTCGAAGTCGTACTCCAGGACGTAGGAGGCGGCGTCCAGTGTCATCTCGTTGACCTCGACGGGGTGGCCGTTGTCCGTGAAGGCGGTGCGGCAGATGAGGATGACCGGAGTGCCTGCGGACATGTCCAGCTGCGCCGCCTCGTCCTTCGACGGCATGCGTGAGCGGATCTCTTCGCGGAAGTGCACCGGCTCGTAGCCGAGTTCGGCGAGCCTGGCGTAGGTTCCGCCCGGCCCGGCGTCCTCCTGGGCGATCGCAGATCCGGCGACCAGGGACATGGGGAGATAGCTCGTCGCGAGCAGGACCGGCTTGCCGTCCAGGACGAAGCGCCGACGCCTCACACATGTCGTCCCGTCGTCGGCCAGGTTCAGGCCCGCGTTGATGCGGTCGGGCGCTGTCTCCTCGGACACGGTGATCCGGTCGACCTCAAGTGCCCGGTTTTCGACGTCTGCCGACCAGATGGACCGGCCATTGCCCCACCGGTCGCGGGCCAGTCGCTCAATGCCTCGGCGTCGGATCGGGCGGAAGGCCCGGACGAACACGCCGGCGCCCTTGCGGGCTTCGGCGACGCCTTCGTCCCGCAGGACGCTCAGGGCCTGGCGGGCTGTCATACGGGCCACGCCGTACGTGGTCATGAGGTCGTTCTCCCCCGGAAGCCGATCACCGGGACCGTAGTCGCCCGACTGGATCGCCTCGCGCAGGGAGTCCGCGATCCGCTGGTACTTGGGCCGACGGTCGTCGTCGGTAGTCGCCATTCCAGAGCCCTCCTCGCTTCTCTAGACACCGTAGGCCATAGGTCGGGGGGCTCGCTCGCTATGCGTAACCGCTCGCACTTGCCGTTCACCGATGCCCTGATTGACATCTCTAGAGACGTAGGGAAATCTGTAGATGTCTAGAGAGATCGCGCTTCGGTCTCTGTGGATGCGGGGTGTCCGTGTGCCGTTGTTCGGCATCGGCCCCTTCTCGATGTCCGGGACGGCGGTGCCGTCCTCCGATTCCGTGGCGCCGATCGAGGCGCTTCGACGGCCGGAACCAGCGCTGCCGTGATCGCGACGGCGGCAGGGAGTGAGCGCGGATGACCTTCGTGATCGATCGGTACGCCTGTGAGGAGTCACCGCGGATCGGGATGATGTCCCTGCAGCCGACCTTGGAGTCCGTCCCCCGGGCCCGGCGCTGGTTTCGGAGGTTCATCGCCCCCTGTCAACCGCTGTGCTCGGTCGACGACTGCGTGCTGATGCTCTCGGAACTGGTCACCAATGCGATTCTCTACGGGCGGTCGGACGAGACGTGGGTCGTACGGGTCGAGTGGTTCCGGGAAGGGACCTCGCTGCGCGTGGAGGTGCACAACCCGGGATGCCCGGCGAGTGTGTGCCTCCGCCGACCGGAGGCCGACGAAGCGCACGGACGCGGACTGCTCCTGGTCGACTCCCTCGCCGCATCCTGGCACTCCGGCCCAAGTCGTTTCGGGGGGACGGTCGTCTCCTTCGTGATGGCTGATGCATGGTCGGCCTGAGAGGGCTTGGATGGCCTACGGCGCGGGAAGGTCGCTGTGTGTCCGCGGGCCGGCGTCGCCGTCGCGCGTGCTTGACCGTCACGATCCGGGAGATGGGCGGCAAGCCTTCCGGCGCGGTTCTGGCGCGTGGCGGGTGATCGCTGCGGACAGCAGAAAGGCCCGGGTCTTTGACCTGGGCCTTCTTCGTGGAGCGGGTGACGAGAATCGAACTCGCGCTCTCAGCTTGGGAAGCTGATGTTCTACCATTAAACTACACCCGCGAAAGACGCCGGTCGGTGACCGGTGTCGGAACGCACGGTCACTTTACCCCATCGCAGGCCCCCGGTGTTGAAGCCGGGGGCCTGGGTGCGTTTCGGGGGTGGAGGCGGGAGGGACTGGGCTGCGCGGGGCGGGAGTTGGGGCGTACGGTGGTGGGGTGGGAGAGGGGCCGGGTGGGGCCGGAGTGCCGCCTGGTGAGCCGTTCCTTTGATCCCGTAATGTGGCATTTGGCGTCAGGCGGCAGCAGCCGACGCGGCTCTTGGGGAAGGGACTTCAGGACTTGATGGAGCACACCGTCGTCCGTTGTGCCGATGGGCACGTGTTCAGTACCACTTCGTTCCCGATGCAGCAGGCCGGACGGCTCGGCCCCGGCCGGCTCGTGAGGTGTCCGCGGTGTGCCAGGCTGCGCAGCGCGGTGCCGGTCAGCATCGGGAAGCGGTAGCGGCAGCGGTAGGGCAGTGACGCAGGCGCGTGGGTCGTCCGGTTGTGGCCGGTCCGCGCGCCTTGCGTATCCTCGGGGCGTGCTTCTCTCAGACAAGGACATCCGGGCCGAGATCGCCGCCGGGCGCGTGGTGATCGATCCCTACGACGAATCCATGGTGCAGCCGTCGAGCATCGACGTGCGGCTGGACCGCTACTTCCGGGTGTTCGAGAACCACCGGTACCCGCACATCGACCCCTCCGTCGAGCAGGCCGACCTGACGCGGCTGGTGGAGCCGGAGGGCGACGAGCCCTTCATCCTGCATCCCGGGGAGTTCGTGCTCGCCTCGACGTACGAGGTCATCACCCTGCCCGACGATCTCGCGTCGCGGCTCGAGGGCAAGAGCTCGCTCGGGCGGCTCGGACTGGTGACGCACTCCACCGCCGGGTTCATCGACCCCGGGTTCTCCGGGCACGTCACGCTGGAACTGTCCAACCTCGCCACTCTGCCCATCAAGCTGTGGCCCGGCATGAAGATCGGGCAGCTGTGCATGTTCCGGCTCAGCTCGCCGGCCGAGTTCCCCTACGGCAGCGAGCGCTACGGCTCCCGGTACCAGGGCCAGCGCGGGCCCACCGCATCGCGTTCCTACCTCAACTTCCACCGGACGCAGGTGTGAGCGCCGAGCGGGAGAACCTGAGTTACGAGCGGTTCGGCGTCGCGGTGCGCGAGCTCGCGCAGGCCGTCGCCGACGACGGTTACGAGCCCGACGTCGTGCTCAGCATCGCCTGCGGCGGGGTGTTCGTGGCCGGCGGGCTCGCCTACGCCCTCGACTGCAAGAACCTGCATCTCGTCAACGTCGAGTACTTCGGGCTAGCTGCTTAGCAGTCAGCGTCTAACCTTGGCAAACGAGCAGCTGGCGCTGACCTTAGGGCTATTTTGATCTTGCTGCTCGTTTGCGTTGATCGTCGCTGATCATGGTCGGTGTGCTGAGCTGGTGCTGACCATTCAGTGCCCGCTCGGACCCCGGGGCGTCCTGGTGCGGTCGTGTCATGTCTGGCCACGTCGTTTGGTGATCTATAAGCATGAGCTCAGCGGTGGGAGCCGCGTGCGTGTTGACACCGCTGGTCGGCCAGTGACGACACCACCCGGTCTCATAGGGGAGCTGTGTCGCTCGCCGCGTGGATCAGCAGGGTGGCTGGGCCCGCCGTGGTGAGCCCTCCCCTCGGCTTGCAGTCGTGCTCGGCTGCTGCTTCCAGACATGGCAATAGCTCCAACGCGCAGCAACCCAACTTGTGGTGACGGATCCTCATCTAAACTGTGCGTTGTGACGTAACCGGCACAGGGGATGGAGGGGACGGACGCCCATGATGAGAATCAGCATGGATGGCCCGGGCGCTGATCAGGAACTGCGTTCATTCCGGTCATGGCTTTTGGAAACTCCTGAGGTTCGAAACCATGCCAAGATCTCATGGGTAACCGCCGAGCCTGACGCTGGAGAAATGGGGGCCGGAGCCCTCGAAACACTCCAGTTGATAACGGATAATTTTTGGCAGATCGCAACTTTCTCTCTGACTTATGCAGCATGGAGGAAGACGCGGGCTAGATCCCCTCGAGTAACTATTGAACACCGAGGGAAAATCGTCACAGTCGAGGGCAGTGATAACGACACGGTCGAGCGCATCATTCGGGCACTCGCCGAGGAGTAGCGGCCTCCGTGACTCTCCCTGACCCCCTCGGGACTCGCGCTGTGCTAATTGGTGTGAGCGAGTACACCAGTTTGCACAAACTCCCGGCGGTGAGAAACAACATCGAGGCTTTGAGGGAAATCCTTACAAGCTCGCACTCTTGGAGTCTCCCGTCGCAGCACTGTGTGACGATCCACAACCCAAAGACTCCGGAGGAATTGGTAGATCCGATTCTCCATGGTGTAGAAGAGGCTACCGACACGCTGCTGGTGTACTACGCTGGCCACGGGCTCAGAGGGGCCAATAGGGGCGAGTTTCGTCTTAGTCGCTCCACTTCCAGGGCGGGGGCTCCGCACACTTCGACGGATTATAATGACATTCGAGAAGCTTTGATTGAATCAACAGCGAATCGTCGAATCGTCATCCTGGACTGCTGTTACGCCGCTAGCGCCCTCGGGGTCATGGCGGGGCCTGCTGATTTCGTAGCTGAAGATGCGATAATTGAAGGAACTTATCTAATTGCCGCCTCAGGGGAAACTCAAGCGGCAATGTCGGAGGATGGTAGCGGCTTCACGGCATTTACAGGTGAACTGGTGCGCCTATTGCGAGATGGGGTGCCGGATGCCGCTAAGAAATTTATGGACCTCGATACCATATTTACCCACCTGTGCAGTTCGCTACGCGCTAAAGCACGCCCGCTCCCTCATAGGAGGGTACGTAATTCTCCTGGCGGTCTGACGCTTGCCAGGAACAGGCAATGGGTCGGCTCGTTTGATGCATCTCATTTTACAGAAGAGCAGTCCTTTCGATCGCTCACTAGTGATCAAGCCATTCAAATAGTGGCTAGCGAATCGACAAAAGCGTTGGATCGCCGCCCTGGGGGGTGGCCGACGGCAGCGGCGGTTCAGCCCAGCTCGACCGCGTCCGAGACCGTGCCCCCGGTGGCTCAGCGGCCGGGCGCTTGGCCGCCTGCCGACGCTGTTGTGTCAACTGCGGCCCCGGAAGGGACCACTCCTACGGCGCGCCGCCCTGGGGGGTGGCCGACGGCAGCGGCGGTTCAGCCCAGCTCGACCGCGTCCGAGACCGTGCCCCCGGTGGCTCAGCGGCCGGGCGCTTGAC